>NZ_AOPZ01000537.1 GCF_000414115.1 Streptomyces aurantiacus JA 4570
GGCGCGGTGGCCGCGTCCGTCGCGGCGGGGCTGTTCGTCGCCTCGCCGTTCGGCGGCGACTCGGCCGAGGCCGCGCCGTCGAAGGAGACGGTGGCGATGCTGAAGGAGATCGCGGCGGCCGCGAAGCGCTCGCCCGCGCCGAAGGACGTCCGGGACGACCAGTTCACCTACATCAAGAGCAAGGTGAGCTACCGCTCCGACGAAGGGCAGGACCCCCTGCACCAGCGGGAGATCTGGCTCTCCGTGGACGGCAGGCACACGAGCCTCCTGCACGAGCCCGCGAACGGCCACAAGAACACGCGCATGAAGCCGGAGCTGCCCCTGTTCGTGACCGACAGCAACTACCGCAACCTCCAGAAGCTGCCGACCGACCCGGTCAACATGCTCGACTGGCTGAACAAGGTCGCCGACGAGGAGAACAACGGCAAGCCCTTCGTGGCCGTCGGCGACCTCACCCGCGAGGCCCTGATGCCGCCGGAGCAGGCCGCCGCCCTCTACCTCGCCGCCGCGAAGATCCCCGGTGTGGAGCTGGTGGACGACGCGGTGGACGCGGCGGGGCGGCACGGGGTCGCCATCGCCTGGGAGGACGACGGCGCGCGCCAGGAGTTGATCTTCGACAAGAAGACCAAGCAGTACCTGGGCGAGCGCACCGTCATGACCGAGGACAGGCCGTACGCCGAGAAGGGCGAGGTCACCGAGAAGACCGCCGTCCTGGAGCGGAAGGTCGTCGACAGGGCGGGCGAACGCCCCTAGCGGATCCCTTCCGGGTACGTGACCTGGGGGACCGGGTGCGTGAGGCTGGGCCCATGAGCGATGCCAGGGACACCATCGAGTGGGGTACGAGCCGGACCGAGGGGGACACGCACACGCTCCACTGGGTGCTGCGGCTGCGGCACCCGGTGGCCGAGGTGTGGGCGGCGGTGGCCACTCCGGAGGGACTCCCGGGGTGGCTCGCCGCCGCCGACGTGCTGGAGCCGCGCCTCGGCGGAGCCGTGACGCTGCGCTGGCTCAACCACGAGGACCCGGCCGCGGCCGCGCACTCCGGCCGCGTCACCGCCTGGGACCCGGACGTCGTCGCCGAGTACACCATCGACCTGCACGGGCGGTGCCGCTTCCACCTGGAGCCGGCCGGCACCGGACGGTCGACGCTGCGTTTCACCAACGAGCTGGTCGGCGACGACTCGTTCCGGCGGGACTGCCTCGCGGGCTGGCACAACCACTTCGAGTTCCTGGTGGACGCGCTCGACGGCAGGCCGAAGGACTGGTCGACGTGGAGCCAGGACCGGTGGAGCGAACTGCGGCGGCAGTACGACTAGTTCGCGCCCTCGGGCCCGGGTGCTACGGGCTCACGCGCAGCAGCAGCTTGCCCGTCGTCGCCCGGCCGCCCATCAGCTCGTGCGCCTTTGCGGCCTCCTCCAGGGCGAATTCGGCGGTGACGGGCAGCGTCACGGTGCCGTCGGCCACCGCCCGGAAGGCACGCTCGGCGACCTCGCGCAGGATCAGCGGGTCCGTCTGTGCCAGGGAGAGGATCGAGAAGCCGGTCACGGAGCGGGCGCCCGGGTACAGCTCGGCCTGTCCCACCTGCCACGGCTGCGCGGAGCTCGCGTTGCCGAAGGAGACGAGGCGGCCGAAGACGGCGAGCGCCTCCAGGCTCGCGCGGAAGGTGTCGCCGCCGACCGGGTCGAGGGCGAGGTCGACGCCCCGCCCGCCGGTGGCCGCGCGCGCCGCCGCCGCGAAGCCGTCGCCGACGAACACCTCGTCGTAGCCGTGCTTCCGCGCGTACTCCGCCTTCGCCGCGCTCGACACCACGCCGAACACCCTGGCCCCCGCCGCCTTCGCCAACTGCCCGGCCACGGTGCCGATGCCGCCCGCCGCGCCCTGCACCAGGACGGTCTCGCCCGCGCGCAGCCGCCCCGCCTCGTGCAGCAGGGCGTGGGCCGTGGGCAGGACGGTGGGGAGCGTGGCGCCGGTGCGCGGGTCCACGCCGGCCGGGAGCGGGAAGGTGGTCGTGGCCTCGGCCAGGGCCACCTCGGCGTAGGCGCCGCCCGCCGTCAGGGCGGCCACCTCCTGGCCCACGCGGAGCCCTTCGATGCCCGCGCCGGCCGCCCGGACCCGGCCGGACACCTCAAGCCCGGGCACGAACGGCAGCCCCGGCACGCGGTAGCCCTCGGCGCGGGCCTTGAGGTCGGCGAAGTTCACACCGATGTACGCGACGTCGATGGCGACCTGGCCCGGCCCCGGCTCGGGGGCGTCGGTCTCGACGGCCTTGAGGACGTCGGGGCCGCCGAATTCGTGGAGCTGGACTGCGCGCATGGCTGTCTCCCGGTGCTTGGCACTCGCTTGGTGTTCGATCCGCGTTGAACACTCGGGACTGTATGGTTTCCATCGAACACTCTGCAAGTGCGGGAGGCGGGCGCATGGCGCGAGAAGCGGGTCGAGGGGCGAGTCACCGTGCGGCGCCGGTGCACGCGCGGCTCGACGACGTCACCGTGCAGGAGGCGCTGGCGGCCCTCGCCGATCCCGTACGCCTCACGCTGGTCAGGGAGTTGGCGTCCTCGGACGACTGGACGCGGTCCTGCGGCAGCTTCGACGTACCCGTGGGAAAGCCCGCGCTCAGTCACCACTTCGCGGCGCTGCGGGCGGCGGGTCTTGTCGAGCAGCGCGACGAGGGCGCGCGGCGCGTGAACCGGCTGCGGCGCGAGGAGTTCGACGCGCGCTTTCCGGGGCTGCTCGCATTGGTGCTGCGCGGGGACTGACCCCTCCGGCGCCCGCGGGACCTCAGTCGACCGCGATCGCGTCCAACTGACCCCGCAGATACACGTGCGAGTCGGTGCCCCGCACATCCGTGCCCGGGTCGCACTCGTAGAAGTACACGAGCGACATCAGCTCCTCGGCGGGCGCGTCCGCCGGGGGCGGGAGCACGCGGTGGCGGCCCGAGCGCCAGCGGCCGCCCGTCCAACGCGCCATCAGGTCACCGATGTTGATGGTGAACGCGTCCGGGTCGTACGGCGCGTCCTGCCAGCCGTCGGCGTCCGTGAACACCTGGAGCCCGCCGCGGCCCGCCTGCCGGTCCAGGACCGTCACCGTGCCGAAGTCCGTGTGCGCGCCGATGCGGAACTGGCCCGGCCGCGGTTCGCCGAGGGCGTTCCGGGCCGGGTACCAGTTGATGTTGAAGCCCCAGGTGGGGTGGCCGGTGTGCCGGGTGAAGCGGTCCTCGGGTTCGCCGAGGACGACGGCGAGCAGTTCGAGGAGCTGGTCGGACAGCGTCCGCATCCGGGCGAGGTACGTCTCCACCGGGCGGCGCAGGCCCGGGGTCTCCCGCGGCCAGGTGTTGGGCCTGAACCACTCCGCGTCGACCGCGGCGTCTCCCGTCGGTTCGTCGGCGGCGAAGGAGAAGGACTCCTTCAGGTCCGGCGGCGAGGGGGTGCCTTCGGCGTGGCCGCCGACCTTCGCGGCGTACGCCTCCTTGGCGGCGGGCGGGAGCCGGAAGAAGGTGTGCGCCTCGTGGCGGATGGCTGTCCGCAGGGCGGGGTCCACTCCGTGGCCGGTGACCAGCAGGAAGCCTGCCGTGCGCAGGCCGTTGTCCACGGCGGTGGCGATCTCGGCGCGGGCGCCGGGGGTGCCTGAGCGCCAGGCGCGCAGGTCGACGCTGGGGATCGTCATGCCTTCATGTTGCCCTCGTGGGACGCCCCAGTCCCGCCCCTTCTCCGAAACCAGGGGCCGCGCCCCTGGACCCCGCCCGATCGCCGCTCCGCGGCTCGTCCTCAAACGCCGGAAGCGCCGACAAGGCGGGGGAGAGGGGGCGCAGCCCCCATGGTGGGGGCCGGGGTCAGGGCTCGTCGCGCGGGTCGCGGTCCTTCTCGAGGCCCTTGAGGAAGTCGGGGTTGTCGTCGGGGGCGACCCAGCCACCCCGACGGGAGCTGCCGCCCCCCGCCCGCCCGGACGCAGTCCGTTTCTTGCCGGTGACGAACCAGGCGATCGGCCCGAGCAGCACCTCGCCGAAGAGGAGCACGATGATGACCCACGCCACCTTCGGCAGGTGGCGCACTTCCTTCTCCGGTGTGTTCAGGACGTCGATGAAGGCGTAGATCCACACGGCCAGGACCAGCAGGAACGGCAGATACCTGAGCATGCGCTGGAGTTCCCCCAAGGAGCGGAGTGCGGGCGCCGGGCGCACCCGGTGACGGGGCCAGGGTAGCCGGTGACCGATACTTGACCGCATGGCTTATGACGATCTCCGCTCTCTGCTCCGGGCCCTGGAGCGCGAGGGCGATCTCAAGCGCATCAAGGCCGAGGTCAACCCGTATCTGGAGGTCGGCGAGATCGTCGACCGCGTACAGAAGGCGGGCGGCCCGGCGCTGCTGTTCGAGAACGTCAAGGGCAGCGACATGCCGCTCGCGATGAACGTGTTCGGCACGGACCGGCGGCTGCTCAAGGCCCTCGGCCTGAAGTCGTACGGCGAGATCAGCGAGAAGATCGGCGGGCTCCTCAAGCCCGAGCTGCCGCACGGGTTCGTCGGGGTGCGCGAGGCGTTCGGCAAGCTCGGCGCGATGGCGCACGTACCGCCGAAGAAGGTGAAGGACGCCCCCGTGCAGGAGGTCGTGCTCACCGGCGACGACGTGGACCTGGACCGGCTGCCCGCGCTGTTCACCTGGCCCAAGGACGGCGGCTCCTTCTTCAACCTGGGGCTCACGCACACCAAGGACCCGGAGAGCGGTGTCCGCAACCTCGGGCTCTACCGCCTCCAGCGCCACGACAAGCGCACCATCGGCATGCACTGGCAGATCCACAAGGACAGCCGGAACCACTACCAGGTCGCGGCGAGGAGGGGCGAGCGGCTTCCGGTCGCGATCGCCTTCGGGTGTCCGCCCGCCGTGACGTACGCGTCCACCGCCCCGCTGCCCGGCGACATCGACGAGTACCTCTTCGCGGGCTTCCTCCAGGGCAAGCGGATCGAGATGGTCGACTGCAAGACGGTGCCGTTGCAGGTCCCGGCCCAGGCGGAGGTCGTCATCGAAGGGTGGCTGGAGCCCGGCGAGATGCTGCCCGAGGGGCCCTTCGGCGACCACACCGGTTTCTACACGCCGCAGGAGCCCTTCCCCGCGCTGACCATCGACTGCGTGACGATGCGCAAGCGGCCGCTGCTCCAGTCGATCGTCGTGGGGCGGCCGCCGACGGAGGACGGGCCGCTGGGCCGGGCGACGGAGCGGTTCTTCCTCCCGCTGCTCAAGATCATCGTGCCGGACATCGTGGACTACCACCTGCCCGAGGCGGGCGGCTTCCACAACTGCGCGATCGTCGCGATCGACAAGAAGTACCCCAAACACGCGCAGAAGGTCATGCACGCCATCTGGGGCGCGCACATGATGTCCCTGACCAAGCTGATCGTGGTCGTGGACTCCGATTGCGATGTGCACGATCTGCACGAGGTGGCCTGGCGCGCGCTCGGCAACACCGACTACGGCCGTGACCTCACCGTCGTCGAGGGACCCGTCGACCACCTCGACCACGCCTCGTACCAGCAGTTCTGGGGCGGCAAGGCGGGCATCGACGCGACGAAGAAGCTGCCCGAGGAGGGCTACACCCGGGACGGGGGCTGGCCCGACATGGTCGAGTCCGACCCGGACACGGCGGCGAAAGTCGACCGCCGCTGGAGGGAGTACGGCCTGTGAGTTCCGCTTCCGCCGCACTGCCGCAGCAGCCCGGCCGCACCAAAGCCTTCCTGCGCCTGGTCATGATCGAGCACTCGGTCTTCGCGCTGCCCTTCGCCTACATCGCCGCCCTGACCGCGATGTTCCAGTGGGACAAGAACATCCACTGGGGCCGGCTGCTGCTCGTCACGATCTGCATGGTCGGTCTGCGTACGTTCGCCATGGCCGCGAACCGGATCATCGACCGCGAGATCGACGCCCGTAACCCCAGGACCGCGCACCGCGAACTGGTCACGGGCGCCGTGTCCGTGAAGTCCGCCTGGACCGGCGCGCTGATCGCGGTCGTCGTGTTCCTGGGCTCCGCCGCGCTGCTCAACCCGCTGTGCCTGGCCCTCGCGCCGGTCGCGGTGATCCCGATGGTCGTCTATCCGTACGGCAAGCGGTTCACGAACTTCCCGCAGGCGATCCTGGGCCTCGCCCAGGCCATCGGGCCGATCGGCGCCTGGCTCGCGATCACCGGCGAGTGGTCGTGGACGGCCGTGATCCTGGGCCTCGCGGTGGGCGTGTGGATCGGCGGCTTCGACCTGATCTACGCCTGCCAGGACGTGGAGACCGACCGGGAGGTCGGCGTGCTCTCGGTGCCGGCGCGGTTCGGCATCCCGGCCGCCATCTGGGGCGCGCGCGGCTGCCACCTGGTGACCACGGCGCTGTTCGCCTGGTACGCCGCGGAGACCGGCGCGGGCGCGTTCCTCTGGCTCGGCCTCGCGATCGTCGCCGGCGCGTTCGTCTACGAGCACTCCATCGTGAAGCCGCACGACCTCTCGCGGCTCAACCGGGCCTTCTTCCAGGTCAACGGCTTCATCGGCATCGCGCTGTTCGTCTGCGCGCTGCTCGATCTGCTGGTGCGCGGGCTGACCGTCTAGGCTCAGGGCGTGAAGCCAGGAGATACGCAGCGTAAGCCTTGGATCGTGGGGGTGTCCGGCGCCTCGGGGACCCCGTATGCCGCAGCGGTGCTGCGTGCGCTGCTCGCGGCCGGGGAGAGCGTGGACCTGGTGGTCTCGCGGGCCTCGCGGCTGACGATCCTCGACGAGACGGGCATCGCCTTCCGGGACGCGCACTGGCAGGAGGACCTGCGGGAGTGGCTGGCCCGCGGCGCCGACGGGAAGCCGGGGACCTTCGAGGTGCCGGTGGACGACGTGCGGTACTGGGCCGCCGGGGATCTGGCGGCGGGGCCCTCGTCGGGGTCGTACGCGGCCAAGGGGATGCTGATCGTGCCCGCGTCCACGGCGTGCGTGGCCGGGGTCGCGCTCGGCCTTTCGAAGGATCTGCTGCAGCGCTCGGCGAGCGTGACGCTCAAGGAGAGCCGGCGTCTCGTCGTCTGCGTACGGGAGACACCGCTGAACGGGCAGACGCTGAAGCACCTGGTGAGCCTGGACGAGGCGGGCGCGGTCGTGCTGCCCGCCTCTCCGGCGTTCTACGCGGGGGCGACGCACATCCAGGATCTGGTGGACTTCGTCGCGGGGCGGGCCCTTGACGCGGCAGGGGTGCCGCACGAGCTGTACCGCCGGTGGAAGGGGGAGCTCGGAAGCTCCCGCGAGGGTTAGCGCTTCTTCGCGGCGCGCTGCTTCTTGGCCCTGCGCGCGGCGTCGGCGGACTGATGGACACGCGAGCGGTTGGCCAGATCCTGCAGCTCGCGCATGCGGGCGTAGGCCATCTCGATCGTGTACACGGGGAACACTCCTGAAGAAATCGAAGGATCGTCGTTGATCGGCTGAGATTCCGAAAGATTCACAGGGTTTGAACCCTGCAACGCCTTAGATTCTACACGTAGACTCAGGAAAACGCTAAATAATGAAAGGCTCAGACCTATGGACGCCGTGGACAGGCAGCTCATCCAGGCTCTGCGCGAGAACGGCCGCGCCTCCTACGCCGAGCTCGGGCGCCTCGTCGGCCTCTCCGGCCCCAGCGTCACCGACCGCATCAACCGCCTGGAGGCGGCCGGCGTCATCACCGGCTACCGCGCGACGGTCGACTCCGCGTCCCTCGGCCTCGGCGTCACCGCGCTGATCGGCATCTCGCTCTCCGACGCCGCCGACCACGAGGACGTGGCGCAGCGGCTGCGGGACCTGCACGAGATCGAGGACTGCTGGTTCATCGCGGGCGACGACTCGTACATGCTCAAGGTGAGGGTGTCCGACGTGGACGGCCTGGAGAAGACGATCCGCAGACTCAGCGGCACCAAGGGCGTCTCGCGGACGCGCACGACGATCGTGCTCTCCACGAAGTGGGAGAACCGGGTCGGGGAACTGCCGGAAGAGGCGTAGGCGTACGGTTGGTCGGGTCTGTCGCAGGTCGTCGGAGAGATAGAGGTACGGGCAATGGACGCAGGGCTCAAGCGCGATCTTGAGGAGAAGGTTCGCGCCGGTGAGCGGTTGTCCCGCGAGGACGGCATCGCCCTGTACGAGTCCGACGACCTGGCCTGGCTCGGCGGGCTCGCGCACGAGGTGCGCACCCGCAAGAACGGCGACGTCGTGCACTTCAACGTGAACCGTCACCTGAACATGACGAACGTGTGCACCGCCTCCTGCGCGTACTGCTCCTTCCAGCGCAAGCCGGGGGAGAAGGACGCGTACACGATGCGCATCGAGGAGGCGGTGAAGCTCGCCAAGGCGATGGAGGGCGAGAATCTCACCGAGCTGCACATCGTCAACGGCCTGCACCCGAACCTGCCGTGGCGCTACTACCCGCGCTCCCTGCGCGAGCTGAAGGCCGCGCTGCCGGACGTCTCCCTGAAGGCGTTCACGGCCACCGAGATCCATCACTTCGAGACGATCTCCAAGCTGAGCGCGAGCGAGATCCTGGACGAGCTGATCGACGCCGGCCTGGAGTCGCTGACCGGCGGCGGCGCGGAGATCTTCGACTGGGAGGTCCGGCAGCACATCGTGGACCACCGCACCCACTGGGAGGACTGGTCCCGGATCCACCGGCTCGCCCACGAGAAGGGCCTGAAGACCCCGGCCACGATGCTGTACGGCCACATCGAGGAGCGGCGGCACCGGGTCGACCACGTGCTGCGGCTGCGGGAACTCCAGGACGAGACCGGCGGCTTCCAGGTCTTCATCCCGCTGCGCTACCAGCACGACTTCGTGGACATGAAGGACGGCAAGGTCCGCAACCGGCTGCAGGCGCGGACGAAGATGGCGTCCGGCGCCGAGGCCCTGAAGACCTTCGCCGTCTCCCGGCTGCTCTTCGACAACGTGCCGCACGTCAAGGTCTTCTGGGTCATGCACGGCGTCGCGACCGCGCAGCTGGCCCTGCAGCACGGCGCCGACGACATGGACGGCTCCGTCGTCGAGTACAAGATCACGCATGACGCGGACAACTTCGGCACCCCGAACAAGCTCGGCCGTGACGACCTGCTCGACCTCATCCGCGAGGCCGGGTTCCGCCCGGTCGAGCGGAACACCCGCTACGAGGTGATCCGGGAGTACCCGGGCCCCGACCGCGCACTGCGGGAGTCGCCGCAGCCGATGCGGTTCTGACCCCCCTCTTGCCCGGCGCGGGCCCCGTGCTTCACTGGAAGGGCTCGTCCCGCTCGGGCACTCTCGGGCTATTTCGGAACGGAAGAGTGGATTGACATGCTCCGCTACACGCTGATGCGACTCGGGGTCTTCGCGGGCTGCTTCTTGGTCGTCTGGGGCCTCGTCTACTCCGGCATCGTGCCCCGCGGTCTCGGCGGGTCCAACCTGCTGTGGGTGGCCCTGCTCTCCCTGGTGGTCTCGGCCCCGATCAGCTTCGTGCTGCTGCGCAAGGAGCGCGACCGCGCCTCGGAGAAGGTCGTGGCGAAGGTCGACAACGTCAAGGCCAGCCTGGAGCGCAACCGTACGCAGGAGGATGTCGCCGACGACGCGGCGCGCACGCAGTCGTAAGGCACGCAGTCGTAAGGTTCGTCACACGCATCGAACCCCGGTACCGGAGCTTGTCGCTCCGGTACCGGGGTTTCGCCGTTTCTGGGACCCTTGAGTCGCCTTCTACCTCAAACAAGTCCTTTGATGAACTCAAAGTTCAAGTGTTAACGTGTTCGACATGAAGACAGCAGCCGCACCCCGCATCGCCATGAGCGTCCCGCTCGTGGCGCGGCTGCATGTCGATCTCTGCCGCTGCGTGTCCGCGGCCTGTTGCCGCGTCTGAACCACCTCACAGACCCACAGCAGCGGTGCCCGCCGGCCCTTCGCGGTCGCCGCTCCTTCATGTCCCCCGTCTTTACCCGGAGTGTGTCCGTGTCCGCGAATTCCGCTTCCCCCGCCGAACCCAAGCCCGGGTTCCGGATACCGAAGTTCCTCAAGATCCCCTTTTGGGCGCAGATCCTCGGCGGTCTGGTCCTCGGTGTCCTGCTCGGCTGGCTCGCCCGCAGCCAGGACATCAGCTGGCTGGTCACGACCCTGTCGAAGGTGGGCGACACCTTCATCGGCCTGCTGAAGCTGGCCGTCGCCCCGCTGGTGTTCTTCGCGATCCTCATCTCGATCACCAACCTGCGCAAGGTCAACAACGCCGCCCGGCTCGCGACCCGCACCCTGCTCTGGTTCATGATCACCTCGCTGATCGCGGTCGCCATCGGCCTCGTCATCGGACTGGTCACCAACCCGGGCGCCGGCACCGGCCTCACCCCGAAGGACGGCGCCAAGCCGGAGGACACCGGCTCCTGGATCGACTTCCTCACCGGGATCATCCCGACCGACGTCATCACGCCGTTCACCGAACTGAACGTCCTGCAGATCGTCTTCATGGCCGCCGTCGCGGGCGTCGCCATCCTCAAGATCGGCGACGAGAAGGCCAAGCCGATCCTCGACCTCAGCGAGTCCGTGCTCGCGCTGCTGCAGAAGGCCCTGTGGTGGGTCATCAAGCTGTCCCCGATCGGCACCATCGGCCTCATCGGCTTCGCCATCGCGGACTACGGCTGGAACCTCATCAGCAAGTACGCCACGTTCACCGCCGACATCTACATCGGCTGCGCCCTGGTGATGTTCGGCGTCTACCCGCTGCTGCTCTCCACGGTCGCCAAGGTCAACCCGCTGCAGTTCTTCAAGGGCGCCTGGCCCGCGATCCAGCTCGCCTTCGTCTCGCGCTCCTCGGTCGGCACCATGCCGGTCACCCAGCGCGTCACCGAGCGTCTCGGCGTACCGAAGGAGTACACGTCCTTCGCGGTGCCCTTCGGCGCCACCACCAAGATGGACGGCTGCGCCGCGATCTACCCGGCGATCGCCGCGATCTTCGTCGCGCAGATCTTCGACGTCGACATGGGCATCAAGGAGTACCTGCTCATCGCGTTCGTGTCGGTGGTCGGCTCGGCCGCGACGGCCGGTCTGACGGGGGCGACGGTCATGCTGACCCTGACCCTCTCCACCCTCGGCCTGCCCATGGAGGGCGTGGGTCTGCTCCTGGCCATCGACCCGGTCCTGGACATGATGCGCACGGCCACGAACGTCGCCGGACAGGCGCTGGTCCCGGTCGTCGTCGCGGCCCGCGAGAACATCCTCGACAAGGAGGCGTACGAGACCGCCTCGTCGTCGCCGCTGGACGAGCCCCTGCCCGCCACGGCGTGACCGCGTGACCCCGTGACCGTGTGGCACGGGTGACGTCCGGCCGTCCGTAGGTTGATCTTTGGATGATGTCCGGGTGACCTACGGCCGGAGCGGAGGCCGCCGTACGCTGACCGGTGGACGGTTGGTGCGGAAGGCGGGGGCCGGAGTGGCGGATGTGAAGGCTGCGAAAGCGGCGAAGGCGGCGCCCGCCGCGAGCGGGGGCAAGGGCGGGCGGCAGAAACGGATGCCCCGGGCCGTGCGGGAGCGGCAGATGCTCGACGCGGCCGTGCGCACGTTCGGCCAGCGGGGCTACCGGGCCGCGTCCATGGACGAGATCGCCGAGCTCGCCGGGGTCTCCAAGCCGCTGGTGTATCTCTACCTGAACTCCAAGGAAGAGCTGTTCACCGCCTGTATCCGGCGCGAGGCGGCCGCGCTCACCGAGGCCGTGCGGGACGGCGTGACCCCCGGCGCGCCCGCCGACCGCCAACTGTGGGACGGGCTGCGGGCGTTCTTCACGCACACCGCCGAACACCCCGACGCCTGGGCCGTCCTGCACAGCCAGGCCCGCACCGTCGGTGAGCCGTTCGCCGCCGAGGTCAACGTGTTGCGCGAGGAGATCGTCGCCTTCGTGACCGTGCTCATCGCGGACGCCGCGCGCGAGGCGCACCACGACCCGTCGCTGCCCGACCGCGAGGTCGCGGGCCTCGCCCACGCGCTGGTCGGCGCGGCCGAGTCGCTGGCCGGCTGGGCCAACGCGGAGCCGTCGGTCTCCGCGAACCAGTCCGCGGCGACGCTGATGAACTTCGCCTGGGCGGGGCTCGGGAACCTGATGGAGGGGCGGCGCTGGTCACCGGTGCGGTAGCTGGTGCGGGGCCTTCGTCGTCGCCCTCAGGTGCACCCGGCCCGAGGGCCCGCGCAGCTCGAACGCCTCGCCGTCGGCGGCGTACGTCACCACGCCGGGCAGCAGTACGGGCGACCTGAACTCGGCGGCCAAATAGAGCGTTCCATCTACTGAAGAGGTTGTGGTCCGGGCTTCCCGGCGGTGCTCGGCCACGCAGCGCGCGAACGTCCACATGCCGTGCGCGATGGCGCGCGGGAAGCCGAAGGGGCGGGCCGTGAGCGGGTGCAGATGGATGGGGTTGCGATCGCCGGACACGGCGGCGTAGCGGCGCCCCAGGTCCTCGGGGAGCCGCCAGTCCGCGCGGGCGGGAAGGGGTTCTGCCGGGGGAGCGGGAACGCTTGTGGTGTCGGTGGGCCTGCGGTGGCGGGACAGATAGGTGCTGCGGGACTCCCACACCGGCGCGCCGTCGACGCCCGCGTGGGTGACGACCGTGGCCTCGGTGCCGCGCCGATGGGGGGCCAACTTCGCCGCGTACGTGGTGAGTTCGAGCTCGTCGCCGGGGAGCGGGGCGCGGTGCTGGACGATCTCGACGGACGTGTGCACGAGCCCGAGCAGCGGCAGCGGGAAGTCGCGCGCCGCCATCAGCCGCATGGTCTGGGGAAACGCGAGGACGTGCGGATATGTGACGGGCAGCGGGTCGTCGCCCGCCCCGCCACCGCCCCCGCGCTCGGCGGCGAACCCACAGAGCCGCTCGTACGCGACGAGCCGCGCGACGTCGACCCGCACCCGGTCGGTACGGGCACCCGGCAGCGGGGCGTCCGGCCGGGGCCGCTTGAAGGGCGACGAGACCGCTCCCCGAACGAGAGTGAGCGCGAGCGACGTCATGGGCGACCTTTCTGGCGGAGGGTGCGGAGGGTACGTACGGAAAGGCGATGTGCCCGGCCTAGGCCCCCAGGAGGCTCTGGCCGCAGACCCGGATGGTCTGCCCGTTCACGGCGCCGGTGGCGAGCCAGGCGACCGTCTCCGCGACGTCGACGGGGAGCCCGCCCTGCCCGAGGGAGTTCATGCGGCGGCCCGCCTCGCGGATGAGCAGCGGGACGGCCGCCGTCATGCGCGTCTCGATGAAGCCAGGGGCAACCGCGTTCACCGTCACGCCGTACTCCGCGAGGGCGCGCGGCGCGAGGGAGCGTACGAAACCGACGATGCCGGCCTTGCTCGCCGCGTAGTTGGTCTGCCCGGCGTTCCCGGCGATGCCCGCGATGGACGCCGTGGCCACGATCCGCCCGCCCCGCCGCACCGTGCCGGACTTCAGCAGGAAGTCCGTGGTGCGCAGCACGCTCGCGAGGTTGACGTCGACGACCGAACTCCAGCGGTCCGCCGCCATGTTGGCGAGCCGGCGGTCACGGGTGATGCCCGCGTTGTGCACGAGGATGCCGAGGCCGTCCGGCAGCGCGGCGGCGATCCGCCCGCCCGCGTCGTCCGCGGTGATGTCGAGGGCCAGCGCGGTGCCGCCGACGCGCTCGGCGACCCGGACCAGGTCCGGCTCGGCCGACGGCACGTCGAGCACGACGACGTGCGCGCCGTCGCGGGCGAGCACCTCGGCCACGGCCGCGCCGATGCCGCGCGCGGCGCCGGTGACGAGGGCGGTGTGGCCGGCCAACAGGCGGGCCGGGTGCGGGAGTTCGACGACCTGGCCGAGGTCGGGGTCGGGGTCGGCCCACGCCTCCGCCTCCGCGGCCACCTCGTCGGCCGCCTCGATGACCTGCCCGCTGACGTACGCCGACTTCGGCGAGAGCAGGAAGCGCAGGGTCGCCTCGGCGGCGGGTGCCGACGGTGTACGGACGAGCTGGACCGTCCTGCCCCGGCCCAGCTCCTTGCCGAGGGAGCGGACGAAGCCCTCCAGGGCCTGCTGGGCCGCGGCCTGGTGATGGTCGTCGGGGGAGAGCGGGGCGCCCAGGACGACGACGCGCCCGCTCGGGGCTATGGACCGCACGACGGGGTGCAGGGTGGCGTGCACGTCACGGAGCGCGGCAACCGTGGACACGCCCGTCGCGTCCAGAACGACAGCGGCGGGGCGGCGGCCGCCCAGCGGCCCGGCGTGCGGGGGCAGGCCGGTGCGGGTCAGCGTCTCGTGCAGGCCGGCGAGCGGGATGTCGCCCGCCGTGAGGAGCAGCAGCGGCCCGCCGAGGCGCGGCCGCCGGGGCGACCACCGGTGCAGGGGGACGGGCTGCGGCAGGCCGAGTCTGCGGGTGAGGAAGCGGCCGGGGGCGGTGCGGGTGAACGTCGCGTAGCGGTCGGCCATGGGCCCAGCTCCCGGCTCAATCGTGCTCTGTCCTGAATTTACTTCCGAGTAAGGTTACTTGGGAGTCAGGCGGCTGGTCGAGGGGGCGGCCGGAGAAGGATCGAGGGGTGAGAGCGCTCGCACCGGCGCGTTCGCGAAGCGGGCGCCGGGGCCCGAATGTCACGCAGGGTGACTGACCTGAACGGGCGAGGTGGCCCCGGGCCGCCTAGGGTGACCGGAGGGGAACCGCACCTCTTGGAGGTCGCCGTGCGCAGCACACCCGCGCTCACCACCGTCGCAGCCCTGGCACTCGCCCTCGCGGGCCTGCCCGCGGCGGCGGACCCGTCCGGGCCCGCGGAGCCGGACCTCAGGCGCTTCTACACGCAGAAGATCAAGTGGGCCGCCTGCAAGCCCGACGTGCAGAACCTGCCGGAGGACGTCACCAAGGACAAGGACGTGAGCTGCGGCAAGGTCACCGTCCCGCTGGACTACGCGAAGCCCGGGCGCGGCACCATCGGCCTGGCCCTGATGAGGGTGAAGGCGAGCGGCGACAAGCGCGGGTCGCTCCTGGTGAACTTCGGCGGCCCCGGCGGGGCGGGCGTCGCCGGGCTCGCGGGCGCCAAGAAGGACTTCGGGTACGTGGGCAAGGGCTATGACGTCGTGGGCTTCGACCCGCGCGGTGTGGGCCTGAGCGCCCCGGTGAGCTGCGGCGGACAGCCGGAGGAGGAACCGGAGGCGGACGCCGACGACGCCGGGGCGGTGCTGCGGCAACTGCGGGAGACGGCCGCGAAGTGCGCGAAGGAATCCGGCCCCGTGCTGCCGTACATAGGCACCGTGAACGTGTCCAGGGACCTGGACGTGATGCGCCGGGCGCTCGGCGACAAGAAGCTCAACTACCTGGGTTTCTCGTACGGGACGCGGCTCGGGGCGGTGTACACGGCGCAGTTCCCGAAGAAGGTCGGCCGGATGGTGCTCGACGGCGTGGACACCCTGACGGAGAACGTTCAGGAGCAGGGACTGGTCGGCGCGGAGGGACGGCAGACCGCCCTGGACAACTTCCTGCTGTGGTGCACCAAGAACGCCGGCTGTGTCTTCGGCGAGGACTCGCGGATGGCCCGGCACGCCATGGTCAAACTCATCGACGACCTCGACGCGTATCCGCTCAAGTCCATGGACGGCGAGGAGTTCACCGGCCAGGACGTGGTGAGCGTGCTCGGCACCGCGCTCTACAGCAGACAGGCGTGGCCCGCCCTGTCCCAGGCGCTGGGCGCGCTGCTCGCGGACGGCGACCCGCGGGCGCTGCTGCGGATGGGCGGCAGGCCGCAGGGCGCGCGCACCGAGGTGCCCGAGGACAACTCCGACGCCGCCCTCATGGCCGTGAACTGCGCCGACGACCCGGACCGGCCGGGCGCCGAACGCGTCGAGAAGGAGATCGGCCGCCTCCAGACGGAGTTCGAGGAAGCCTCGCCCGTCTTCGGCAGGTCGATGCTGCTGCCCGTGCTGCTGTGCTTCGGGCGGCCCGCGGGCACGGACTACATCCGGGACGACGTGCGTGACGTAGACGCCCCGAAGTTCCTGCTCGTCGGCACGCGCGGCGACCCCGCCACGCCGTACCGCTGGACGGAGGAGACCGCCGAGCGGCTCGGGTCCTCCGCCGTCGTCCTCGACAACAAGGGCGACGGGCACACCGGGTACTTCGGCTCGAAGTGCGTGAAGGACAAGGTGGACGCGTTCCTGCTGTACAAGCAGCTGCCGAAGAACGGGAGTTCGTGCGCGGCGGAGTGATCCCCGCGGCGCCCCCCTACGGCCGGGCCGAGCGGGCCGCCGTGTCCAGGCCCAGCATCGCCGCCTCGTCGGCGCTGCCCGGCTCCGCCTGGTAGGTGACCAGGCGCTGGCCGCCCGTACGCGCGAGCCGCATCACCTCGTACGTGAGCGTCATCGGGCCCACCTTGGGGTGCGCGAACCGCTTGCTGCCGCCGCCCCGCTCACGCACCTCGTACCGGTCCCACATGCGGGCGAACTCCGGGGACTTCAGGCAGAGTTCACCGACCAGGGCGGCGAGCTGCGGCGAGTTCGGGTCGCGGCCGCCGACCGCGCGCAGGTGTGCCACCGACTGGGCGACGGTCTCCTCCCACGGCACGTACAGCTCCCGGCCCACCGGGTGCAGGAACAGATAGCGGGTCACGTTGCGCTGCTCGGCCGGCCAGTCCCACACGCCCGGCATCAGGCGGCGGCCCGGGGTGTTCGCGGCGAGGAGGTAGTTGTGCGGGCTGACCACGTACGCGGGCAGCGGGCGCAGCGCCTCCAGCATCCGCAGCACCGAGTCGCGCACCGTGAACTCCGTGGTGGGGTGCGGCTCGGTGAGCCGGCCCGAGGCCAGCTCGGCGAGCTCGCGCAGCCGCTCGTGGGCGTCGCCGCTCAGGTGCAGGACCCGGGCCAGGGCGTCGATCACGCCCGGTGAGGGGTTGGTCTCGCGGCCGCGTTCCAGGCGCGTGTAGTAGTCGACGCTGACCCCGGCGAGCGTCGCCAGCTCCTCGCGGCGCAGCCCCGGTGTGCGGCGCAGGCCCGTGCCGGCGGGGAGGCCCGCGTCGGCGGGGCTGATCTGGGCGCGACGGGCGCGCAGGTAGCGGCCCAGCTCTGTCCCCCTGCCATCGGTGTTCATCCGTCCATTGTCCGTGGTCGGCCGGGATCGTGGGGGGCCGTGTCAGGGCCAGGAACAGCGCGGTCTGCCGCGGGGTGCGCGGGCGGCGCAGGGTGAGTACGGCCCACCCGGCCGCCCGCCTTCGTACCACCCTCGTCCCCGGGAGTTCCGCATGCCGTCCACCCTTCCGCGCCCCACGCGGACCATCGCGCCCCCGGCGCCCGCGCCGGGCCCACCGGCAAGGACCGCGGGGGCCTCCGTCGCCCTCGTGGCCGCGCTGCTCGGCTTCACCGTCATCACCGTCGACGTGTCGGCCGTGAACATCGCCCTGCCCGGGATCCGGGCGGACCTGCACGGCGGCATGACGGGCCTGCAGTGGGTCGTGGACGCGTACACGCTGATGTTCGCCGCGCTGATGATCTCGGCGGGAGCCCTTGCGGACCGGGCGGGCGCGCGGCGCGCGTACGCCTGGGGCACCGGCCTGTTCGCGCTCGCCTCGCTGGCGTGCGCGCTCGCGCCGGACATCGGGACGCTGATCGCGGCCCGGGTGGCGCAGGGCGCGGCCGCCGCGGTGGTCATGCCCGCCTCGCTCGCGCTGATCCGGCAGGCGTACGACGACGCGCGGCGCCGGGCCCGCGCCATCGCGCTGTGGACGGTGGGCGGATCGGTCGCGATGGCCGCGGGCCCGGTGCTCGGCGGGGTGCTGTCGGAGACCGTGGGCTGGCGGGCGGTGTTCCTCCTGAACCTGCCCGTCGGCGCCCTGATCCTGGTCCTGCTCGCCCGCACCGCGCCGTCCCCGCGCCGCCCGGCCCCGCTGGACGTGCCCGGCCAGCTCACCGCCGTCACCGCGCTCGCCGGACTCGCGTACGCCGTCATCGAGGGCGGCCACGCGGGCTGGACCGACCCGGCCGTGCTGTCCGCCGTGGCGGTCGCGGTCCTCGCCGGTGTCGCCTTCCGCGCCGCCGAGAAGCGCCACCGCGCGCCGATGGTGCCGCTGCCGATGCTGCGGCAGCGCGAGGTCGGCGTCTCGCTCGCGGTCGGGTTCGCGGTGAACGCCGGTTTCTACGGGGTGGTGTTCCTGCTCGGCCTGTACTGCCAGCAGCTGCTCGGCATGTCGGGGATCACGACGGGCCTGATGTTCGTGCCGCTCGCCGTCCTCATCACGTCGACGAACCTCGTCTCGCCGCGCCTGGCGGAGCGGGTCGGCCGCCGCCCGGTGATCGTGACGGGCCAACTCGTCCTGGCGGCCGCGATGTTCGCCCTCCTCCCGCTCGCCGCCGACACCCCCCTCTGGCTGGTCCTGCTGCTCCTCGTGCCGACGGGCATCGGCGGCGCGCTCGCCGTCCCCGCCCTGACGGCCCTCCTGATGGACACCGTCCCCGCCCACCGCGCCGGCACGGCCTCCGGCCTCCTCAACTCCCTGCGCCAGACGGGCGGGGCCCTGTCGGTGGCGCTGTTCGGCGCGCTGATAGGCGGGGACGGATCCGGTGCGGACACCTTCGCGGTGGACGGGATGCGACAGGGGCTGGTGGTGGTGGGCGTGACGCTGCTGCTCACGGCGGGGGTCTCGGCGTGGCTGCTCCCGCGCCCCGTAAGGGGCGCGGGGAACTGCGCGACCAGCCCCCACCGGGCCCGCAGGTGAACGAGTGCCTAGCAGTTACTCCTAGCCGGCTTGCCGGCGAACCGGTCCGCCAGCCACTGTGCCGCGAGTGGCGACTGCGTAATAACGCCACTCACATGCTCCCCGAGCGGAATGGTGTGCCACTCCACATTCGCGCCCTTCGCGCACCAGTCGGCGCGGACCTGCTTACCGACCCCGTACGGGATGAGCTCGTCGGCCAGCGCATGGTAGAGGTACACGGGCGCGTCCGGCGCGTGAGTCCCGACCCGGGACTCACGCAGCCGCTGCTGCCAGTCCGGCTGTTCCAGCGGATTCTTGGTCGTCATGTCCTTGATCCGCTTGAACGAGCCGAGCACCGCCCCGTCCGCCACGCAGCTGTTGCGCAGCGCGCCGATCAGGGTCTTGCCCGCCGGGTTCAGATACGACTCCAGCTTCAGCTCGGGGAACGCCGCGTTCTGGCCGATGGCCGCCATGAAGATCAGGCCCGAGCCGTACGAGCCGTCGTTGAAGGCGGCGACCTTCATCAGGTCGCCGGGCACGCCGCCCGTCGCCGTGCCCTTCACCTTGAGGTCGGGGGCGTACGAACCGTGCAGCTCCGCCGCCCAGGACGTGGCCTGGCCGCCCTGCGAGTAGCCCATGATGCCGACCGGCGAGTCCTTCGACAGGCCCGCCTCGGGCAGCCGGATCGCGGCGCGCGCGGCGTCCAGGACCGCGTGGCCCTCCGCCCGGCCCACCGTGTACGTGTGGTCGCCGGGCGTGCCGAGGCCCTCGTAGTCGGTGACCGCGACCGCCCAGCCGCGCAGGGTGAGCTGCTGGATGAGGTTGGCCTCCAGGGTCGTGCCCCGGGGGAAGCCCGCGCTCGGCGCGCAGTGGTCGCCGACGCCGACCGTCCCGACGGCGTAGGTGATCAGCGGGCGCGGTCCCGTGCGGCCGTCCTGGGGGACGATCACCGTGCCGGAGACCGTGTTCGGCGTGCCCTTCGCCGTGGTCGAGCGGTAGTGGATCTTCCATGCCTTGGTGTTCGTGGGCTGGCCGGGCAGCGGGTGGAAGGCGCTCGGCTCGGAGCTGACGACGTCACCGGGCGCGGCGGCGGGGGACCGGTCCTCCGCGGTGGAGGTCTCGGCGTGCGCCGCGGTCGTGAGGGTCGCGGCCGTGAGGCCGGCCGCGGCCGCGAGGGCGAGGGCTCTGAAGCTGGTGCGTACGTGCATGCGGCTCTCCCAACGGTTCGTGGGGGACGGGACGTTCGGGCGGGGGGCGCCCGGGCGCCCGGGCGCCCGGGGGACGTGCAGGCGTCGACCGTAGTGACTCGTGAGTAAGGTTCGTGCTGACGGGAAAGCTCAGCTTTGTTGACCTGGTGTACCAGCCCCGGCCGGGCGGGACGGTGAACCGGCGCCGTCGGCCCCCGGCGCGTCGGCCCGGTACGCGCCCGGTGCCTCCGCCGCGTACGCCCCCGGCGCCTCCGCCCGGTACGCCCCGGGCGTCGTCCCCGTCCACCTCCGGAACGCCCGGTGGAACGCCGTGTCCTCGGAGAACCCGAGCCGCGCCGCGAGCTGCGCGATCGGTTCGCGCCCCTCCGCGAGCCCCGCTATCGCCGCGTCCCGGCGCACCGCGTCCTTCAGCCGCTGGTACGACGTGGACTCCTGCGCGAGCCGCCGGCGCAGCGTCGCCGGGCTCATCGCGAGCCGCGCCGCGATCTCCCCGAGCGACGGCAGCCGCGGCGAGGACCGCAGCGCCACGGCAAGGGCACGCCGCACCTGTTCGGCGACCGTCGTCCCGTACTCCCGCCGCGACAGCAGGTCGAACGGCGCCCGCCGCAGCATCGCCGCGAGGGCGTCCTCGTCCCGCACCAGCGGCGCCCGCAGCCAGTGCGGGTCGAGCCCGGCCCCGGTGCGCTCCGCGCCGAACCGGACCGGGCAGCCGAAGAGCAGCTCGTACTCGTCCTTGTGCGGGGGCGGCGGATGCCCGAAGTCGGCCCAGCGCAGCGTGATGCGGCGGCCGATCAGCCAGCTGCACAGCCGGTGCCAGATGATGACCAGGCACTCCGCGAGGAAGAAGTCCTGGTCGAGGTCGTTGCGTACGGTGAAGACGACGCCGTCGTCCGTGTGCGTGAGGGCGAGGTCCGGGCCGCCGGGGAAGAGGCCGTAGAACGTCACCCCGCGCTCCATGGCCGCCCCCAGGTCGCGGCAGCCGAGCGCGGCGTAACACATCATCGCGAACGTGCCCGGCCTGCTCGGCGACGAGCCGAGGCCGAGGAACTCGTCGTCCGTCGCGCGGTACAGCTGCCGGAACAGGCGGGCGAACTGCGCCGCCGTGATGCGGGCCCGGTCGTCCCCGAGCAGCAGCGGCGGTATCTGCGCGGCCTGCAGCAGCGGCACGGTGTCGATGCCCCCGCGCTCGGCACCGCGCAACACGGCCCGCACATGGTGCACGGTGATCGTCCGCCTGGCCATGACCATGACGTTAGCCGCCGGGGGCGCCCTCAAGAAGGGTGTGACGGGAGCGCACCGGGGGAGCCCGGATGGTTGGCCGAATCGCCCCGTGACGGGGGCGCCCTGTGCGCCGGAGCGGAACCGGGCCGGTGAGCGCGGCGGTCAGCGGTGGTGACGTTTCGCGTCATCCCGCCCGGCCGGGGCCGCTCCCTAGCGTCGTACGCATGACGCAACGGCCAAGGACCCTGTCCGTTCTCGCGGAGTGGGCGGCGGACCGCCACGGCGGCCTGCCCGCTCTGCGGTTCAAGCGCGACGACGCCTGGCAGGAGGTCACCTACGAAGGGCTGCGCGCCGCCGTACGGGACGTGGGGTGCGCCCTCGTCGGGCTCGGCGTGGAGCCGGGCGACCGGGTGGCGGTCCTCGCCGAGACCCGGGCGGAGTGGACGTACGCGCACTTCGGGGCCTTCGCCGCGGGGGCCGTCGTGGTGCCGGTGTATCCGACGGCCGGCGACGACGAGGTGACGTGGGTGCTCGGCGACTCCGGGGCCTCGGTGGTGCTCTGCGAGGACGCGGCGCAGGCGGCCAAGGTGGAGCGGCTGCGGGGGAAGCTGCAGGGGGTGCGGCGGGTGGTGGTGATGACGGGGGCCGAGGCGTACGCGGGGGCCGGGTCCGGCCCGGTCGGCGTGCTGCTGGAGCGGGCCGGCGCGCGCGGCCCCGACGACCCCGCGACCATCATCTACACCTCCGGCACCACGGGACCGCCCAAGGGCTGCGTGCTCACCCACGGCAACATCGGCGCCGTGCAGGACGCCTCGCTGCCGCTGATCGAGGGCGGCCCGGGCGACGCCACGTACCTGTATCTGCCGCTCGCCCATCTGCTCGCGCAGCTCATCGAGTTCACCACCCTCATCGAGGGCGGCACGCTCGTGTACTTCGGCGGCCGGATCGAGAACGTCGTCGCCGAGCTGGCGGAGGCGCGCCCCACCCATCTGCCGTCCGTGCCGCGCCTCTTCGAGAAGGTGCACTCGGTGGTGCTCTCCCTCGCGGAGTCGCAGGACGGCGGGCGCGACCGCTTCGAGGAGGCGGTACGGATCGGGGTGCTCGCGGCCGACGGGGTGCTGCCGGACGAGTTGCGGGACGCGTACGAGGCGGCCGACAAGACGCTGTACGGGCCGGTCAGGCAGGCGCTCGGCGGGCGCGTGCGGTGGGCGCTCACCGGCGGCGCGCCGATCGCCCCGCACGTCCTGGACTTCCTGCGGGCCTGCGGCATCCAGGTCTTCGAGGGGTACGGGATGACCGAGTCCGGCGGCGTCATCAGCCTCAACCACCCCGGGGCCGTGAAGTACGGGACCGTGGGGCGGCCCATCGCGGGCTGCGAGGTGCGCGTGGCGGACGACGGCGAGGTCCTCGCGCGCGGCGCCAATGTGTTCCCCGGCTACCACGCCGACGAAGCCGCGACCCGCGCGGCCCTCGACGACGACGGCTGGCTGCACACCGGTGACCTGGGCTCCTTCGACGAGGACGGGTTCCTGCGGATCACCGGCCGCAAGAAGGACCTCATCATCACCTCGGCGGGCAAGAACCTCACCCCGTCCCTGTCCGAACTCGCCCTCCAGGCATCGCGGTTCGTGTCCCGCGCGGTGATGGTGGGCGACCGGCGGCCGCACCCCGTCGCGCTCGTCACCCTGGACGCGGAGGAGATCGCGGGGTGGGCGGCCCGCGCCGGTCTCGACCTCACCGA
Source organism: Streptomyces aurantiacus JA 4570 (assembly GCF_000414115.1). Lineage (GTDB taxonomy): Bacteria > Actinomycetota > Actinomycetes > Streptomycetales > Streptomycetaceae > Streptomyces > Streptomyces aurantiacus_A. The sequence goes on from NZ_AOPZ01000537.1 coordinate 22,788, forward strand.
GCCGGTGTCGGCCGACCCGCGGGTGCGCGCCCTCGTCCAGGAGGCCGTGGACGCGGCGAACGCGCAGGTGTCGCGGCCGGCCCGGATCCGCGCCTTCGCCGTCCTTGACGAGGACTTCACGGTGGAGGACGGCCTCCTGACGCCGAGCTTGAAGGTGCGGCGACGGGCGGTGACGGAGCGGTACGCGGCGGTGGTGGAGAGGTTGTACGAGGAGGGGTCGGGGGCGGGTGAGAGGGTCTAACCCGGGTGATCGGTACGTGAGTTAGAGCCTCTTGCCTACGGAAGCCCCGCGAGCCGCAGCAAGGCCGTGGCCCCCGCCGCGCCCACCACGATCAGGACGAACGGCGCGCGGCGCCACGCGAGCACCCCGCCGACCAGCACGCCCGCCGGGCGGGACCAGCCCGCGAAGTCGTGCCCCTCCATCAGCGCGCCGGTGGCGAGCAGCGCGACGAGCAGGACGGTCGCGGCGACGGTCAGCAACTCCTGTACGCGCGCGGGCAGTTCGACGCGCCCGTGCAGCAGGGGCCCGGCCAGGCGGAAGGCGTAGGTGCCGGCGGCGAGGGCCAGGACGCAGGCGAGGTAGGCGTTCATGAGGGGCTCCCGGAGGTGGTGGTGGCCGCGGCCGCGGGCTTGCGCCGCATCGCCACCAGGCCGAGCAGCGCGAGCAGCACCGGCGCGCCGGCCGGAAGCACGGGCGTGGCCGCCACCGCGATCACCGCGCCGAGCGCCCCGGCCCGGCGCGCGTTCCCGTCCCCCCGTACCGCGGGCAGCACCAGCGCGAGCAGCACCGCGGGGAACGCGGCGTCGAGCCCGAACCGCCCGGTGTCACCGAGCGCCGAACCGGCCAGGGCGCCCCCGAGCACGCTGATGTTCCACGCGGCGAACAGCCCGATCCCGGATATCCAGAACGCGGCCTTCCGGCTCCTGCGGTCCGGCTGGGCGAGAACGAACGCGGCGGTCTCGTCGGTGATCAGGTGCGCCCCGATCAGCCGCGCCGCCCAGGACCGGCCCAGGCTGTCGGCGACGGCCAGACTGAACGCCGCCGTACGGGAGTTGAGCAGCAGCCCGGTGGCCGCCGCGGCCGCGGCGCCGCCGCCCCCGGTGAGCACGGCGGCCGCGCTGAACTGGGCGGAGCCCGCGTACACGAACAGGGACATGGTGACCGGCACCCAGAGCGGCAGGCCGCCCGCGACGGCGATCGCGCCGAACGAGACGCCGACGACGAGGTCGGCGGCCCAGACGAGCGCGATGTCGCGCAGGACGCCGGAGGGCAGGTCGGAGAGGCGGACGAACCCCGTCGTTCGGTCTGCGGGGTCATCCGTTCGGTGTGGCGAACACATGGCGGTAGCATGGGCGGAACCGCTCGCGTTCGTCAAGCCGAACGATTGGTACCCTGTAGCGAACGAAATGGCTCGCGAGCGCAGGAAATTCGCGAGCGCAGGAAAAGCGCAGGAAGCGGAGCGCCCCGCATGACCGAAGATGCCGAAGTCGCCGAAGACGCCGACGTCACGCCCTCGCGGATGCCCCGCGAATGGATCGCCGCCGCGCTGCGCCGTGAGCGCACCCGGGCCGGCCTCTCCCTCTCCGAGCTGGCCAAACGCGCCGGAATCGCCAAGTCCACGCTGTCCCAGCTGGAGGCCGCGTCCGGCAATCCGGGCATCGAGACGGTGTGGGCGCTGGCGGTGGCGCTCGGCGTGCCGTTCAGCGTGCTCGCGGAGTCGCCCGGCCCCGCCGTGACCGTGATCCGCGCGGGCGAGGGCCCGACGATGCACGCCGAGCAGGCGTCGTACGCGGGCACGCTGCTGTCCCCGGCCCCGTCCGGCGTGCGGCGCGACATCTACCACGGCGCGATGGAGCCCGGTTCGGTACGCGAGTCCGAGCCGCACATCCCCGGCTCGGTGGAACACCTGATCGTCAGCACGGGCCGCATGCTCGCGGGCCCGAACGGCGAACGGGTGGAACTGGGCCCCGGCGACTACATGTCGTACCGGGGCGACGTCCCGCACGCGTACGAGGCACTGGCACCGGGCACGACGTTCGTGCTGGTGATGCAGCACGTGTAGTTGTTAGCCCGTCCGGCGTTTGAGGACGAGGCCGTTCAGCGGGAAGGGGTGGGATTGGGGAGCCCCCGGCAGGGCCCCACCTCAGCCCCTACGAGGCTTAGGCCCCAACAACTGCTGCCGCAACGCAGTGAGTTGATGCGACGTATCAACGGCCTGCGCCTCGTCCAACGCGGTCAGCGCCAGCAACAGCACATCCGCGACGACGAGGGCGGTGAGCGCCTCGGTCGTTATCCCGGTGGGCGTATGCGGCGCCGTCAGGACGGCGTCCACCCGCCCCCCGTACAACTCCGCCAACTCATCCGTCACCAGCACGACCCGCGCCCCCACCGCCCGAGCCCGCTCGATGAGCACCGAAAGCTCCGGCAGCGCCCGCCCCGGCTGAAAGATCACCACCGCGTCCCCGCGCCGCACCGCGAGCAGATCGTCGGCCAGCGCGAACCCGGTCGCCCCCACATGCCGCGCCCGGCGGCCGATGCGGCCGAGCGCCAACGCCAGGTGCCGCGCGGCCAGTTCGGACGCGGCGACCCCGAAGCAGTGGATGCCGTCGGCCTCGGCGAGCACGCCGACCGCCGTGCGCAGCGCGTCGTCCGGGGTGAGGCGGCGGGCGTGCTCGATGCGCTCCTGCGCCTCGTCGAAGACCTCGTCCCAGATGCCGCCGAGGTCCCGCCCGACGTGCGCGATGCGCTGGGCGAGGCGCACCTCCGGGGCGACCGCGGAGGTGAAGTCGGCCGTCAGGTCGCGCTTGAGCGCGGGCAGGCCCGCGTACCCCAGGCGCTGCAGGGCGCGGACGACCGTGGCGTTGCTCGTCCCGCTGGCCGAGCCCAGCTCCTGCGCGGACGCGAACAGCAGCGACTCGGCGGGCGCCCCCGCCAGATACTGCGCCACCGCGCGCTCGGACGCGGACAGCGTCTCCCACTGGTCCCGCACGGCGGCCCGCAGCCGCGCCAGACCTCTTGCGGCGCCGTCCCCGCCCTCCGGCGGCTCTGAAATCTGCATTACAGCTATTGACTCCCGTGTGATGACCGTTACTCTCCTGGGCAACGCATTCCAAGGAGAGAGAGTTCCGTAACCGACGTTACAGGACGGCGGTCGCGGGGACCTCTCCGTCGCGAGGAGAAGCATGGCACCGCGCACCACCTCCGCAGGCCCGGCCGACCAGGCCAGAACCCTTCCGGTAGTCGAGATATCCGGCACCCCCACCGCCCGCGGCCGCCAGTACGGCGAGGCCGTCCGCCCCCAACTGCGCGCGGCGATCGCGTACTACGAGGCCGCCTTCGGCCGGTCGGCAGGGCTGACCTGGGACCAGGTCACCGCCCGCGCCGCCCGCTGGCTCAAGCCGGTCGAGGACTACGCGCCGCACCTCGTCGAGGAGATGGCCGGGATCGCCGAGGGCGCGGGCGTCGGCCTGCTCGACGTACTCGCCCTGAACGCGCGCGGCGAGGTCATCTACGACCGCTCGTTCAAGCACATGACGGCCTCGACGGACGCCGACGCGACCGCCCAGGCCCCCGCCGACGCGACCGCCCAGACCCCCGCCGACGCGAAAGCCCAGGCCCCCGACGGCTGCACCTCCTTCGCCGCCTACGGCGAGGCCAGCGGCGACGGCCACGTCTACGCCGGGCAGAACTGGGACTGGCGCGCGGGCGTCGCCGAGACCGTCGTGATGCTGCGCATCGTCCAGCCCCCGAAGCCCACCCTGATCATGCAGGTCGAGGCGGGCCAGATCGGCCGCCAGGGCGCCAACTCCGCCGGGATCGCGCTCAACGCGAACGGCCTCGGCGGCCGCTTCAGCGACGCGGTCGGCCTGCCGCAGACCGTCGTACGCCGGAGCGTCCTGGACCAGCACGCCATCACCGACGCCGTGGACGTGCTCTGCCGCACCCGCGCCCACATCGCCTCCAACGCCCTGCTGACCTGCCGCGAAGGCTTCGCGCTCGACCTGGAGACGACGCCCGCCGGGCACGGCTGGATGTACCCGACCGACGGCCTCCTCGTGCACGGCAACCACTACCAGGCGGGCGTCCCGGCCGCCCTCGCCCCCGGCTACCGCCCGATGTCCCCGGACTCCCTCGTCCGCGTCCCGCGCGCCGAACAGGGCCTGCGCGCCCTGCGCACCGCCACCGGCCCCGACGAATCCCTCAAGATCATCAAGCAGGCCATGTCCGACCACCTGGGCCACCCCGAGTCCCTGTGCACGCACCCCGACCCGCGCCGCCCGGAGATCGAGCACTGGGCCACCCTCGTCTCCTCCTGCGCCGACCTGACCACCGGCGACTACCGCGTCACCGCGGGCACCCCCTGCGACCGCGACTACCAGCACCTTCCGTGGAACCTCTACGACGGCCCGTACGGAGACGCCAGATGACCACGAAGCACCGGCGCCGCCGGGCCGCCGCGGCCGGGCTCACCGCCACCACCTTCCTCGCCGCAGCAGGCTGCGCCGGAGCCGACACCTCCGCCCTCGGCGGCAAGCCCGCCGACGCCGCCAAGCTCAAGCTGTCCCCGACCACGGCCCCCGCGCGCGGCCAACTCGACCGCGCCGACTGGCTCCTGGAGGACGAGCCGGACTCGCTCGACCTCGACACCCAGGGCACCAGCGCGGGCCGCGTCGTCCTCACCAACATCTGCGAACGGCTCTACCAGCTCAAGCCCGACATGAGCGTCAAGCCGTTCCTCGCCGAGAAGGCCCGTACGCCCGACAGCCGCACCCTCGTCCTGACCGTCCGCGACGGCGTCACCTTCCACGACGGCTCGAAGCTCACCGCCGCCGACGCCCTGTGGAGCCTGAAGCGGCACGCCGACCCGGACATGGAACAGGCCGACGAGTTCGGCAACGTCACCAAGATGGAGCAGACCGGACCGCGCGAGATCACCGTCCGCTTCAAGCGGCCCGACGCCCTGTTCACCAAGGCGCTCGCCGGGGACGCGGGCATCGTCTGGAACCCGCGCCAAGTGAAGGCCGCGGGCAAGGAGTTCGGCACGCCCGGGCAGGCCGACGCCTGCTCGGGTCCGTACCGCCTGAAGAGCTGGAAGTCCGGCGACTCGATCGGCATCGAGGCGTACGAGGGGTACTGGGGGGAGAAGCCCATGACCCGCCGCGTCGACTTCCGGTGGGCCTCGGACAGCGCTCTGGTGAACTCCCTCAAGACGGGGGCCGCCGACGGCGCGTACGCCGAATCGCCCAACACCGCCGCGGCCCTGCGCACCGCCAAGGGCCTCAAGCAGTACTACGGCCCCTCCACCGCCGCCCTCGTCCTCATCCCGACCGCGCGCGGCGGCCTGAAGGACCCGGCGATCCGGCGCGCCCTGTCCCTCGCCCTGGACCGCAAGGGCATCGCGAACTCCGGTTACGGCGGGCTCGTGCAGCCCTGGGCCGCGCCGGTCGGCACGGGCGCCTGGGGGTACGAGAAGCCGCACTTCGCCGCCGCCCAAAGGAAGTTGACGGCCATGGCGCCAGTCACGCCCACCGCCGACGACCTCGCCGAGGCCAAGAAGCTGGTGAGGGAGGCGGGCGCCCCGGACGACCCGATCGTCATCGGCACCGACAGCAGCCAGGGCCGCACGGTCGTCGCCAACGCCACCCGCGCCGCCCTCCAGCGCATCGGCCTGAAGGCGCAGATCAAGACGGTGCCGCCCGCCCAGTTCGAGGAGTTCTACAGCGACCCCGGCGCCCGCGCCGACATCGACGCCCTGGTCGGCGACTGGTACATCTCCAAGTCCGACCCCATGGGCTTCTACGACAACGGCCTCTCCGACTCCTCCAACAACTGGGTCGGCTTCAAGGACGCGGCGTACGACCGCCTGGTGGGCCGCGCCCTCGCCACGCTCGACGACAAGCGCCGGGCCAGGCTCGCCACCGACATCCAACGGCGGTTCGTGGCCGCCGCCGTATGGATCCCGGTGGCGCAGGTGCCGACGGCGCTCGTCCTCAGCGACAAGCTGACCGGACCGCCCGCCTCGCAGGCGTACCTCTACTACCCGTGGGCCGCCGAGCTCGGCCCGCGAAAGGCCGGGTGAGGGCCATGTCGCTGATCCTGAGACGGCTCGCGGGCGTGCTCGCCACGCTCCTCGCCGCGTCGTTCGTCATCTTCGCCGCCGTGTACGCGGCGCCCGGGGACCCCGCCGTCTTCCTCGCGGGCGGCCGCGACAAGCTGACCCCGGAACGGCTCGCGCAGGTGCGGTCCGAGTACCACTTGGACGAGCCCCTGTTCGTCCAGTACGGCCGCTGGCTGTGGGACTGCCTCCACCTGGACCTCGGCCGGTCCTTCAAGTACAGCGACCAGGTGGCCGACCTGGTGGCCGCCCGCTTCCCCACGACGCTCCAACTCGTCCTGTACGCCACGGCCCTGTTCGTCGTCCTCGGCGTCGGCGCGGGCATCCTGGCCGCCGTGAAGCGGTCCACGTGGGTGGACTCGGCGGTGGTGGGCGCGACGACGCTGGCCGCGTCGGTGCCGTCGTTCGTCGCGGCGATCGCGCTGGTGTCGTTCTTCGGCGTACGCCTCGGCTGGTTTCCCGTGACGGGCAGCGGCTCCGGGTTCTTCGGCACCGTACGCCATCTCACCCTGCCCGCCCTGTCGTTGGCGCTCGGCGCGCTCGCGATCGTCAGCCGGGTCACCCGCCAGGCCATGGCGGACGCGGCGGCCTCCGACCACGTGGAGGCGGCGCGCGCCTCGGGCGTGCCCGAGCGGGACATCGTCCGGCGCCATGTCCTGCGCAACGCGCTCGGGCCCATCGTGACGATGTGCGGCCTGGTCATGGCGGGCATGCTCGCCGGCACCGTCGTCGTGGAGACCGCCTTCGGCCTCAGCGGCATCGGCTCGCTGCTCGTCGGCGCCATCAACACCCATGACTTCCCCGTCGCCCAAGCCGTCCTGCTCCTGATGGTCACCGGATACATCGTGGTCACGACGCTGGTGGACGCCGTCCACCCGCTCCTCGACCCGCGCGTGAAGGGAGCGGCCCGATGACCGCGATCGAGACTCCCGCTCTTTCGGTCCCTGTACGTGTACGCGGACGACGCCCCGTAGGCGTCCTGGTCGCCGGCACCATCCTCGCCCTGGTTGTCATGGCGGCCGTGTGCGCGCCCCTGCTCGCGCCGTACGCCCCCGACACCATCGACCTGTCGTCCTCCCTCGTCGGCACCGGCCGCGAGCACCTCCTCGGCACCGACTCCTCCGGGCAGGACCTGCTCTCCCGCGCCCTGTACGGAGCCCGGAGCAGCCTGATCGCGCCCCTCGCCCTGCTGGCCGTCGCGGCCGTCCTCGGCGTGACGCTCGGGGTGCTCGCGGCCTGGCGGGGCGGCTGGGTGGACGCGGTCGTGTCCCGCCTCACGGACGTGATGTACGCGTTCCCGGGGCTGCTGTTCACCGTCCTGATCATCGCGGTGTTCGGCGCGGGCATGACGACGTCCGTGCTTGCCCTCGGCCTCGCCTTCACCCCGACCATCGCCAAGTACACGCGCTCCCTGGCCCTTTCGGAGGCCCGCAAGCCGTACGTCGACGCGTACCGGGTCCAGGGCATGGGCGGCGTACGCATCTGTACCTGGCACGTCGTCCCGAACCTGGCGCGCGCCATCCTCGGCTACCTGGTGGTCCTCTTCGGCGAGGCCCTGATGTCCCTCGCGACCCTCTCGTACCTGGGCTTCGGTGCCCAACCCCCGTCGTCCGACTGGGGGCTGATGGTGCAGGAGGGCCAGGCGGCGATCGTCCAGGGCGCGATGCTGCCCGCCCTCGTGCCCGGTACGGCCATCGCCCTGGTGGTCGTGTGCTTCAACGTCGTCGGCGTCTGGGCCGCCGACCGCCTGGGGAGGCAGTGATGACCGCAGCACTTCTGGACGTCGCGGACCTGACGCTGCGGATCCCGGGCGCCGCCCGCCCGCTCCTCGACTCGGTGTCCCTGAGCGTCGCCCCCGGCGAAGTCGTCGCCCTGGTGGGGGAGTCGGGCTCGGGCAAGTCGACGACGGCGAAGGCGGCACTCGGACTGTTCCCGCCCGGCTCGACGGCCTCCGGCTCCGTACGCTTCGACGGCACCGAAGTCCTCGGCCTCACCGGCGAACGCCTGCGCGCCCACCGCGCGGGCTCCGTCGCGATGGTCCACCAGGACCCGCGGGCGGCCCTCAACCCGGTGCGGCGCGTCGGCGACTTCCTGGTCGAACGGGGCGCGAGCAGGTCCGAGGCGGTCGAACTCCTCGCCTCCGTGGGCCTGCCGCACCCGGAACGCCGGATCCGCCAGCGCCCGCACGAACTCTCCGGCGGCATGCTCCAGCGCGTCGTCATCGCGGGCGCCCTCGCGGCCGGCCCGCGCCTGCTCCTCGCCGACGAGGCGACCAGCGCCCTGGACGTCACCACCCAGGCCGACATCCTCGCCCTGCTGCGCGAGCTGCGCGCCGAGCACGGCCTCGGTCTCCTCTTCATCACCCACGACCTGCACCTGGCGGCGGCGTACTGCGACCGCGTCTACGTGATGTACGCGGGCCGAGTCGTCGAGTCCCGCACGGCCGAGGCCCTCTTCGCGGCCCCCGCCCACCCCTACACCCGGGGCCTCCTGGCCTGCTCTCCCACCCTCGGCACCCACGCCCCCCTGCACCCCATCCCGGGCCGCCCTCCATCCCTGGCGGACACCCACCAGGGGTGCCCGTTCGTGACCCGCTGCGACCAGGCGTCGCCGAGCTGCGAGACCTGGCAGCCGGAACCACTGCCGCTGCCCGACGGAGGCACGGCCTCCTGCATCAAGGACGGGGTGACCCACGCATGACCGACCGGCTGCTCCAGGCGGAGCACCTCAGCAAGACCTACTCCTTGCCGGGAGGCGGCTCCCACACGGCCGCCGAGGACGTGAGCTTCACGGTCCCCGAGGGCGGGGCCCTGGGCATCGTGGGCGAGTCCGGCTCGGGCAAGACGACGGTGGCCAGAATGCTCGTGGGTCTGGCCCGCCCGGACCACGGCAGGATCACCGTCGCGGGCAGGGAACGCGAACCCCGCGCCCCGAGGGGCAGGACGGCCCGCCTGACCAGGGCGAGGGAGATCCAAATGGTCTTCCAGGATCCCTATGTCTCCCTGGACCCCCGCCTCACCGCGACCCAGTGCCTGCACACGGCCCTGCGCCTGCACGGCAGGCCGGAGTCCGAGGCCGGGCCCCTCCTGGACCGCGTGGGTCTGGGCAGCAGGGAGGCCGACGCCCGCCCGAGGGACCTCTCCGGCGGCCAGCGCCAGCGCCTGGCGATAGCCCGGGCCCTCGCGGTGGACCCGAGGATCCTGGTCCTGGACGAGGCGGTCGCCGCCCTGGACGTATCGATCCAGGCCCAGATCCTCCGCCTCCTGGCGGAGATCAGAAGAGAGACGGCCGTGGCCCTGGTCTTCGTGAGCCACGACCTGGCGGTGGTCCAACACGTCACGGACGAGGTCCTGGTGATGCGCACCGGCAGGGTGGTGGAACGCGGCCCGACCCACAGAGTCCTGACGACCCCCGAGCACCCCTACACCCACCTGCTCCTGGCCTCCGTACCAACAACGGAGGACTGGGACCCGACAGCAGCGGCCCGAGCGAGGGAAAGAGCCGCCGCAACCGAAGAGGGGCCTTAGCCCGTCCGGCGCTTGAGGACGAGGCCGAAGGCCGATGAAGCCGGTCCGGCGCTTGAGGACGAGGCCGAAGGCCGATCAACCCCGCACAAGGCGCCCACGCCAGAAAAAGGCAGGAGCCCCGCTGCCCCCCACGCGGATGCGGGGGGTGCGGGGCACCTTGGGTACTGCTTCCGTTCCGGATCAACCTCGCATTACGCGGGGGTGACGTTCTCCGCCTGCGGGCCCTTCGGGCCCTGCGTGACGTCGAAGGTCACGGCCTGGTTCTCCTCGAGGGAGCGGAAACCGCTGGCGTTGATCGCGGAGTAGTGCACGAAGACGTCGGGGCCTCCGCCTTCCTGGGCGATGAATCCAAAGCCCTTTTCGGCGTTGAACCACTTCACGGTTCCGGTAGCCATAAGCCCTCCTTGGGCCAAAGGGTTGCCCTGCTCCAGAACCTGCGATTGTTGAAACAACTGCAAAAGTCTGAAAACGACGAGAGCCTGCGGGTCACATGCGCTCCGCAGGCTCTGTACTGCAAGGGAAACCAAACTGCAACTTGCGGCGAGCTTAGCACGCAGGCACCCGGAAGCAATAGGGATCAAGATCACGTCACCCGGAGGTTTGATGTGATCTCGAGGAGGGTTGACGGAAGCCCCTCCGGGGCCCCCGGCGCCCGCACCGTACCGGGACAGGGCTAGCCTCACCGATGTGGACAATTCTCCCGCAGACACCTCGCACGCCGGCACCACGGACGCGGCCGGATCGGCCCGCACCGCACGGCCGCGCGTCGGCCACATCCAGTTCCTGAACTGCCTGCCCCTCTACTGGGGCCTGGCCAGGACCGGCACCCTCCTCGACTTCGAGCTCACGAAGGACACCCCGGAGAAGCTCAGCGAGCAGCTCGTGCGCGGTGAGCTGGACGTCGCGCCGGTCACGCTGGTCGAGTTCCTGAAGAACGCCGGCGAGCTCGTGGCCTTCCCGGACCTCGCCGTGGGCTGTGACGGCCCCGTCATGTCCTGCGTGATCGTGTCGCAGGTGCCGCTCGACCGCCTGGACGGGGCGCGGGTGGCCCTCGGCTCGACCTCGCGCACCTCCGTACGCCTGGCGCAGCTCCTGCTGGCCGAGAAGATCGGCGTACGGCCCGACTACTACACGTGCCCGCCGGACCTCGGCCTGATGATGCAGGAGGCGGACGCCGCCGTCCTCATCGGCGACGCGGCGCTGCGCGCGAACCTCATCGACGGCCCCCGGCTCGGCCTGGAGGTCCACGACCTCGGCCAGATGTGGAAGGACTGGACGGGCCTGCCGTTCGTCTTCGCGGTGTGGGCGGCGCGGCGCGACTACCTCGCGCGCGAGCCCGAGGTCGTACGCGAGGTGCACCAGGCGTTCCTCTCCTCGCGGGACCTGTCCCTGGACGAGGTCGCGAAGGTCTCGGAGCAGGCGGCCCGCTGGGAGGCGTTCGACGCGGGTGTCCTGGAGCGGTACTTCACGACGCTCGACTTCCGCTTCGGCGGCGCGCAGCTCGAGGGCGTCGCGGAGTTCGCGCGGCGGGTCGGGCCGACGACGGGGTTCCCGGCGGACGTACGCGTGGAACTGCTCCAGCCGTAGCCCGGGCGCGGGAATTCGCTTTCACGAAATCGGGTACGCCGTCCGTCATCCAGGTGCTCTATTCGGCTGCCCCGATATGTCACTTCCGTCGCAATAGAACTTGTCGTCGGGATTGAGGCCGGGTAACACGACGATGAATGGCGTGCCGTGTTCCGCGCGAACCGCGCGTCCCGTTCCGCGCGAACCGCAAGCACCGCCGCCCGCGTCCTCGCATAGGCTGGCCGGCAGCACTGGCATGCGGCGGACGCCGGGGGAGTCGGCGGGTCACCGCATGGGGCACGCGGCATGCGGACAGCGCATCTGGGGGAGGGCTTCGCCATGCACCCGCTCGAACCGGACGAACCCACCACGATCGGGCCCTATCGCCTGCTCGGGCGGCTCGGCTCCGGCGGCATGGGCCGGGTCTATGTGGGCCGCAGCACGGGCGGCCGCACGGTGGCCGTGAAGATCGTGCATCCGCACTTCGCCCTCGACGAGGAGTTCCGCGCCCGCTTCCGCCGCGAGGTCGAGGCGGCGCGGCGGGTCGGCGGCGACTGGACGGCCCCGGTCCTGGACGCGGACCCGGAGGCGTCGGTGCCGTGGGTGGCGACGGGGTACGCGGCCGGCCCGTCGCTGACGGAGGCGGTGCGGGACGCGGGCCCGCTGCCCGAGCACTCGGTGCGCGTCCTCGGCGCGGGCCTGGCGGAGGCCCTCGCGCACGTCCACGGCCTGGGCCTGGTGCACCGCGACGTGAAGCCGTCCAACGTCATGCTGACCCTGGACGGCCCGCGCCTGATCGACTTCGGCATCGCACGGGCGACGGACGGCACGGCGTCCCTCACCTCGACGGGCGTCTCCATCGGCTCGCCCGGCTACATGTCCCCGGAACAGATCCTCGGCAAGGGCGTCACCGGCGCGGCCGACGTCTTCTCCCTCGGCGCGGTCCTGGTCTACGCCGCGACGGGCGGCTCCCCCTTCCCCGGCGACTCCTCCGCCGCGCTCCTCTACAAGGTCGTCCACGAGCAGCCCCAACTGGACGCGATGAGCGGCGACTTGCGCGAACTCGCGGCGGCCTGCCTGGCCAAGTCGCCCGAGGAACGCCCCGCCCCCGCTGCCGTGGCCCACCGCCTCGCCCCCGCAGGCGCGGCCGCGCTGGTCTCGGCGGGCTGGCTGCCGGGGCCGCTGGTGGAGCGGGTGAGCCGGAGCGCGGTGCGGCTCCTCGACCTGGACGCGGGGGCGGCTGGGCCGTCCGGCGCGGGTTCCGGTGCGGTGGGCGGTGCTCCGGTGCCGGCCTCGGGGCCGGTGCCGTTCAGCGGGCCTGCGGTGGGGGTGTTCGGGCCGCCGGACGCGTCGTACGGAGAGGGGGCGGCGGCGCCCGCGACGGGCAGCGGGC
>NZ_AOPZ01000538.1 GCF_000414115.1 Streptomyces aurantiacus JA 4570
CCGCCGCTCCGGCCGCCGCATCCGCGCCGACCTGCTGCGCCGCGGCGCCCTGCGCGCCGTGATCGCGCTGCCCGCCGGTGCCGCGCCCCCGTACCACCTGCCGCTGCACGTCTGGGTCCTGCGCAGGCCCGGAGCCGACGCCCCGAGCGCCCCCGAAGTGCTGCTCGTCGAGGCCGCGCGGGCGGCCGACGGCAAGCACACCGACGGGCGGGACCGGCAGGCGTGGCCGCCCGTGCAGGACGCCGTGCTCGACGCGTTCCACCGGTTCGAGCGCGACGGGGCGCTGGCGGAGGAGCCGGGCTTCGCGCTGTCCGTGCCGGTGCTCGCGCTCCTCGACGACGAGGTCGACCTGGCGCCCGCGCGCCGCCTGCCGCCCCGGGCCGCGGGCGGCGGCGCCGAGGAACTGCGCGACGTACGCGCCCGGCTCGGCGACACCCTGCGCCTGACCGCCGAACTCACCCCGCCGGGCGCCGAGCCTGGCCCGCCCGACGCCGCCCGCAGGCCGCTCACCACCGTCGGCGAACTCGCCCGCGCGGGCGCCCTGTCGATCCACACCGGCCACACCGGCCACACCGCACCGGCCGCCCCCGGGGTGCCCCTCCTCACCGAACACGACGTCCTCGCCGGAACGGCCCCCTCCGCCACCGCCCCGCCCCACCAGGACCCGGACCGGGCCCCCGGGGAGACGGACACCACTCCGCCCGGAACCCCCGCGCTCGACACCCCCGTCCGCACCGAACCCGGCGACGTCGTCCTGCCCGTCCTCGGCGGCGGCATCGCCGCCCGCGTCGTCGACGAGACCACCGCGGGCGCCGTGCCCGGCCGCGGCCTGGTGCTGCTCCGCCCCGACCCGGCCGCCCTGGACTCCTGGTTCCTCGCCGGCTTCCTGCGCGGCACCGCCAACCACCGCCAGGCCAGCAGCTACGCCTCCACCTCCGCCCGGCTCGACGTACGCCGCCTCCAGCTGCCGCGCCTGACACCCGAGCAACAGCGCCGCTACGGCGAGCGGTTCCGGGACCTCGCCGCCTTCGAGGACGCGCTGCGCCTCGCGGGCCGCCTCGGCGAACAGCTCGTACGCGGCATGTACGACGGCCTGACCGACGGGAGCGTGGCGCCGGAGTGAGCGGAGAAGCGGCCGGGGGAGGAGTCGCCCCGTCCACGTGACCAGTACGGCAACGGTTCGGTACAACCCGGGACCGGTTCACGGAGTCGGCCTATACGCTCGATTCTGCATTCGTTCGTTCGTCGGCCGTACGTCTCCCCCGCCGCGCCCGGAAGGGCTCAGGGGCACGTACGGCCGCGTCAGGTATCAGGAGCAGCCATGCACGGCCACGGCTACGCGCCGCCGCACCCACCGGCGCCTTCGGAGGGCTCGTCGCAGGTGACGCTGCGCGTGCTGTTCGTGGTGCTCGCCGTCGTCACGTGCGGCTTCCTCGCCTGGGCCGCGATGCTGCGGCTCGCGCTGGTGACCCGCAGGACGCTGGACTGGGCGCTCTTCACGATCGTCGCGGGACTCGAGGCCGCGGCCGTCGTCCTCATCGGGATCGATCCGGGGGACGGCGAGTTCTCCGGGCCCGGCAACGCGGGCATGACGATCCTGGTCTCCACGGTCGTGCCCGTGATCGCGTACTACCTGACCATGGACATCCGCCACTTCGCGCGCGCCCGGGCCCATGTCGCGTACCAGCAGCCGCAGTTCCCCGGCTACGTACCGCAGCAACCGCAGCCGCACCAGCCGCACCAGCCGTCGTACGGCTACCCGTCCCCGACCCCGCCGCCCCACGTCACCCACACCCCGGTCCCGCAAGCGCCGCCCGCCGCGCCCGCCGCCCCCACTCCGCCCCCGCCGTCCCGCCCCGCGCCCGCCCGCATCGACCAGGTCCGCGCCGAGCTCGACGAGCTCAGTGACTACCTGCGCAAGCAGGAAGGCGGCAGCTGACGGTGACGAGCGCGGCAGGGGGAACGGACCACCGCGTGATCGCCGGGCGCTACGAGCTGTCCACGCTCATCGGCCAGGGCGGCATGGGCCAGGTCTGGACGGCGTACGACCAGCGCCTGGACCGCCGCGTCGCGGTCAAGCTGCTCCGCCCCGACAAGGTCGCGGGCGCCGAGGCCGACGAGCTGCGCCGCCGCTTCCTGCGCGAGTGCCGGGTCACCGCGCAGGTCGACCACCCCGGCCTGGTCACGGTGCACGACGCGGGCAGCGACGGCGAGGACCTGTACCTCGTCATGCAGTACGTCGACGGCGCGGACCTCGGCGACCATCTCGCCGAGCACGACCCGTACCCCTGGCCGTGGGCGGTCGCCGTCGCCGCGCAGCTCTGCGCCGTGCTCTCCGCGGTGCACGCCGTGCCGATCGTGCACCGCGACCTGAAGCCGCGGAACATGATGGTCCGCCAGGACGGCACCCTCACCATCCTCGACCTCGGCATCGCCTCGGTCATGGACACCGACACCACCCGCCTCACCCACACCGGCTCCCCGATCGGCAGCCCCTCGTACATGGCGCCCGAACAGGCCATGGGCGGCGCCGTCGGCCCGTACACCGACCTGTACGCGATGGGCGTACTCCTGCACGAACTCCTCAGCGGCGACGTGCCGTTCTCCGGCTCCACCGCGCTCGGCGTGCTGCACCGCCATCTGTACGAGCCGCCGCTGCCGGTGCGCCGGCTGCGCCCCGAGGTCCCCGAAGCACTCGAATCCCTCGTCCTGCGCCTGCTCGCCAAGGACCCGCAGCACCGGCCCGCCAGCGCCCAGGACGTGTACGAGGAACTGGCGCCCCTGCTGCCGGGACGCTCCGTGCCGTCCGGCCGCCCCCTCGACCCGACCCGCCCCTTCCTGCGCCCGCACGCCCCCTGGCCCGACCGCGCCGCGACCCCGGCACCGGCCCCGCAGGCCCAACCGCCCCGGCCCGCCCACGGCCAGGACGTCGCCGCGGCCGTCGACGAGGTCAAGCGGCTGCTCGGCGAGGGCCGCATCACCCAGGCCGTCGACATCCTCGGCGCGATCCTGCCGGCCGCCGCCGCCCAGCACGGCGAGCACTCACCCGTCGTCCGCACCCTGCGCAAGCAGTACGCGGCCACGCTCATGGACGACGGCCAGTACCGCCGTGCCCTGCCCGAGCTGCGCCGCCTCGCCGACCAGCGCGCCGCCGAGTCAGGCCACGCCGACCCGCAGTCGCTGCAGTTCCGCTACGAGGCCGCGCAGTGCCTGGAGCAGCTCGGCGAACCGGCGGCGGCCCTCGCCGAGTACCGGACGCTGCTCCCTTATTACGAGAACCAGTACGCGACCGCCGACATCCGCCAGTCCCTGGAGATCCGCCGCCGCATCGGCCAGCTCCTGCTCGCCCTCGGCGACCGCTCGGCCGCGCACGAGACGCTGGGGCGCCTGGTGCTCGACGCCGAGCGGGTGCACGGCGTGGGGCACCCGTTCCCGGCGGAGATCCGGCGGACCTTGCAGTGGCTCGGGCAGGTGCGGGGCTAAGTGGCACCCCAACTCTTGCCGAATCGTTGGTAGTGGGGCATCCCCTGAACAAAGTTCTTGGGGAAGGGTGGCCGAGCCGACCACCACTGCCTACCATCGATCACCGCAAGACTTTGTGCAGCGAAGCACAATCTCTCCACCGGGAGGCCCACTTGCACCGCCGCAGCAGCCGCCGTCGCTCCGCGCTCGTCCTCACCGCCGCCGCCCTCGTCGCGGCCCCCCTCCTGACCGCCTGCGGCAACGAGGCCCATCCGGGCGCCGCGGCCGTCGTCGGGAAGCAGCGCATCACGGTCGCGCAACTGGAGAACAGGGTGAACGAGGTGCGCTCCGCGCAGCGGGCCGCCCTCCCGGACGACCGGCAGTACGAGCAGGTGGTCGCCAAGACCGGCGGCCTGACCCGCAGCACGCTGCACACGATGGTGCTCGACAAGGTGCTGCACCGGGCCGCGCGGGACGCCGGGGTGAGCGTCTCGCGCAAGGAGATCCAGACCATGCGCGGCGGCCTGGAGGAACAGGCCAGCGGCAGGAAGGCCCTCGAGGCGCAGTGGCTGCAGGAGTACGGCGTCGCGCCCCAGCGCCTGGACGACAGCATCCGCACGGAGATCGAGGCGCAGAAGCTCGCGCGCAAGCTCGGCGCGGACATGAACGCGCGGGAGGGCCAGGACATCTTCTGGTCCGCCCTGTCCAAGGCGTCCAAGAAGCTCGACATCGACCTGAACCCGCGGTACGGCGCGTGGGACGTCAAGGCGAGCAAGCGCACGGACGCCAAGACACCGTGGGTGCGCGAGGTGTCCGGCAGCGGGGCGGCGGGGCCGCGGATGGAGCAGCTGTAACGGAGGCAGCGGCTCGGGCGGCCGTCGGCCGTCGGCCGTCGGCCGGAGAGTGTCAGTGGCGTGGGTTACGTTCGAGGTGTGAACGAGATCGAGACCTCCGGGGACGGCGTCGGCCGCGTCATCCTGCTCACCACCAGCCACCGCGTCGCGCCCGGCCTGCTGTCCTGGGCGGCGTGGCAGGCGCTGCACGGAGCGGACGAGGTGGTGTGCGCCGACGCCACGCACCCGCAGCTCCCGTATCTGCGCGAGGCGGGCGTGGCGGTCAAGCAGGCATCGCCGAGCGCCGAGGAGCTGGTGCGCGCGTGCGCCGGCGGCCGCACGGTCCTGGTCGTGGCCACGGCCGAGGGCGACCGCCCGCTCACCGACGGGCTGGCCCGCCTCGCCGGTTCGGGCCGCCTGCCGATGCCGGACCTGGAGCTGCTCCCTGGTTCGTACGACCTGCCGGGCGCCCGCCTCCTCGACCTCGTCCAGGTCATGGACCGCATCCGCGCCGAATGCCCCTGGTCCTCGCAGCAGACCCACAAGGGCCTCGCGAAGTACGCGATCGAGGAGGCGTACGAACTCGTCGAGGCCATCGAGGACGGCGACGCGCACGAACTGCGCGAGGAACTGGGCGACGTGCTGCTCCAGGTCGTCTTCCACGCGCGCATCGCGGAGGAGGCGGCCGAGGACGACGAGCGGTTCTCCGTCGACGACGTGGCCGCGGGCATCGTGGAGAAGCTCATCCACCGCCACCCGCACGTCTTCGGCGAGGACACCGCGGCCACGCCGGAAGAGGTCAAGGAGCACTGGCTGCGCACCAAGGCGGTGGAGAAGCAGCGCGACTCCCTCACCGAGGGCATCCCCCTCGGCCAGCCCGCCCTCGCCCTCGCCGCCAAGCTGGCCTCCCGCGTCCGCACGGCGGGCCTGGACGTCCCGCTGCCCACGGGGGAGGGCGTGGGGTATGAACTGCTCGCCATGGCCGTCCGCGCCGAGGCCGGGGGCGCGGACCCGGAGGCGGCGCTGCGGGCGGCGGCCCGCGCCTACCGGGACGCGATCCGCGGGGCTGAGGCGCCCGGCGCTTAGTAACGTTGCCTCCGGGGGTCGGTCGGGGGTCGTTCGCGTCGCTGAACTCGACCCGGCCGAGCGGGAGTTACGGCCCGAGGAGGCGACGGTGTACTGCCCGATGTGCGAGGCCCGGCTGGAGGACGACGACCGCTACTGCACGGACTGCGGGCACGACATGAGCGTGCCGGTGCCCGCCGCCGTGCCGGCCGGGCCGCGCCCGGACCGAGAGCGGCCCGTGGTGCCGCCGCCCGTCGTGCCGCCCCGGGGCTACGAACTGCCGCCCCCCGCGCCGCCGTCCGCCGCGCCCACGGACCCCCCGCTGCGGAACAGCGTCGCCGGTGCCTCGGCGGGCTCCGTGATCCAGGCCGGCACCATCGCGGGCGACGTCACCGTCCACACCGCCCCCGGCCTGGCCCCGGCCGGCACCTGGCTCCCCATCGGCAAGCTGCGCCGCCTCTGGTTCGGCGTGCGCCCCACGAGCCGCTTCGGGGACGAGGAGAGCCTGACGCCGTACGTGCGGCGGGACTGCGACGATCAGCTCCATGCCCTCGTCGCCCGGGGCCTGCGGGAGGGCGGCCTGGTCGTCGTCACGGGCGGCCCGCTGTCGGGCAAGACGATGACGGCGGCCTGGGCGGCGCTGAACACCGGCGCCGACCCCGAACCGCGCGTGCACGCCCCGCACCCCGGCGCGGACCTGCGGGACATCGCAACCGGGCTGCGCGACCGCACCGACCACCACATCCTGTGGCTCGACGAGTTGGAGAACCACCTCGGCCCCCAGGGCCTCACCGCCGCGCTGCTCGCCCGGCTCACCCAGGAGCGCGTCCTCGTTCTCGCCACGATGGGCGACAAGGCGTACGACGAGCACCGCTTCGGCGGCGGCCCCGCGGCCCGCGTCCTGAGCGGCGCCCACACCGTCGAGCTGAGCCGCGGCTGGAGCGCGGCCGAACAGGCGCGGCTGGTGCAGGCCGACGACCCGCGCCTCACCGACGCCGCGAAGTGGCGCGGCAGCCGCGGGGTGACCGAATATCTGGCCCTGGGCCCGGAACTGTGGGACGAGTGGCGCAGGGCCCGCCGCCCGCAGGCACACCCGCGCGGCCACCTCCTGGTGCGGGCGGCCGTGGACCTCGCCCGCTGCGGGATCGAGGAGGACATCCCGCTGACCTGGCTGGCCGGGCTTCATGAGTACTACGGGGAGTACGAGGCGTCCAAGGGCGTGCACGAGCCGTTCCAGCAGGCCCTGGAGTGGGCCACCCGGCTGCGGTACGAGGCGACGGGGCTGCTCGTCCCCGGGGCGCAGGCGGACACGTACCGGGCCTACGGCTCCCTCGTCGCGGACGCCGTGCGGTCCGGTGAGTTCGGGGCGGTCCCGGACTGGCTGTGGTACTCCGTGGCCATCGGGGCGGGCGAGCGCGGGTTCGACCTCGCGCCCGTGTTCACCGCATGCCGAGCTGCCACCGAGTCCCGGGTGGCCGCGGGGGACATTGTCGTCCACGTAATGCTCGGCTTGGTCGCGGAGCACGCGGGCGACGTGACGGAGGCGGAGGGCTGGTACCGCAAGGCCGCCGACCGGGATGACCCGGTGGCCTGCAATCGGCTGGGTGACATCCTCGCGGGCCGCGGCGCCGCCGTGGAGGCGATCGGGTATCTGGAGAAGGCCGCCGAGGCGGGCTACAGGGACGCGTACGTCACGCTCGGCAAACTGCACCGCGACCGCGCCCAGCACTGGCTCACCAAGGGTGCGGAGGCCGGTGACCCGCAGGCGGCCTTCCACCTGGCCGAGCTGGAGCCCCCGGGGCAGCGGTAGTCCGTCCCCGGGCCGGATACCGTCGACCCATGCACGACCAGCCCCCGCCCGCCTGCCCCCACAGCACGCCGCAGCCCCCCGCCCCCGACCTCTTCACGTGGGAGTTCGCCACCAACCCCTACCCCGCGTACGCCTGGCTCCGCGAGCACGCCCCCGTGCACAAGACCACGCTCCCCAGCGGAGTAGAGGCATGGCTGGTCACCCGGTACGCGGACGCGCGGCAGGCGCTCGCCGACCAGCGGCTGAGCAAGAACCCGGCGCACCACGACGAGCCCGCGCACGCCAAGGGCAAGACCGGCATCCCGGGCGAGCGCAAGGCCGAGCTGATGACGCATCTGCTCAACATCGACCCGCCGGACCACACCCGCCTGCGCCGCCTGGTGTCGAAGGCGTTCACGCCGCGCCGCGTGGCCGAGTTCGCGCCGCGCGTGCAGGAGCTGACGGACCAGCTCATCGACACGCTTCTCGACAAGCACAGTGCGGACAAGGGCGAGGCCGACCTCATCCACGAGTTCGCCTTCCCGCTCCCCATCTACGCGATCTGCGACCTGCTCGGCGTCCCGCGCGAGGACCAGGACGACTTCCGGGACTGGGCGGGCATGATGATCCGGCACGGCGGCGGCCCGCGCGGCGGGGTCGCGCGGTCGGTGAAGAAGATGCGGGGCTACCTCGCCGAACTCATCCACCGCAAGCGGGCCGAGCCGGGCGACGACCTCATCTCCGGGCTCATCCGCGCCTCCGACCACGGCGAGCACCTCACCGAGAACGAGGCCGCCGCGATGGCCTTCATCCTCCTCTTCGCCGGGTTCGAGACGACGGTCAACCTCATCGGAAACGGTACGTACGCGCTGCTCACGCACCCCGAGCAGCGCGCGGAACTGCAACGGTCCCTCGCCGCCGGGCACACCGGGCTCCTGGAGACCGGCATCGAGGAACTGCTCCGCTTCGACGGCCCCGTCGAACTCGCCACCTGGCGCTTCGCCACCGAGTCGCTGCGTATCGGCGGCCAGGACATCGCCACCGGCGACCCCGTCCTCGTCGTGCTCGCCGCCGCCGACCGCGACCCCGAGCGCTTCGAGCGGCCCGACCTCCTCGACCTCTCCCGGCGCGACAACCCGCACCTCGGATACGGGCACGGCATCCACTACTGCCTCGGCGCCCCGCTGGCCCGCCTGGAGGGCAGGACCGCCCTCGCGACGCTGCTGCGCAGGCTGCCCGACCTGCAACTCGCGGCCGAGCCGGAGGAGTTGCGGTGGCGCGGCGGGCTCATCATGCGCGGGCTGCGCACCCTGCCGGTGACGTTCACGCCGCCCGGCCGCTGACGACGGTCCGGTACGTGACTGACGTACCGTCACGGCTGTGACTTTCACGTGATCTGCGCTGCATCGACTTGTGACTGACGTTCGACTGGGGCTACGTTCACGACGGCTCGGCACCCCGGTGCACCCCCACTGCACCCTGTGTCGCGGCCGTATCTGTCGTCGCTCGAAAGGCACGTGCATGCTCTCCGGCCAAGGCCGTCACCGCCGCCCCCGCCAAGCCCCGGCGATCGTCGTCGCGGCCGGCGTCACCGGTTCCGCCATCGCCATCCCGCTGCTCGGCGCCACCAGCGCGAACGCGGCGGACACCGACACGTGGGACAAGGTCGCGGCGTGCGAGAGCGGCGGCGCGTGGAGCGCCGACGAGGGCAACGGGTACTACGGCGGGCTGCAGCTCTCGCAGGACACCTGGGAGAACTACGGCGGTCTCGGGTACGCGCCGAGCGCCGACCAGGCCAGCCGCTCCCAGCAGATCGCCGTCGCCGAGAAGGTCCTTGGCGACCAGGGTCCGGACGCGTGGCCGAGCTGCGCGGCGGTCGCGGGCCTCACGCAGGACGGCGAGGCCGCCGACGTCGACCCGGGCCTGCCGCCCGCGCCGACGACGCCCGCGCAGCCGTCCGACGAGACGGGCAAGGACTCCGGGGACCCGGCCGACTCGGGTGACTCCGCCGAGTCCGGGGACTCCGGGGACGCCGGGGACAAGGACCGCGCCGGTGACGGCAAGGCGGACACCGACCGGGAGACCGGCAAGCACCGCAAGCCCGGCAACGGCGAGGCGCCCGGCGAGGACGGCGAGGACGGCGAGAAGGGGAAGACGGAGAAGGAAGGGAAGGAAGGGACGGAGGGGAAGGGCCAGAAGGGCGAGAAGGACGACGCACCCGCGGACGAGGACGGCAAGTCCCAGGACCGCGACAGCACTTCGCCCGGCTCCGGGGCCCCCGACGCCTCCGAGGGCTCGTCGGGCTCCTCCGACCCGTCGGAGCGCCCCTCCGGGCGCCATCGCGGCTCCAGCGCGGACGAGGCCCCCGAGGGCGAGTCCGGCGCGGGCTCCGCGGGACGGCACGCCTCGCGCGGTGAGGACCGCGACTCGCGTGACGCCGACGGCGCCACGGAGACCTACACGGTCCGTTCCGGCGACAACCTCTCGCGGATCGCCGACCGTCACGACCTTGACGGCGGCTGGTCCTCCCTGTACTCGGACAACAAGAAGACCGTCGGCTCCGACCCGGACCTCATCCTCCCCGGTCAGCGACTCTCGCTGAGCGAGAAGCAGGCCGCGGAGGCGGACCGGAAGTAGGTGCTCCGGAGCGGAAGTTGACTGGCAGTTCGCGGTTAATGTCCGGTTTAAAGACGGTGAGAGGCAAGTGAGAGATGGGTCTCAGAAGCCCTGATCGTCTTTGAAATTCCGGTGATTGCCTGTCTACGGTCGTGACCGCTCGCCACAGCGGGCCCCGCCGGTCGGTACGCCGAATCCTGCCAACGGCCGGACGGGAACAGTCGTCGCTTCGAGCGCCGAAGGCAGGAGCGGGGGACCCAAGGTAAGCGCCGGGCCCGTCCGTTGAGCAGTGAGCAAGCGAAGCGCTGCGAGACGGACAGGAACGGCTAGGGGTGAAGTCGCACGCAAGCCGTGCGGCCGGGCACTCACCCGCCCGAACCCGACAGCTCACCTCGCAGGCGTCGGTGAGGGGATCACTCCATGCTGTTTTCCAGCAAGGGCAAGCACCGCCGTCCGTCCAAGGCCACCCGTGCCGCGACCGTCGTCGGTGTCACCGGCGCCGCCGTGGCCGCGCCGCTGATGGCGACCGGCACCGCGAACGCCGCCACCGCCGACCAGTGGGACCGGGTCGCCCAGTGCGAGGCCGGCGGCAACTGGTCCATCAACACCGGCAACGGCTACTACGGCGGCCTGCAGTTCTCGGCCTCCACCTGGGCCGCGTACGGCGGCACCAAGTACGCCGCCACGGCCGACCAGGCTTCCAAGGCCCAGCAGATCGAGATCGGCGAGAAGGTCCTCGCGGGCCAGGGCAAGGGTGCCTGGCCGAGCTGCGGCGTGGGCCTCACGGGCGCCGCGTACAACGGCGGCGGCGCCGAGCAGCCGCAGCAGCAGAAGCCGCAGCAGCAGCCCCAGCAGCAGGCCAAGCCCCAGCAGCAGGCGCAGCCGCAGCAGCAGGCCAAGCCGCAGCCGCAGCCGCAGCAGCAGCGCCAGACCGCCCCGCAGACCGAGTCGAAGAAGACCGTCGAGACCCCGACCGGCAAGGTCGTGAAGAAGGGCGACGGCGAGTACAAGGTCAAGTCCGGCGACACGCTCTCCAAGATCGCCGAGTCGCACGACGTCAAGGGCGGCTGGCAGAAGGTCTACAAGCTGAACGGCGACATCATCGACAACGCCGACTTCATCTACCCGGGCCAGCAGCTGCACCTCAGCTGAAGCTGAGCCCCGGCTCCGCCCCGCACCCGCGGGGCAATCCCCGTCCCCACGGGTCCCCCTCGCCCCGGTGCGCGTATCCCCCGTACGCACCGGGGCGAGGTGCTGTCCGCGCCCTCGGCACCCCCGGCAGCCGCCCGCGTCGCCCCGGCCTTGTACGCCATGGGCGAAGCTACCGGCCGGTAGAACCCGGGCTTCCGTCCTGATTACCGGGGAATCGGCCCGCCCGTCGTCCCACGGGCCGGGCGGTCGGCTGGCCGAAGCTCCCGGGCCCGTTAGGCTCAGGAGACGCAGGGCCGATGAAGACCATGCAAGCCATGCGCAAGCCGCGCCCAGAGAGGCGCACGCCATGCGCCCCTAGCGTCACATCCCAGAAGGAGATGCTCGTGCCGTCCATCGACGTCGTCGTAGCCCGGGAAATCCTGGACTCCCGAGGCAACCCCACGGTCGAGGTCGAGGTCGGCCTCGACGACGGGTCCACCGGCCGCGCCGCGGTCCCGTCCGGCGCCTCCACCGGCGCCTTCGAGGCCATCGAACTGCGTGACGGAGACGCCAACCGCTACGGCGGCAAGGGCGTCGAGAAGGCCGTTCTCGCCGTCATCGAGCAGATCGGCCCGGAGCTCGTCGGCTACGACGCCACCGAGCAGCGCCTGATCGACCAGGCGATGTTCGACCTCGACGCCACCGACAACAAGGGCTCGCTCGGCGCCAACGCCATCCTCGGCGTCTCCCTCGCCGTCGCGCACGCCGCGTCCGAGGCCTCCGACCTCCCCCTCTTCCGCTACCTCGGCGGCCCGAACGCGCACCTGCTGCCCGTTCCGATGATGAACATCCTGAACGGCGGGTCCCACGCGGACTCCAACGTCGACATCCAGGAGTTCATGATCGCCCCGATCGGCGCGGAGTCCTTCTCCGAGGCGCTGCGCTGGGGCGCCGAGGTCTACCACACGCTGAAGAAGGTCCTGAAGACCAAGGGCCTGTCGACCGGTCTCGGCGACGAGGGCGGCTTCGCGCCGAACCTGGAGTCGAACCGCGCCGCCCTCGACCTCATCGTCGAGGCCATCAAGCAGGCCGGCTACGTCCCCGGCGAGCAGATCGCGCTCGCGCTCGACGTCGCCGCGTCCGAGTTCTACAAGGACGGCGCGTACGAGTTCGAGGGCAAGTCCCGCTCGGCCGCCGAGATGACCGAGTACTACGCCGAGCTCGTCGAGGCGTACCCGCTCGTCTCCATCGAGGACCCGCTGTTCGAGGACGACTGGGCCGGCTGGAAGGTCATCACCGACCAGCTGGGCGACAAGGTCCAGATCGTCGGCGACGACCTGTTCGTCACCAACCCCGAGCGCCTGGCCCGCGGCATCGAGGAGGGCTCCGCCAACGCCCTGCTCGTCAAGGTCAACCAGATCGGCTCGCTGACCGAGACCCTGGACGCCGTCGAGCTGGCCCAGCGCAACGGCTTCAAGTGCATGATGTCGCACCGCTCCGGCGAGACCGAGGACGTCACCATCGCCGACCTCGCGGTCGCCGTGAACTGCGGCCAGATCAAGACCGGCGCCCCGGCCCGCTCGGACCGCGTCGCCAAGTACAACCAGCTGCTCCGCATCGAGGAGATCCTCGACGACGCGGCGGTGTACGCGGGCCGCAGCGCGTTCCCCCGGTTTCGCTCTGCGAACCAGTAGGCACAGCGCTCTGCGAACCAGTAGGCACAGCAAGGGCTAAGGGCTAAGGGCTAAGCCCTAGCCAGTCGTACGTACGTCCCCGTACTCGGTCCCGTACCGTGTGCGGGGACGTACGCGCGTACTGGGGAGGCGAGACACATGGCCGGGAAAGTCCGGGACAAGGACCGGTTCTCCACGGCGACCCGGCTGCGGCTGCTCGGCGAGCAGACCGCCGAGCGCGTCTACCGCTCGCAGACCAAGCGCCAGGCGCGCCGCTCCCGGCTCACCGGCCGGGCCGCGCTCCTGGTGCTCGTCGTCTGCTCGCTGGTCGTGGCGCTCGCCTATCCGATGCGGCAGTACGTGTCGCAGCGCGCCGAGATCGCCGAGCAGCGGCAGAAGCAGGCCGAGCACCGCGAGAACGTGGAGCGGCTGCGCGACGAGAAGGCCCGCTGGCAGGACGACGCGTACGCCGAGCAGCGCATCCGGGACCGGCTGCACTACGTGATGCCGGGCGAGACCGGGTTCACCGTCATCGACCCCGCGGCCGCCGACGGCCACCGCGGCGACGAGGGCGCGGCCGACCGGCCCTGGTACGCGAACGTCTGGGACGGCGTCGACAAGGCCGACCGGGCCGACCGGGCCGACAGGACCGACCGGGCCGCCAAGGCCGACCGCGCCGACAAGGCCGATCGCGCCGACAAGGCCGATCGCGCCGACAAGGCCAACCGGCCCGCTTCGCCGCGGAACTGAACGAACGAAAGAAACGAACCGAAAGACAGGCATGGAAACGCCCCCGCCCCAGACCGAGCCCACCGCGCCCACGGACGCCGACATCGCCGCGTTCCAGGAGCAGCTCGGGCGCCCGCCGCGCGGTCTGCGCGCCATCGCGCACCGCTGCCCCTGCGGCAACCCGGACGTGGTCGAGACGGCACCCCGGCTGCCCGACGGCACGCCGTTCCCGACGACGTACTACCTGACGTGCCCGCGGGCCGCGTCCGCGATCGGGACGCTCGAAGCCAACGGTGTCATGAAGGAGATGACGGAGCGGCTGGCGTCGGACCCCGAGCTGGCCGCCGCGTACCGGGCCGCGCACGAGGACTACATCGCGCGGCGCGACTCCATCGAGGTGCTCGAAGGCTTCCCCTCGGCCGGGGGCATGCCGGACCGCGTGAAGTGCCTGCACGTACTCGTGGGCCACTCGCTGGCCGCGGGCCCCGGAGTGAACCCCCTCGGGGACGAGGCCATCGCGATGCTCCCGGAGTGGTGGCGCAAGGGCCCTTGCGTGGGCACCGGCGACTGCGCCTGACCTTGCCGTGCGGGCAGCTGGGCCGCCAGGGGCGGCACGGGTGGGCGCACCCCCGTCCCACGGCGCGACAACGACAAGGAGAACCCCGATGACCCGCGTTGCAGCGATCGACTGCGGCACCAACTCGATCCGCCTGCTCGTGGCGGACGCCGACCCGCGGACCGGTGAGCTGGTCGAGCTGGACCGCCGGATGGAGATCGTCCGGCTCGGACAGGGCGTCGACAAGACGGGCCGCCTCGCCCCCGAGGCGCTGCAGCGCACCTTCGCGGCCTGCCGCGCCTACGCCGAGGTCATCAAGGAACTCGGCGCGGAACACACCCGCTTCGTCGCCACCTCCGCCTCCCGCGACGCGGAGAACCGCGACGACTTCGTACGCGGCGTCCTGGACATCCTCGGCGTCGAACCGGAGGTGATCAGCGGCGACCAGGAGGCCACGTTCTCCTTCACGGGCGCGACGACGGAACTCAAGGGCCGCGCGGACCACCCCACCCCGTACCTGGTGGTCGACATCGGCGGCGGCTCCACGGAGTTCGTCGTCGGCGACGGCGAGGTGCGCGCCGCCCGCTCCGTGGACGTCGGCTGCGTACGCATGACGGAGCGTCACCTCGTGCGCGACGGCGTCGTCACCGACCCGCCCACCGAGGCCCAGGTCGCCGCGATCCGCGCGGACATCGAGGCGGCGCTCGACCTCGCGGAGGAGACGGTCCCGCTGCGCGAGGCCCGCACCCTGGTGGGCCTCGCGGGCTCGGTCACCACGGTGGCCGGCATCGCGCTGGGCCTCGACGCGTACGACTCGGCGGCGATCCACCACTCCCGCATCCCGTACGAGCGCGTGGCGGAGATCGTCGAACGGCTCGTGCACTCCACGCACGCCGAGCGTGCCGCGATCCCCGTGATGCACCCGGGCCGCGTCGACGTCATCGCGGCGGGCGCCCTCGTGCTGCTCGCCATCATGGAGCGCACCGGGGCCCGCGAGGTGGTCGTCAGCGAGCACGACATCCTCGACGGCATCGCCTTCAACGTGGCAGCGGAGGCCGACGAGCTCGGAAAGTAGGCCAGGGCGGCCACACAACTGGACAGGGCGCGGCCCCGGTTCCTCCCCCGCGGAGGAGCCGGGGCCGCTTCGCTGTGTGCGGAAGGGGGCCGCTGACCTGCGCATTCGCTGCCGCACCCGCGCCGTGGCGCCATTGATGGCGCCCATGGCGTCACTAATGGCTCGCCATGGTGCCATTCATGTGCCATGATGGCAGCACGGGCAGCGCGCCCCTCTTGGCCTCGGGGGCCGAGGGGCGCGCGTTTCGCGGAGTGAGCCATCAAAGGGGTCGGATCATGCAGAAAGCACAGAGCCAGGAGCAGGTGGCGGCGCCCGGCGCCGTCACCGCCTTCGCCCGCTTCGTGCTCTGCGGCGGCGGGGTGGGAGTCGCCTCCAGCTTCGCCGTGGCGGCCCTCGCCTCCTGGATCCCCTGGGTCCTGGCCAACGCCCTGATCACCGTGGTCTCCACCCTCCTCGCCACCGAACTGCACGCCCGCTTCACCTTCGGCGCGGGAGGGCGCGCGAGCTGGCGCCAGCACACGCAGTCGGCCGGGTCCGCGGCTGCCGCGTACGTGGTGACCAGCGTGGCGATGCTGGTGCTTCAGCAGCTCGTGGCGGCGCCCGGTGCGGTGCTCGAGCAGGTCGTCTACCTGTCCGCCTCCGCGCTCGCCGGTGTCGCGCGGTTCGTGGTGCTGCGCCTCGTCGTCTTCGCGCGGAAGCGCACGCAGGCCCCCGCCGCCGCCGTCGGCACCGCCCGCCCCGTGCGCGCGGCCGTGGCCCGCGGCTCGGCCCCCGCCGACCCCGCGAAGCTCTGCTACGCCGCCTGACCGCCCCGCGGGCGGGGTCCGGGACGCCTCTCGGCGACTGCTCGCCGAGAAACTTCGTGAAGTTCTTCACAAGGAAATCGGCCCTGTTGAGCGAGGTTTTGAGGAGTTCGGGCCACGCACGGGTGGCCGGGGCCCCGCGGAGCGGGTGCCGGGATCGCTTCCGGTGCGTTGCGGACACGTGAACCGGCGTGTGGTTCACTCGGTGCCAGAGCCCGGAGCGGCAGCTCAAGTGGGGTTGACAACGACTCGCGGTGCACGGTGGTTCCCTTGTGGCGCCATGACCTGTGTCACGCGGGCGGCGAAGTGTAGCAGAGGCCCTACCCATGCTTGTGAAGGGGCGCACGAGCGACCCCCTCCAAGGGGGTGGATACTCGATGGCATGAGCACCACGGAGCGTCCCAGGATCCTCGTAGTAGGCGGTGGGTACGTAGGCCTGTACGCAGCTCGACGCATTCTGAAGAAGATGCGCTACGGAGAGGCGACCGTCACGGTCGTCGACCCGCGCTCGTACATGACGTACCAGCCCTTCCTCCCCGAAGCCGCGGCCGGCAGCATTTCGCCTCGGCACGTCGTCGTCCCGCTGCGACGCGTGCTGCCCAAGGCGGAAGTCCTCACCGGCCGGGTCACGACCATCGACCAGGACCGCAAGGTCGCCACGATCGCGCCGCTCGTCGGCGAGGCGTACGAGCTGCCGTTCGACTACCTGGTCATCGCGATGGGCGCGGTCTCCCGCACCTTCCCGATCCCCGGCCTCGCCGAGCAGGGCATCGGCATGAAGGGCATCGAGGAGGCCATCGGCCTGCGCAACCACGTGCTCGAGCAGCTCGACAAGGCCGACTCCACGACGGACGAGGAGGTCCGCCGCAAGGCGCTCACCTTCGTCTTCGTCGGCGGCGGCTTCGCCGGCGCCGAGACCATCGGTGAAGTCGAGGACATGGCCCGCGACGCGGCCAAGTACTACAAGAGCGTGAAGCGCGAGGACATGCGCTTCCTGCTCGTCGACGTCGCCGACAAGATCCTCCCCGAGGTCGGCCCCAAGCTCGGCGCCTACGGCAAGGAGCACCTGGAAGGCCGCGGCGTCGAGGTTTACCTCAAGACCGGCATGGACTCCTGCGTGGACGGCCACGTGGTCCTGAACAACGGCCTCGAGGTCGACTCCAACACGATCGTGTGGACCGCCGGCGTCAAGCCGAACCCGGCCCTCGCGCGCTTCGGTCTGCCGCTCGGCCCGCGCGGCCACGTGGACACCCAGACGACCCTCCAGGTGCAGGGCACCGACTACATCTGGGCCGCGGGCGACAACGCCCAGGTGCCGGACGTCGTCGGCCGCAAGGCTGGCAACGAGAACGCCTGGTGCCCGCCGAACGCCCAGCACGCGCTGCGCCAGGCGAAGGTCCTCGGCGACAACGTGATCTCCGGCATGCGGGGCTTCCCGCAGAAGGAGTACAGCCACGCCAACAAGGGCGCGGTCGCCGGCCTCGGCCTGCACAAGGGCGTCGCGATGATCGTCATGGGCAAGATGAAGATCAAGCTCAAGGGCCGTCTCGCCTGGTACATGCACCGCGCGTACCACGGCATGGCGATGCCGACGTTCAACCGCAAGATCCGCGTCTTCGCGGACTGGACGCTCGGCATGTTCCTCAAGCGCGAGGTCGTCTCGCTCGGCGCCATGGAGACTCCCCGCGAGGAGTTCTACGAGGCCGCCAAGCCGGCGCCCAAGCCCGCAGCGGCGAAGGCCGAGCCGGCCGCCGCTCCGGTCGAGGAGAAGGCCAAGGCGTCCTGACGCCGTAAGGCGCGAGGACGCGCGTACGGCGACGTACGCGAGTACGCGAGCAACGCCCGAAGGGGCCCCCTGCCATCCGTGGTGCAGGGGGCCCCTTCGGGCGTTCCGGCTCCGGCGGGCGTTTCGCGCCGACGCTAGATGTCGGCTACATGTATTTTGCATATTCGTAACGAGGCAACGGGACTGCGCGGGCCCGCCGTTGGTGTTTACGTGGTGTTGGACCGTTCCGTTCCGGGATCGCCTTGACGGAGGTGCGTCATGCAGGACGCCGCATCGCGGCTGAAGAACCTTGCCGAGCAGTTGCTGGGAACCCAACTGCCGGTTCGAATCCGTGCCTGGGACGGATCGGAAGCGGGGCCGCCGGGAGCCCCCACCCTCGTCGTACGCCACCGTCGGGCCCTGCGCCGCCTGCTGTGGAAACCGGGCGAGCTGGGCCTCGCGCGGGCCTGGGTCGCGGGGGACCTCGACGTCGACGGGGACCTGTACAAGGCCCTGGATCTCCTGGCCGAGTTCATCTGGGAGCGCGGCGAGGACGCCCGGAGCCTCACCGACAACCTGCGCGACCCGCAGGTCAGGGCCGCCGCCCGGGCCCTGTTCGGGCTCGCCGCGCCGTTCCTGCCGCCGCCCGTGCCGCGCGAGGAGATGCGCAGGCCGGGCAGGCTGCACCGGCACACCAGAGGCAGCGACAGAAAGGCCATCAGCCACCACTACGACGTCGGCAACGACTTCTACGAGCTGGTGCTCGGCCCGTCGATGGTCTACTCGTGCGCGTACTGGGAGTCCCCCGGGTCCACGCTGGAGGACGCCCAGCGCGACAAGCTCGAACTCATCGCCCGCAAGCTCGACTTGAAGCCCGGCATGCGGCTCCTCGACGTCGGCTGCGGCTGGGGCTCCATGGCCGTGCACGCCGCCCGCGAGCACGGCGTGAGCGTCGTCGGCGTCACCCTCTCGCAGGAGCAGGCCGCGTACGCGAGGAAGCGCATCGCCCAGGAGGGCCTGACCGACCGCATAGAGATCCGCGTCCAGGACTACCGCGACGTGCGCGACGGCCCCTACGACGCGATCTCCTCCATCGGCATGGCCGAGCACGTCGGCGCCGAACGGTACCGGGAGTACGCCACCGACCTGCACGCCCTCCTGAAGCCCGGCGGACGCCTCCTGAACCACCAGATCGCCCGCCGCCCCCAGTCCGACGAGTCCGCGTACTCCGTGGACGAGTTCATCGACGCGTACGTCTTCCCCGACGGCGAACTGGCCCCCCTCGGCTCCACGGTGGACCTCCTGGAACGCGCCGGCTTCGAGGTCCGCGACGTCGAGTCCATCCGCGAGCACTACGCCCTCACCCTGCGCCGCTGGGTCGCCAACCTGGAGGCGAACTGGCCCCAGGGAGTCCGCCTCACCAGCCCCGGCCGAGCCCGCATCTGGCGCCTCTACATGGCGGCATCGGCCCTGGCCTTCGAACGCAACCGCATAGGGGTCAACCAGGTATTGGCGGTGAAGACCCCGGAGACCGGCAAGTCGGGGATGCCGCTGAGGGCGAGGGAGTGGAAGCAGTAGCCCTCCGCATGAGGCCGAGCCGAGGTATTTGAGCCCGTCCGGCGTTTGAGGACGAGCCGCGTCCGGCGTTTGAGGACGAGCCGCGAAGCGGCGAAAAGGGGGGCCAGGGGGCGAAGCCCCCGTATACGACAGCGGGGCCCGGGGCGACAGTCACCCCGGGCCCCGCTTCCGTACCGCTACTCAGCCTTGATGGCCTGCAACGGGTTCAGCCGCGCAGCGCTCCGCGCGGGCCAAACCGCCGCCAGCACACCCACGACCGCCGCGATGCCAAGGAAGACGGCAATCCGCCCCACCGGCACCTCCATCGTGTACGTGGTCACGGTCCCGGAGATGCTGTCTCCGGCAACCCACCCCAGGAAGAGGCCAAGGCCAACACCCAGCACGGCGCCGAACAGCGAGATGACAACAGACTCAAGCCGCACCATCTGCTTGATCTTCGCGCGGTCGAGCCCGATCGCGCGCAGCATCCCGATCTCGTGCTTCCGCTCGAAGACGGACATCGCCAGGGTGTTGATGACACCGAGGACGGCGACGAGGATCGCCATGGCGAGCAGGCCGTACAGCATGTTCAGCATCATGTTGATGGCGCCGCCGACCTCGTTGCTGATGTCGTCCTTGTCCTGGATCTTGATGGCGGGGTTGTCGCCGAGCGCCGACACGATGGCGTCCTCGGCCTTGCCGGACGTACCGCCCTTCACCTTCAGCAGGACCTGCTGGTCCTGGATCTTCGACAGGTGCGGGTCGACGACCGCGGTCGGCGTGAACAGGCCGCTGATCATCTCGTTGGACTCGTAGACGCCCCCGACCTTGAGCCGGACGGTCTTGTCGTCGTCGAACTCCACCGGGATGGTGTCGCCGGTCTTCAGGCCCTGGTCGTCAGCGAGTTCCTTGTCGACGAGGGCCGAGTTGCCCTTGAGCCCGGCCATCGAGCCGCTCGTGAAGTCGAGGCCGACGAGCTTGTGGAAGGACTCGGGGTCGACGCCGGTGATCCGGCTGTAGCTGCCGTCGACCTCGCCGCTGGTGGTGCGCAGGGCGCTGCTGGCCTCGACCTCGGGCAGCTTGGCCAGCTTGTCGTGGACCTTGGGGGTCAGCGGCTGGAAGTTCGCCATGGAGACGGCGTAGTCGCCCTTCAGGGAGTCCGTCGCCATCTTGTTGATGGCGCTGCCCATGGAGACCGCGACGACGGTCATCGCCGTGATCAGGGTCAGGCCGATCATCAGGGCCGAGGCCGTGGAGGCCGTGCGGCGCGGGTTGCGGACCGAGTTCAGGCGGGCCAGCTTGCCGGTGACGCCGAACGGCTTCAGGAGCGGTCCCGCGGCGGCGATGAACGGGCGGGACAGCAGCGGCGTGAGGACGATGACGCCGACGAGGACCACCCCGGCGCCCCCGGCCATCACGTAGTTGTCCTCCATGAACAGCATGACCACGCCGAGGGCCACGATCAGCGAGCCGATGGTGTTGCGTACGACCAGGCCGCGCACCGTGGGCGAGGCGTGCACGCTGTTCATCGCGGCGACCGGCGGGATCTTCGCGGCGCGGCGGCCGGGCAGCCAGGCGGCGAGCATGGTCACGACCACGCCGATGAGCAGCGCCGTGACGACCGTGGCCGGGCCGATGACGAGGGGTCCGTCGGGCAGCGAGGCGCCGCCCGCGTTCATCAGGGACTCCAGGCCCACGGCCACGCCGATGCCGAGCGCGAAGCCCGCGACGGCGGCGATCAGGCCAACGATGAACGCCTCGATGAGCACGGAGCGCGTGACCTGGCGGCGGGAGGCGCCGACGGCGCGCATCAGGGCCAGTTCCTTGGTGCGCTGGGCGACCAGCATCGTGAAGGTGTTGGCGATGATGAAGATGCCGACGAACAGGGCGATACCGGCGAAGATCAGCAGCACCTGGCTCATGGAGCTGGTGTTCTGCTCGATCATGCGGTCCTGCTCGGCCTTGAGCGAGGTGCCGGTCTCGGCCTCGGTGTCCTTCGGCAGGATCTTGTCGACGGCGCTCTTCAGCGCGGTCTCGGAGGTGCCCGCGGCGGCCTTCACGTCGATCTCGTCGTACTCGGACTTGCCGAGCGTCTTGAGCGCGGTGGCGTTGTCGAGGACGACGAGGCTGCCGCCGGCGACGACGCTGCCGTCGTCGGTGTCGAAGATGCCGCTGACCTTGGCCTTCTTCACCGGTCCGTCGGTGGAGTAGCGGACCGTGTCGCCCACCTTGTAGCCGGTGCGGTCGGCGGTGCGGCTGTCCAGGGCGATGTGGCCGGCGGACTTGGGGGCGGCGCCGTCGGTGAAGTCGTAGCGCGGGTCCTTGCCGTCCTTGCCCGGGTAGTAGTTGGAGCCGGTGGTGCCCCATTCGCCGCCGACCAGCTTGCCGTCCTTGTCGGCGAGCGCGGTGAAGCCGGAGACGCTGCCGAGCACCGACTCGGCGCCGGGCAGGCCCTTGGCCTCGGCGAGCAGCGAGTGCGTCAGCCGGGGCGGTTGCTTGCCCTCCTGGCCGTCGTCACGGGAGCCGCCGACGGTCTTGATGGCGACCGAGACGTGGTCGAAGCTCTTGGCCGACTTGTTCTTGTAGGCGGAACCGAAGGTGTCGGTGAAGACCAGCGTGCCGGAGACGAACGCGACGCCGAGCATGACGGCGAGCACGGTCATCAACAGCCGGGCCTTGTGCGCGAGCACATTGCGCAGGGCAGTACGGAACATGGGTGTGAGTCCAGGTGAGTGTGCACGGTGAGGGGGCGCCCCGAAGGAGCGCGGGACGTGGGGCGCCCTGAAGGGGCGCGGGACGTGGGGCGCCCTGAAGGGGCGCGGGGAACTGCGCGACAAGCCACGGCGGGCCCGCAGACCCTGATGGCGGCTCAGCCGAAGCGGCGCAGAAGGGCACCCACGGCGGGCCGACCAGCGCTAGCTGGTCCGGCCCTTCGCGTCGAAGTGCTTCATGCGGTCGAGCACGCGCTCCGCGGTCGGCTGGATCATCTCGTCGACGATCCGCCCGTCGGCCAAAAAGATCACGCGGTCCGCGTACGACGCGGCCACCGGGTCGTGGGTGACCATCACGACGGTCTGGCCGAGCTCCCGCACAGAATTGCGGAGGAAGCCGAGAACCTCGGCCCCGGAACGCGAGTCCAGATTTCCCGTCGGCTCGTCACCGAAGATGATCTCGGGCTGGGAGGCGAGCGCACGGGCCACGGCCACGCGCTGCTGCTGGCCGCCGGAGAGCTCGGTGCCACGGCCACGCGCTGCTGCTGGCCGCCGGAGAGCTCGGTCGGCCGGTGGGAGAGGCGCCCGGCCAGGCCCACCATGGAGATGACCTGTTCCAGCCACTGCTTGTCCGGCTTGCGGCCCGCGATGTCCATGGGGAGCGTGATGTTCTCCAGGGCGGTCAGCGTCGGCAGCAGGTTGAACGCCTGGAAGATGAAGCCGATCTTGTCCCGGCGGAGCTTGGTGAGCTGCTTGTCCTTGAGGGTGGACAGCTCGGTCTCACCGATGCGCACGGAGCCGCTGCTGAAGCTGTCCAGGCCGGCCACGCAGTGCATCAGCGTGGACTTGCCGGAGCCGGAGGGGCCCATGATCGCGGTGAACTCGCCCTGCCCGAAGTCGACGGAGACACGGTCCAGCGCGACGACCTGCGTCTCGCCCTGGCCGTACACCTTGGACAGCTCCGTGGCGCGCGCGGCGACGCCGGTGGCGCGGGCGGCGAAGGAAGTGGTGGTGGTCACGGGACGGTGCTCCTGTCGGGACGACGAGTGGGGATGTACTCCATCGTCGCGGCCGATCAGGCGCATGTAGTCAGCCGCTGTTCCGGTTCCTGGGGGCGACTCGGGTCGGACTCGGTGGGGCCATGTCATACCTGGGGATGACGGGCACCCCCGAGGCGCGGCCCGGCCGGGCGCGGCCGCGGCGGCCCGGACACCGCCCGCCGAAAGCGCTTCCCCCGCCCCGCCCAGGTACGGCTAAATTCCGTCAATTCCCTCCCCCTCGCGGACCCCCACCGACGGCGCCCGTGGCAAGTACCACCGGCGCGTACCAGGTGCTGATGCACCCTCAGACGTCAATAAAATAAGACAACGTCGGGCTGTCGTTCCGCTGTTCGGGGGATGCCTCCCGATAGGGTCGAAGCCTTGTTGCGGAGCCCACGCACCTGCCCGGATGGTGGAATGCAGACACGGCGAGCTTAAACCTCGCTGCCCTTTGCGGGCGTACCGGTTCAAGTCCGGTTCCGGGCACCTCCGCCGTCACGCTCGTCGGAAGGGCCCGCGACCGGAAAGCCGGTCGCGGGCCCTTCCGCAGCAGGAGGCGCGGCAGGAAGCGCGTGCCGCTCACCGCGCCACCTGACGCCCCGTCAACTCTGCTCGGACCCCGCGCTCTTGATGATCGCGAAGGGCGCGCCCGCGGGGTCGAGCAGCATCGCCAGGCGGCCGATGCCCTCGGCGTCGGCGGGCGGGATGAGCGTCGTGCCGCCGGCCTCGGTGGCCCTGGCGAAGACGGCGTCGCAGTCGGCCACCTCGAAATACGGGTGCCACTCCGGGCGCGAGCCCCGGTCCAGGTTCTCCTGCGGGAGCTGCATGAGCCCGCCGTGGCTGTTCTCCTCGGTGCCGCCCGCCGGGGTCAGGACGGTGTACGTCATGTCCGGGCCCATCTCCATGTCGGTGGTCTGCCAGGAGAAGACCGCGCGGTAGAAGTCCTTGGCCCCGGCGGCGTCCGTGGTGTACAGCTCGGCCCAGGTCAGGGAGTTGGGCGTGTTGACGAGGCCCACGCCCTTGATGTCGCCCGGCTGCCAGACGGCGAAGTCCGCGCCCGCCGGGTCGGTGAACTGGCCCATGCGGCCGAAGCTGAACACGTCGTCCGGGGCCATCCGGACCGTGCCGCCCGCCTGCTCGACGGCCTTGGCGGTGGCGTCCGCGTCCGGCGTGTGGAAGTACAGCGTCCAGGCGGCGGACGCGCCCTCCTCGGTCAGCGGGCCGAGCCCGGCGACCGTCTTGTCGTCCTGAAGGAAGAAGCCGTACCCGCCGCCGTCCGGTCCTGCCGACTGGAACTGCCAGCCGAAGGTGGCGGAGTAGAAGGAGACCGCGGCGTCCGTGTCCGGGACGCCGAGATCCAGCCAGTTCGGGGCGCCGGGGACGAAGTCGGTGGAAAGCATGAGCCTGCCCTTCGAGGGGTTTTTCCGGGCACTTCTCAGCATGGCAGCCCCCACTGACAACCGCGCGACGCTGCGCTGGAAGCGTGCTGCTGAGTTTCAGCCCCTCCGGCG
>NZ_AOPZ01000539.1 GCF_000414115.1 Streptomyces aurantiacus JA 4570
GGCTGGGGCGCGCGGTGCGCGGGGGCGGGGGCGGCTGACCCTTCGGGGGTGGTGGTGCCGGGGTGGTAGGGCTGGGGCGCGCGGTGCGCCGCGACGGAATCGGCCGACCTGTCGGGGGTGGTGGTGTCGGGGTGGTGGGGTTGCGGCGGGGACGGGGCGGGGGGCTGGGGCCTGGGAGCCGGTGCTCGCTCGTGCGGCGGTGTCGGTGCCGGTACTGGTGCCGGTGCCGGGATACGCATCCGACGCGCCGGTGCCCATGCCAGTGCCGGGATACGAATCCGACGTGCCGGTGCCGGTCCCGGCGCCGTACCGTCCCCGCCCTGGGGACCCGCCCCCCACCGCGCGCCCGACGCGACGCCGGACGTCGCCCGGCGCGGCCCCGGCACCATCCCGCTCGCCCCGCCGGTCCCGCCCTTGCCTGCGCCGCGCGACGCGCCCGCCTCGTCGTCCTGCTCGGTGCCGAGGAGCCCCTGCGGGACGATCAGGACGGCCTGCACACCGCCGTAGATATTGGCCTGCAGGCGCACCGCGATGCCGTGCCTGCGGGCGAGCGCGGACACGACGAAGAGCCCGATGCGCCCGTCCTGGAGCAGGCTCGCGACGTTCACCTGGTCGGGATCGGCGAGGAGTTGGTTCATCCGGCTCTGCTCGGCGAGCGGCATGCCGAGACCGCGGTCCTCGACCTCGACGGCGAGCCCGGCGGTCACGAGGTTGGCGCGCAGCAGGACTTGGGTGTGCGGGGCGGAGAACACCGTGGCGTTCTCGACGAGTTCGGCGAGCAGGTGGATGACGTCGGCGACGGCGTGCCCGCGCAGGGTGCCGTCGATCGGCGGCACCAGCTTGACCCGCGAGTACTGCTCGACCTCCGCGATCGAGGAGCGCAGCACCTCCGTCATGGTCACCGGCCTGCTCCACTGGCGCCGGGACATGGCGCCGCCGAGCACGGCGAGGTTCTCCGCGTGCCGCCGGATGCGGGTGGCGAGGTGGTCGATGTGGAAGAGGCCCTTGAGGAGCTCGGGGTCCTCGACGGTGTTCTCCAGGTCGTCGAGGAGCGAGATCTCGCGGTGCACGAGGGACTGGAGCCGCCGGGCCAGATTGACGAAGACCTCGACCTTCTGCTCGCTGCCCGCCTGGCTGGAGAGCTGCGACGCCTGCACGACGGCGGTGACGGCGCCGTCGTGCGCCCGGGCCAGTTCGTCGGCGAGCAGGCCGAATTCGTCCCCCGCCGCCACTGCCCGCGGGGTCTGCTGCCCGGGCGCGGGCGGCGCGTCGCCGCGGCGCAGCTGTTCGACGAGCTCGCACAGGTCGGCCTGGCCGCGCGCGGTGGCAGCGGAGAGCTCGGCGGTCGCC
>NZ_AOPZ01000540.1 GCF_000414115.1 Streptomyces aurantiacus JA 4570
GATCGGGTGCGGGCGGGGTCAGCAACTACCTCCTGAACCGTGCCAAGCCGCATCTGCCGCCCTGGCTCGGTGTGGCCGGGGTGGGCCTGGCCGGGGTGCTCGGTCACGACCGGTGGGCCGCCTCCCCGGCCGCCGCAGTCGGCCTGACCCTCACGTCGGTGGCGATGACCGGCGGCGCGTGGGTGATCGGCAAGTCGGCGAGCAAGCAGCGCCGCCTGCATTCTGCGATCACCACGGCGGCCGGGTCGGCGTGGCTGACGGCCGCGTGCCTGGCCGGGCCGATGGCCGGGCCGGTCGACGACCTGTACCTCATGGGCGGATCGGCGCTCGCGCTGTCATGGAACGTGCGGATCTTCATGCGCACCTCCGACACCGACAGCCCGGGCAACACGGACGGCGGCCTGATGGAGAAGATCGGGCTCGCCCGTGCGCAGATCCGCGCAGCGCG
>NZ_AOPZ01000541.1 GCF_000414115.1 Streptomyces aurantiacus JA 4570
GCCCGCACCAGACGCGGCACCCACACCACGTCCCCGCGCACCGCCACCTGCGGCTCGTCCAGGTCCAGCGCCCCGGGCAGCTGCCCCAGGGCCGCCGTGGAGCCGTCGACGTCGACCAGGGCGAGCCGCCCGGGGTTCTCCGACTGGCCGCCCGGGGTTCTCCGACTGCGCCGACCGCACCAGACCCCACACCGGGGCATCCACCAGGCCCGCGGCGGACACCACGTCGCCGGAGCCCACGCCCACGGCACCGGACGTCACCACCACCAGACGGGATTCGTCGCCGCCCTCGAAGGCCAGCCACTCCCCCACGGTGCGCAGGGTGTCGTACAGCGAAGCCCGCACGGACCCGGCGACGCCCGGCGCGGGGTCGGCGGAGGCGGCGCAGGCCACGAAGACGGACTCCGGGACAGGGGCGCCGCCGTCGACCGCCGCGGCCAGTCCGGCCACGTCCGCGTACGCCGTCACCGTCGCACCGGTGCTCTCCAGCGCCGTGCGCAGCCCCAACTCGTCCGCACCCAGGACGGCGTAGGCGCTGCCGCCCGGCACGGTGGCGGGCGCGGGTGCCACGTTCCAGTCGACGCGGAACAGCGAGTCGTGGCGACCGCTCCGCTCGGCGCTCGTCTCCGGTGCGGCGACGGGCCGCAGGACGAGGGAGTCCACGGCGGCGACCGGTGCGCCGGAGGCGTCGGCGATGGACAGGGCGACGCCGTCCGTTCCGGCGGCGGCGAGGCGTACGCGGAGTGCGGACGCGCCGGTCGCGTGCAGGGTCACGCCGGTCCAGGAGAACGGCATCCGGCCCTGCTCGGTGTCGGACACGAAGGTGCCGAGGCCCAGCGGGTGCAGGGCGGCGTCGAGGAGCGCGGGGTGCAGGCCGTACGCGCCTGCCTCGGCGCGCTCCTCCTCGGGCAGCGCGACCTCCGCGAAGAGTTCGTCGCCGCGCCGCCACACGGACCGCAGCCCCTGGAACGCCGGGCCGTAGCTGAATCCGGCGGCGGCGAGGCCCTCGTACAGCGCGTCGGTCTCGGCTCGTTCGGCGTCGGCCGGGGGCCACTGGGTGAGGTCGGCGGCGGCGGGGCGGGCGGCCGGTGCCGGGGCGAGGGTTCCCGTGGCGTGGCGCAGCCAGGGCTCGTCGGACCACAGGTCGTCGTCGGAGGACGGGTCGTTGGAGGACGCCGCCTGCGGGCGCGAGTAGAGGTTCACCGGGCGGCGGCCGAAGGTGTCGGCGGCGCCGATGGCGAGCTGCATCTGTACGGCGCCGCGCTCGGGCAGGACCAGGGGTGCCTGGAGCGTCAGCTCCTCCAGGTGCGCGCAGCCGACGCGGTGCCCGGCGTGCAGGGCGAGTTCGACGAATGCCGTGGCCGGCAGCAGGACCGTGCCGCCCAGGGCGTGGCCCGCGAGCCAGGGGTGGGACGCGAGCGACAGCCTGCCGGTGAAGAGGTAGCCGTCCATGTCGGCGAGTGCGACGGCGGCACCGAACAGCGGGTGTTCCGCCGGGTGCAGGCCGGTGGCGTGGACGTCACCGGTGCCGCCGGTGCCGGGGCGCGGCCAGTAACGCTGGTGCTGGAAGGCGTACGTG
>NZ_AOPZ01000542.1 GCF_000414115.1 Streptomyces aurantiacus JA 4570
GCCCGTTTCCAGTGGACCGTCAGCCTCGGGCCGGAGCATGGCCCTGTCGACCCTCACCTCACCCCCACCGGCCTTCCGGTGCCTGGAGAGGTCGTTCGGCGGCTTTCTGCCCGCTCCCGCTGTGGGCAGGCGTTCCGCAGGGCGGAACGGGGAACGGGTGGGCACAGCCCAGGCCGACGGTGCCGGTACGGGCAACGGTCACCCCGGTTCCAACCCGAAGTGCCGCGTGTTCGCGCGGATCCACGTGCGCAAGTGGGACAAGGGAGCGAGCGCGCCCCTGCCCAGGGGCGTCAGCTCGTACTCCACTCGGGGTGGGACCTCCGCGAAGACCGTGCGGTGCACCAGGCCGTAGTCCTCCAGGCGCCGCAGCGTCTGGGTGAGGACCTTGGGGCTCACCCCTTCCAGCTTCGAGCGGAGCTCGCCGAAACGTCGCGGGCCGTCCTCGAGCGCGGTGATCGCGAGCC
This sequence comes from Streptomyces aurantiacus JA 4570, assembly GCF_000414115.1. GTDB lineage: Bacteria > Actinomycetota > Actinomycetes > Streptomycetales > Streptomycetaceae > Streptomyces > Streptomyces aurantiacus_A. The sequence goes on from NZ_AOPZ01000542.1 coordinate 465, forward strand.
CCGCCCACTTGTTGGCGAGCAGTTCGAAGATCTCCCGGCCGGGGCACAGCAGCCCGTAGATGTCGTGCGTAAAGCGGCTCTGAGCTGTCATGGTTTCCAGAATATAGTTGGCGCCCTTGCAGGTGATCGGCCCCCGGGCCTTACGGTCCGGGCATGATCCAAAAAGCCCCGGCCCCCGCCTCCGCCCCCGTCCGCACCGGCATCGTCGGCCTCTCCGCCCGCTCCGGCTGGGCCCCGCACTCCCACCTCCCGGCCCTCACCCGCCTGCCCGGCTACGACCTGCGCGCCCTGGCCGCCTCCACCCCGGAGTCGGCCAGGGCGGCGGGCGAGAAGTACGGCATCCCGCACGCCTACGGCAGCGCCGCGGAGCTGGCCGCCGACCCGGACGTGGACCTGGTCGTCGTCAGCGTCCGCGTCCCGCTGCACCGCGAGGTGATCCTCGCCGCCCTCGGCGCCGGCAAGCACGTCCTGTCGGAGTGGCCGCTCGGCAACGGCCTCGCCGAGGCCGAGGAGCTGGCGGCCGCCGCGGCGCGCGCCGGGGTGCGTACCTTCGCCGGGCTGCAGGCCCGCTCCGCGCCCGCCGTGCGGCACGTACGCGACCTCGTCGCCGACGGGTTCGTGGGGGAGGTTCTGTCGACGAGTCTGATCGCGTCGGGGCGCCGCTGGGGGCCCACCTTCGAGCCGGGCGGCGGCTATCTGCTGGACAAGGACAACGGCGGCACGATGCTCACCATTCCGTTCGGGCACACCGTGGACGCCCTGGCCATGGTGCTCGGCGAGTTCACGGAGGTGTCGGCCACGACGGCGACGCGGCGCCCGCTCGTGCGGGAAGAAGGCAGTGGGCGTGCCGCCTCGATGACCGTGGAGGATCAGATCGCGGTCAGCGGGCGGCTCGCCTCCGGCGCCGTGGCCTCCGCGCACTTCCGGGGCGGCCTCTCGCGCGGCACCGACTTCCACTGGGAGATCAACGGCACGGACGGCGACCTCGTCGTCACCGGCGACCACGGGCACCTCCAGCAGGCCCGCCTCCGGGTGCGCGGCGCCCGCGGCGGCACGGACGCCGCGCTCGCCGAACTCCCCGTCCCCGAGCGGTACTTCGACGTGCCCGAGCTGGACGGCCTGCGCGGCGAGGCGGCGTACAACGTCGGGGTCCAGTACGCCCACGTCCTGCGCGACCTCCACGAGGGCACCGGCACCGTCCCGGACTTCGCGCACGCCGCGCGGCGGCAGCGGCTGCTCGACGCCATTGAGCGTGCCGCCGCGACGGGCACCCGCGTGACCCTCTAGGCAGTTCGGTCAGGAGCCGTCCCTCAGTCCCTTCGGCCAGTTCGGGCGGAATTCGATCCGCTCGAACGTCACCACGCACCCCTCCCCCTGCGGCGACTGCGCGAGGAAGCCGACGAGCGCGGCGGCGGCCGCCCCCTCGTCGCCGAGCTGGAAGATCCGGACGAACGTCCACTCCTCGCCGTCCGTCGAGGCGTGGAAGGCGAACGCCGTGCCCGTGCGGCTGATCCGCAGCCAGGCGCTGGAGCCGTCCACGACGAAGGCGTTGGCGTCGTCCGAGCGGCCCCGGGTGACCACCGTGCAGATCGTGGGACGGTTCGGGGAGCGCTCGAAGCAGAGCTTGGCCCACTCGCGCTCGCCCACGTGCAGATAGAGCACGCCCGCGTCGAAGGCGGCGGCGAAGCCGACCGTGACGCGGGCGATCAGCTGGAAGTCGCCCTCGGGCGCGCCGAGCAGCCGGGGCGCGTCGGACGCAGGGTCCAGGGCCTCGCCCGTGGGCGGCACGAAGCGGTCCTGGCGGGGACCGGCCCAGCCGGTGAGGACACCCTCCTCGTACGACCAGTTCCCCTCGGGGCCGTACGGCCGCAGCGGGAAGGGCAGTTCGGGCAGGGTCAGGCTTCCGGTCTCCTTGGCGTTCATGCCGTCAGTGTTCCAGGCGGCCGTCGTAACGGCGCGGCAGGCCCAGGGGATTGGCGTCGTGGAGTTCGGGCGGCAGGAGTGCCTCGGGGGTGTTCTGGTAGACGACCGGGCGCAGCCAGCGTTCGATGGCGGTGCCGCCCACGGACGTGGAGGTGCTCGTCGTCGCGGGGTAGGGGCCGCCGTGCTGCTGGGCGGGGGCGACGGCCACGCCGGTGGGCCAGCCGTTGACGAGGACGCGGCCCGCGAGCGGGGTCAGCTCGGCGAGGAGCTGTGCGCCCCGCCCGTCCCCCGCGGTCCCGGCGGCCTCGTCCTCGGACAGGTGCACGGTCGCCGTCAGGTTGCCGGGGAGGCGGGAGAGCACCGCGGTGATCTCGGAGTCGTCCGTGTACCGGGCGACGACGGTGACCGGCCCGAAGCACTCCTCCAGGAGCAGGTCGTGGGCGCCTTCGTCGGCGAGGTGCCCGGCCGGGACGGTGAGGAATCCGGCGGTGACCGCGTGCTCGTCGGCGGCGCCCGGTGTCACCGGGGCGTTCACGTCGGGCAGTTCGGCGCGCTCGGCGACCCCGGCGACGAAGTTGTCGCGCATGCGGTGGTCGAGGAGCACCCCGGCCCCGGTGGCGCCGACGGCCTCCGTCAGGGACTTCAGGAGGCGGTCGCCGCCCGCGCCGGCGGGGGCGAGGACGAGGCCCGGCTTCACGCAGAACTGGCCGACGCCGAGGGTCATCGAGCCCGCGAGGCCGGTGCCGATCTGCTCGCCGCGCTCGGCGGCGGCGGCCTCGGTGACGACCACCGGGTTCAGGGAGCCGAGTTCGCCGTGGAAGGGGATCGGTACGGGGCGCGCGGCCGCCGCGTCGAACAGGGCGCGTCCGCCGCGTACCGAACCGGTGAAGCCCGCCGCCGTTACCAGCGGGTGCCGGACCAGCTTCACGCCCGCCTCGAAGCCGTGGACCAGGCCGACGACGTCCTCGGGGACGCCGTGCCGGGCGGCGGCCGCGCGCAGCACGGCGGCGACGCGCTCGGACGTCGCGGGGTGGTCGGGGTGCGCCTTGACGACGACGGGGCAGCCCGCGGCGAGGGCGCTCGCGGTGTCGCCGCCGGGCACGGAGAAGGCGAAGGGGAAGTTGGAGGCGGCGTAGACCGCGACGACGCCGAGCGGGACCTTGTAGCGGCGCAGGTCCGGGACGGGCGGTGTGGCGGCGCTGTCGGGGTGGTCGATGACGACGCCCAGGAACGCGCCCTCCTCGACGATGCCCGCGAACGTCCGCAACTGGTAGCAGGTGCGGGCGAGTTCGCCGGTGAGGCGGGCGGCGCCGAGGGCCGTCTCCGCGTCCGCCTCGGCGACGAGGTCGTCCTTGGCGCCGTCCAGGAGTTCGGCGGCGCTCCGCAGGAACGCGGCGCGGACCGCGCGGTCGGCGAGCGCGCCGCGCACGGCGTGCGCGGCCGTGACGGCGCGGTCCACGTCGGCCGCGGTGGCTTCCGTCGCGACCTGCTCGCGCTGCTTCCCGTTTCGGGGGTCGACACTCCAGACTGGTGCTGCTGCCACCGCGGGTTCCTCCAGGGTTGACGCGACTCGGTGCGCGCGGCTGCGCGCACGCGGCACGGGTGCCGCGACCCGGCCGCCGCGCGTCGGATTGCTGTGACTTCGCTGTCACTCGTTGCTGCCACTCACCAGGCGCGTTCGATATGCTGAACGCCGTCTCCGTTGGTGAATCGGCGGAGACAGTGGAGACTATTTCTCTTCGGACGTGAGGGGTCAAGGGCGATGTCGGCTGGGGAGACGGGCGGGGGCGCGCAGGTCAAGTCGGCGGTGCGCACGGTGGAGTTGCTGGAGTTCTTCGCGGGCCGGCCCGGCATGCACGCGCTGGCCGACGTCCAGGAGGCCGTCGGGTACCCCAAGTCGAGCCTCTACATGCTCCTTCGCACCCTCGTCGAGCTCGGCTGGATCGAGACGGACGCGACCGGCACGCGGTACGGCATCGGGGTGCGGGCGCTGCTCGTCGGCACGTCGTACATCGACGGCGACGAAGTGGTGGCGGCGGCCCGCCCCACGCTCGACCGGCTCGCGGACGACACCACGGAGACCATCCACCTGGCCCGCCTCGACGGCACGAACGTGGTGTACCTCGCGACCCGCCAGTCCCAGCACTACCTGCGCCCCTTCACGCGCGTGGGCCGTCGCCTGCCCGCCCACTCCACGTCGCTCGGCAAGGCGCTGCTCGCCACCCACACCGACGAGCAGGTGCGCAAGATGCTGCCGGAGACGCTGCAGTCGCTGACCGAGAACACGATCACCGACCGCGAGAAGCTCATCGAGGAGCTGCGCACGGTGCGGGAGCAGGGCTTCGCCGTGGACCGCGAGGAGAACACCCTCGGCCTGCGCTGCTTCGGCGTGGCCATCCCCTACCGCACGCCCGCGCGGGACGCCATCAGCTGCTCGGTGCCGGTGGCCCGGCTCACGCCCGCCCACGAGCAGCTGGTCAAGGACGCGCTGTTCGACGCGCGGGACCGGCTGACGCTGGCGACGCGGCGGCTCTGACGGCTCTGACGGCTCTGACGGCTCGGCTCCTCCCCGGCCCGGGGCGGCCTCCCCCGCGCGGCGGAGGCGGTTCACCGGCAGGCAGGAGGTGGGCGGGGCCGCGCCGCGCGAGCGTGGAGGCATGACTCAGGCAGCAGACCTCCCCGCCCCCGCCGCCCGCACCTCCCCCACCGAGCCCCTCAGCGGGGCGCGCCGGCTGCTGCGCGCCGCCGCCGTCGCCTCCTGCGTCCCGTACCTCTCCCTCAAGGTCGCCTGGATCGCCGGAAGCCACGTCGGCATCCCCGAAGGCAGCTCCCTGCTGGAGCACCGCGGCCTGATGGCCGCGGCCAACAGCCTCACCGTCCTCATGGACGGCGCCGTCATCGTCCTGGCCCTGCTGCTGACCCGGCCCTGGGGGCGCCGCGTACCGGCCTGGCTGCTCGGCCTGCCCATGTGGGCCGCCACCGGGCTGCTCCTGCCGATCATGGCCGGGTTCCCGGCGCAGCTCGCGGTGCGGGCCCTCGGCGGGGACCCGCTGAGCGCGGTCAGGGCGGCGGCGGCCGTGGAGCTGACGCACAACTTCACGCTGCTGCACGACGACGTCATGGACCGTGACGCGACACGCAGGCACCGGCCCACCGCCTGGACCGTGTTCGGCGACGCCGACGCGATCCTCGCCGGTGACACGCTGCAGGCCCTGGCGCAGCGGCTGCTCGCCGAGGACCCCCACCCGGGGGCCCCGGCGGCGGCAGCCCGCCTGGCCACCTGCGTCATCGAGCTCTGCGCGGGGCAGCACGCGGACTGCGCCCTGGAGAGCCGGGCGCCGGACGAGGTCTCGCTGGCCGAGTGCCTCGCCATGGCCGAGGCCAAGACGGGCGCGCTGCTCGGGTGCGCCTGCGCGATCGGGGCGGTGTACGCGGGGGCGGGGGCCGACACGGCGGAGGCGCTGGACGGGTTCGGCCGGCAGGCCGGGCTCGCCTTCCAGCTCATCGACGACGTGATCGGCATCTGGGGGGATCCCGCGCGGACGGGCAAGCCCGCGCGCGCGGACCTCGCCGCCCGCAAGAAGTCCCTGCCGGTGGTCGCCGCGCTGGCCTCCGGCACGCCCGAGGGGGTGGAACTGGCCGGGCTGTACGGGCGGGCGACGGCCGAGGGGGCCCAGGGAGACCTGGAGCGGATGGCCCGGGTCGTGGAGCGGGCCGGAGGCCGGGACTGGGCGCAGCTCCACGCCGCGGACCGGATGTCCCGGGCGCTCGGGGAGCTCGCCCGCGCGGTGCCCGACCCGGAGCGGGCCGGGGGCCTGCTGGCGCTCGCGGAGTTCGTCACGCGGAGGCCGTATTGACCAGGGGAGGAGGTGGCGGACGGAGGGGTTCTGTTCCGGGTGAACGGAGGGGGTTCTGTTCCTGGTGAGGGACGGGACCGGGGCCGAGGCCCGTGATCCGGGGGGGTGGACGGGTTGGGGAGAGCCCGTGGACCGGAGGGCGGACGGCGTCGCCGACTGGCGCCCCGCACCACCGGGAAACCGGTGGTGCGGGGCCCGTCGTCGTGCGCGAAATGATCACTTAGGCTGCAAGCGGCAGGGCCCGGGCGGGAGTTGGGGGCCGACGAGGCGGAGGGGAGAAGCCGTGGGTGTGGCGATCCGGAGAGCCGGCGAGGGCGATCGGGCGGACGTGGTGGGGCTGCTCGACGAGGCGTTCATGCGGGACCCGGTGAGCAGTTGGCTGTTCCCGGACGAGGAGCGGCGCCGGAGCAGGCACAGCGCGCTGATGGACGTCTTCCTGGACCTCGCCTTCGCCGAGGGGCACGTGGACATCGCCGAGGACGGCTCGGCCGTCGCCCTGTGGTGGTCCGTGCCCGCGGGGCCCGCGCACGAGGATGCCGCCGACGGGCCCGCGCAGCTGCGCCGGGCCGTCGACCCGGACAACGAACGGGTCGAGGTGATCGGCCGGCTGACGTCCGAGATCCACCCGACCGACCGGCCGCACCAGTACTTGCACATGATCGCCGTGAAGCCGGAGCGGCAGGGGGAGGGCGTCGGCACGGAGCTCGTCGGCTCGGTGCTCGAGCGCTGCGACCGCGACGGACTGCACGCGTACCTGGAGGCGAGCAACGAGCGCAGCCGGGAGCTGTATCTGCGGCTCGGCTTCGTCGACATGGGCAACGCCTTCGACCTGCCGGACGGGCCGCGGATGTGGCCGATGTGGCGGGAGCCGCAGGGCTCCTGACGTGGAGCATGAGAGACGTGAAGCATGAGATCGGCCTCGGACCGGATGAACCGGCACCCGGGGCCGATTTTTTGGTCGAGCGGGGCGTGTCTGCCGGATCGGTTCGAGAAAAGTCCGGCAAGGGGTTGAAACCACTGCGGGTGCAGCACTATAAATGCAGTACTTCGAGAGCGGGGTGGCCGGAACGCGGTCGCCCGGACCCTCGATCCCCATCTGCCTTCTGCGAAAGAGACCCAGCTTGCGCAAGCTCACCTACTTCGTCGCCGTGTCGATCGACGGGTTCATCGGTGACCCCAGCGGCGACGCCACCTCCTTCATGTCGTACGTGAACGAGGAGTTCCTGGAGTTCCTCAAGACCGAGTACCCGGAGACCGTCTCCGTCGCCGGGCGCCGCGCCCTCGGCTTCGACGACGTACCGAACGAGAAGTTCGACACCGTCATCCAGGGCATGGGCAGCTACCGGCTCGGCCTGGACGAGAACATGCCGAGTCCGTACGGGCACCTGCGGGAGTACGTCGCCTCGCGCAGCCTCGGCACGTCCCCCGACCCGAACGTCGAGATCGTCGCCGACGATCTGATCGGCAAGATCCGTGAGCTCAAGGCCGAGGAGAGTGACCTCGGCATCTGGCTCTGCGGCGGCGCGCAGCTCGCCGGGCAGCTCTTCGACGAGGTCGACGAGCTCGTTCTCAAGACCTATCCGCTGCTTCTCGGCTCGGGCATGCCCATGTTCGCGGGCGTGGAGTCGGCGGTCAGCGCGTTCGAGCCGACCTCCTCCCGGACCTTCGGCAACGGAATCGTCGTCCGTACGTACGCCCGCAAGCGCGACAAGGAGTGACCGCTGGACTGTCCGACCTCCGGGAATCGCCATACCCTGGAGCTATGGGCAGCGACGGACGCCGGTCCGGCCCCCGTCCGCAGAGCGAACCAGTGTGCGAGCGCTGCGGGCGGCCAGTCGGCACGGCCATCAAACGGCGCAAGGTGCTCGGGGCGTACGTCCCGGTGTGGGGGCCCGCGCCTTGCCGCAATCCGGAGTGCGACGCGTGCGCGGTCGACGAGCCGGACGAGAAGTCGCGGCTGGGCCGCGGCCACAAGAGCAAGTACAAGCGCGGACACCTGGCGAGGCGCGACCCGAAGCCCGGGCCCACGGTCGCTCCCGAGGACCCCAAGGTCGTCCCCGGCGACCTCAAGGGTGCCCCCGGGACCGGGCCCAGGATCGACCTGACCTCCGGAGCCGAGGTGGAGGACCCGAAGGCGGTGTCGAAGCCCGGGGACAACGGCACGTGAGCCGCCCCGGCGCGGAGTGACGGCACATGTCGGCGGGCGCGGGGTGACGGGCACCTGTCGGCGGGCGCGGGCGGCCGACTGTCAGTGGGCGCGGCTAGGCTCGCGTGCATGGAGCTGAAGTGGGGGAAGCGGGGCGTGCGTTGGGCTGCCGCGGCGGTGGCCGTCGTGGCGCTCGCTGGCTGCGCGGCAGAGAAGGGCGACTCCGGGCGGAGCGGGGGCGCGGCGCACGGCTCGGGCGTGCCCGAGGTCGACGAAGACAAGGACCTGCCTGAACTCCCCCTGGACCGGTATGAGTTCAGTGCGCGTGACTACGAGCGCGAGCAGCAGGCGGCCGACCGCCTCGCCCAGCGGTGCATGAAGTCCCACGGCTTCCCCGACTTCCCGCGGCAGTGGCGCGAGCACGACGTCGGGATGTCCAACCGCCTGTCGGCGGTGCTCATCTCCACGACTCTGTACGGCTCGCTCGACCTCGACGAAGCCCGCCACCTCGGCTACGGCCTGGACCAGGGCGCGTTGAAGAAGTACGAGAAGAAGCACGAGCGCAAGGGCCGCCTGGTCACCCCGGACGAGTACAAGGCCCTGCGCGGCGAGGACGCCGGTCGCGACGTGCCCGAGGGAGGCTGCGCGCAGGCCGGGACGGAGCGGGTGCGGGCGGACGTCAAGGACGAGGCCCGACTCACGCGGTACATAGCAGGCCGCCGCGCGGCGCTCGACAAAGCCGTCGCCAAGGACCCGCGGATGCGGCGCTCCCTGGACGAGTGGGCCGACTGCGTCGTCGACAAGGGCTTCAAGCGGTACGCGAGTCCGGAAGCTGCCTTCCGCGACAAGGCGTGGGGGCGGGGCAACGAGGGCGACACCAAGCACACGCGGCGCGAGCGGGACACCGCCGTCGCCGATGTCGAGTGCAAACGCGAACACAACACCGCCGGAGTGTGGTGGTCCGTCGCGGCCGAGCACCAGCGCCGCGACATAGCCCGCCACCGGTCCGCGTACGAGGCGGTCCGCGCCGACCTGGAACGGGTGCGGGCGACTGTGCGGGGTGTGCTCGAGGGCGGTGCGCGAACCGGCTGACCGCATGTTCCGGATCGGCAGCACCGGGCACCATGCCCCAGCCCGTGTCCCCGGCCGAGCACCGGTCCGGAGCCGCTTCCCAGAAGCGTGCGTTCACGACGTTGCCCTCCATGTCGCGTCGATCACATCGATATCCACGGCGCAGGCGCGGCGCGTCATGATCTGCTGGGCGGCACCAGCCGTGCCGGCCCGCGGCGCACCGCCGTCGCGGGTACGTCACTGCTATGACGGATCGCGACGAAGGAATGTGACGTGGACGGAAGAGAACTTCTGGCGGAGCGGTTCGAGGAGCACAGGCCCCGCCTGAAGGCCGTCGCCTACCGCATGCTCGGCTCCCTGAGCGAGGCCGAGGACGCCGTCCAGGAGACCTGGCTGAAGCTCAGCCGCGCCGACAGCGAGGGCGTGGAGAACCTGGGCGGCTGGCTCACGACCGTCGTGGGCCGCGTCTGCCTCGACCTGCTGCGGGCGCGCAAGCAGCGCGGCGAGCAGCCCCTGGACGTCCAGGGCGCCGACCCGAACGTGCCCGGAACCCACGTGCCCGACCCGCAGATCAGCCCGCTGCCGGGCGGCAGGGAAGCCGCCGACCCCGAACAAGAAGCCCTGCTCACGGACTCGGTGGGCCTCGCGCTCCTCGTCGTCCTCGACACCCTGAGCCCCGCCGAACGCCTCGCGTTCGTGCTGCACGACATGTTCGCCGTGCCGTTCGAGGACATCGCGCCCATTGTCGAGCGGGCCCCGGCCGCGACCCGGCAGCTCGCCAGCCGCGCCCGCCGCCGGGTGCGCGACTCGGCCGCCGAGCCGGAGCCGGACCGCAGGCGCCACCGCGAGGTCGTCAAGGCGTTCCTCGCGGCGGCCCGCGGCGGCGACTTCGACGCGCTGCTCGAACTGCTCGACCCCGAGGTGGTGCTGCGGGCCGACGGCGGCGAGATCGCCGGGCTGTCCCGGCTGGTGCGCGGCGCGACGGCCGTGGTCGCCGGAGCGCGCTCGTTCGCCACGCTGGCCGGCTCCACGCATCTGGCCATGGTCAACGGGCGGGTGGGCCAGATCGCCGTTCACAACGGAATGCCGTTCTCCGTCGGCGAGTTCACCGTCCGGGACGGCCGGATCGTCGAGATCAACATCCTGGCCGACCGGGAGCGCCTTGCCGCGCTGTTGGACGAGCACACACTCGCGGAGCTGACCGCCGACGCCGACTGACTGGGGGGAGCCGGTCAGGCTCGCCCCGACTGAGCCGCCGGCGTCGGTAGCCCCACCGCGACCGAACCGCCGGCGCCGACCACCTCACCCCACCCGTGTCCGCCGCGTGACCCGCTGCACGTACTCCTTCCGGTCGAGCGGATTGTGGTCCGTGCGCGGGCGCGCCGGTGGCGTCCCGGTCACCGGCGCGTAGTGGTCGAAGGCGGACTCCAACTCGCCCTCGCCGCGCGTGAGTCCGGGCAGCGCCTGCTCCAGGTCGTGCACGCGCGCGGCCGGGATCACGCCCTCGACGACGTACGCGGAACCGTGCGGCACGGGCGTGTGCGGTACGGCGCGCAGCCGCCCGAGCGCGGGCAGCAGCGTGCCGAACACGTCGGCGGGCACGGTGAGCCGGAACCGGTGCATCGGCTCGTGCACCCGCGTGCCCGCGCGTGCCCGCCCGCCGCAGCGCGTCCATCAGGACGAGCGGTGTGAGGTGCCGGAAGTCCCCGGCGGTGCTCGACATGCTCTTGTCGAAGACGGCGTGCGCGTGGCTCTGCCGCGGCCAGTACCCGGAGTGCGTCATCGTGACGAGGCAGTCGGGCACCTCCCACCCGTGGGGCCCCTGTGACAGCGTCTCCTTGACCGTCTCCTCGACGGCCTTGAAGAACGCGTACGGCATCGAACCGAGCTCCACACCGAGCCGGAACTCCACCCCGGCCCCGACCGGCGCGGGCTCCACGCGCAGTCCCACCGTGGCGAGGAACGGATTGGGGTCGGTGTCGATGATCTCCACTTGCGCGCCGGTCCCGACGACCCGCTCCACGCAGATCGTCGTGGTCTCGCGGAATTCCACGCCGACGCCGAACTCGTCCGCGAGCGTGGCCTCGATGACCTCCTTCTGGACCTCGCCGTACAGGGACACGGAGATCTCCTGCCGGAGCGTGTCCTGGCGCAGGTCGATCAGCGGGTCCTGCTCCGCGAGCTGGGTCAGCGCGGCGTGCAGGGCGGCCCGGTCGGCGGCGCGCCGGGGCACGACGACGGTTTCGAGGGTCGGCGGCGCGAAGTGGTGCGCCACCGCGTGCCGTTCGGGTACGTCGCGCGCGTCGCCGAGCACGTCCCCGATGCGTACGCCGGTGAGTCCCCACAGCTTCGCGATCTGCCCGGCGGCGACGGCGTCGCGCCGCACCGCCGCGCCCCGCTCGAAGACGCTGACGGCGGTGACCTTGCCGTCCTCCGCGTGCCCGGCGAGCGGCACCCGGTCGCGTACCCGCACGGTGCCGGAGAACATCCGCGCGTACGCCACCTTCTCGCCCGCGGGGCCGCGCTCGACCTTGAAGACGGTGCCCGCGACGGGCCCGTCCGCGGCACCGGCCGCCGCGGGCAGCAGCTCCTTGACGGCGCCGGTCAGCGCGTCCAGGCCGGTGCCGGTCATCGCGGAGCCGAAGAACACCGGGTGGACCCGTGCCAGCCGGGTCTGCTCCGTCAGCGCGTCGCGCAGGCCGCCCGAGGTCAGGGCGGCGGCGTCCTCCTCGACGTACGCGGACAGCAGCGCGTCGTCGTGCTCGGCGAGCAGCTCGGTCAGGCGGGCGGTGAAGCGGGGGTCGTCGGCGGCGTACGGCACGTAGCGCGCCGCGCGGGTGCCGGGGTCGCTCACCGTGCCCATGGGGGCGACGGCGGGCGTCAGCCGCCCGGCCAGCTCGGCGAGCACGCGCTCGGGGTCCGCGCCCCGGCGGTCCACCTTGTTGACGAACACGAGCGTGGGGATGGCGAGCCTGCGCAGCGTACGCATCAGGACGCGGGTCTGCGCCTGGACGCCCTCGACGGCGGACACGACGAGCACGGCGCCGTCGAGCACGCTCAGGACCCGCTCCACCTCGGCGATGAAATCCGGGTGGCCGGGGGTGTCGATGAGGTTGACGGTGACGTCGTCGATCGCGAAGGACACGACCGCGGACTTGATGGTGATGCCGCGCTGCCGCTCGAGCGCGAGGGAGTCGGTCTGGGTGCTGCCGTCGTCGACGCTGCCGATCTCGTCGATGACACCGGCGGCGTGCAGCAGCCGCTCGGTCAGGCTGGTCTTGCCGGCGTCGATGTGCGCCAGAATGCCCAGGTTAAGGGTGTGTTGGTCCTTCGGGTCGTGCTGATGCGGGTGCGCTTGCACTAGGCGTCATGTCCTCGTATCGGGGGGCGATTCCTTCCTGGTGGGACATGGACGTCTGCCGCATCTGGGGGCTCCTGGTTCCGTCGGCCGGTGCGCTGGTGACGCGGTAACTGCAACAGGGGAGCGGGGGCGGCGGCAACCGAATTTTGCGTCCGGCACCGTGGCACGGACACAAAAGACGACCGCACCCGGCCCCTCGGGCCCACCGGATGCGGCGGACTCGGGGACCGGGTGCGGTCAGGTGGGCGCGAGGCCCGGGCCTGGATCAGGCCTTCTTGGTCTCCCAGAAGATGCGGTCGATCTCGGCGATCAGGTCGAGCGCCTTCTGACCGGTCTTCGGGTCCGTCGAACCCTTCGCGGCCGAGAGGGCCTTGAGGGTGTCGTTGACCAGGGTGTGCAGCTCCGGGTACTTCTCGAAGTGCGGGGGCTTGAAGTAGTCGCTCCAGAGCACCGAGACGTGGTGCTTGGCGAGCTCGGCGCGCTGCTCCTTGATGACGGTGGCGCGGGCCTGGTAGTGCGCGTCGTCGTTCGCGGCCATCTTCTCCTGGACGGCCTTGACCGACTCCGCCTCGATGCGGGCCTGGGCCGGGTCGTACACGCCGCAGGGCAGGTCGCAGTGCGCGCTGGCCTTCACCTTGGGGGCAAACAGGCGGGAGAGCATTGAGCTGTCCTTCCTCGTGATCGTCTTCTCAGGTGGGACATTACTCCGTGAGAGACGTGATTTCGCGAGTGCCCCCATGGGCTTAGGACAAAAGTCCAGGGTCACACTGAAGACGGTGGAGGATGGGACCGGGACGCCGGTGGAGGATTGGTCCGGGAGGTTGTCTGATGCCGGAGACGACGGCAGACGGGCGGGAGACACGCGTGCCGTTCCAGTTGATCGAGGTCGACGGGCCGTCCATGGTGCCGACGCTGAATCCGGGGGACTGGATGCTGGTGCGGCACGGCGCCCGGGTGCGTCCGGGTGACGTGGTGATCCTGCGTCACCCGCTGCAGCAGGACCTGCTGGTGGTCAAGCGCGCCGTCGAACGGCGCGAGGGCGGCTGGTGGGTGCTGGGCGACAACCCGTACAACGCGGGGGGCGACAGCACGGTGTACGGAGTCGTCCCGGAGGAGCTGGTCCTGGCGCGGGTGCGCGCGCGGTTCCGGCCGCTGGGCAGGTTCCGCCAGGAGCGTGAGGCGCAGGGGCGGCGTCAGCTCTCGCTCGCCGCGCTGGTCTCCTGGACCTTCTTGGCCGTGCGCCCGGTGCTCGCCGACCGCTCGCTCTCCAGGCGCTTGCGCGCGCGGTAGGCCGCGACGTTCGCGCGGGTCGCGCAGCGGTCCGAGCAGTAGCGCCGGGAGCGGTTGGTGGAGGTGTCCAGGTAGGCGTTGCGGCACGGCGCCGCCTCGCACAGGCCGAGCCGGTCCACGCCGAACTCGGTGAGGTGGAAGGCGAGGCCCATCGCGGCGATCGCCGCGTACCCCGCGGTGGCGTTCGACGGGTGGTCCGCCAGGTGCATGTGCCACAGGGGGCGGCCGTCGTCGTCCCGATAGTCGTGGCCGGAGATCTGGGGGCTCACCGGGAACTCCAGGAGCAGGGAGTTCAGCAGGTCCACGGCCAGGGTCTCGTCGCCGCCGTCGGCCGCCTCGAAGACCGCCCGCAGCCGCCCCCGCACCGAGCGGAAGCGCGTCACGTCCGAGTCCGTGGCGCGCCGTGCGGCCTGCTGGTTCGCACCGAACAGCTCGCGGACCGCGTCGACGGAGGTCAGCGAGTCCTTGTTGCGAGCCGGCTCCTCGGTGTTGACCAGGCGTACGGCATAGTCCGAGTAATAGGCCAGTTCCACTTGTAGTCCTTACGGGGGCGGGCTATCTTCGTCTGCGTGCGAGGTAACAGTCGCTTTTCCTTCGCGGGTGTTACTCGGCGAGATTAGTCGAGCGTAGTACGGGACGGAGGTCTTCCGGTGACGGAAACGACTAGCGGTACGGGGTTCGGAACCGACTGGCGTGCCTGGCAGGAGAGTTGGGACCGGCAGCAGGAGTGGTACCTGCCGGACCGCGAGGAGCGGTTCCGCGTCATGCTCGACATGGTCGAGGCCCTGGTCGGCCCCGAGCCGCGCGTCCTGGACCTCGCGTGCGGTACGGGAAGTATTACGGACAGACTCCTCAAAAGGTTCCCGAAGGCCGTCAGCACGGGCGTCGACCTCGACCCGGCGCTGCTCGCCATCGCCGAGGGCACCTTCGCCGGGGACGACCGCGTCACCTTCGTGACCGCGGACCTGAAGGACCCTGACTGGACCTCCCAGCTGCCCCACGACTCGTACGACGCCGTCCTCACCGCCACCGCCCTGCACTGGCTGTTCAGCGAGCCCCTCGCCGCGCTCTATGGCCAGCTCGCCGGGATCGTGTCCGACGGTGGTGTCTTCATGAACGCCGACCACATGCCGGATCCGGCCACCCCGCGCATCAACGCCGCCGACCGCGAGCAGCGGCACGCCCGCCAGGAGGCCGCCAGGAAGTCCGGCGCCCTGGACTGGGCCGAGTGGTGGGCGCTCGCCGCCAATGACCCGGTACTCGCCGAGCCCACGGCCAAGCGGTTCGAGATCTATGGAGAGCACGCCGACGGCGACACCCCGCCCCCGGAGTGGCACGTCCGCACTCTGCGCGAGGCGGGCTTCGCCGAGGCCCGCACGGTGTGGGCGTCCCCGTCGGACGCCCTGGTCCTAGGGCTGAAGTAGGGATTTCGGTTCGCCTACGTAGAGGGGCGGTACGGATCACCGATCCGTACCGCCCCTCTACGTAGGCATCGATTTACTTGCCCTGTGGCTTACAGGACCTACGGACCTGCAGGACCTACAGGACCTTCGACAGGAACGACTTCGTCCGCTCGTGCGACGGGTTCGTCAGTACGTCACGCGGGTGGCCGGATTCGACCACCACACCGCCGTCCATGAACACCAGGCTGTCGCCGACCTCGCGCGCGAAGCCCATCTCGTGCGTGACGACGATCATCGTCATGCCGGACTCGGCGAGGTCACGCATGACGTCGAGCACGTCGCCGACCAGCTCCGGGTCGAGCGCGGACGTCGGCTCGTCGAACAGCATCAGCTTCGGGTCCATCGCGAGCGCGCGGGCGATCGCCACGCGCTGCTGCTCGGCGAGGCCCACCCGCTCCAGGAGCTGGCCCGCGCGCTCCCGCGCCTCCGCCTTGGCCTGGCCCTTGACCTGGATCGGCGCCTCCATGACGTTCTCCAGGGCCGTCATGTGCGGGAAGAGGTTGAAGCGCTGGAAGACCATGCCGATGTCCCGGCGCTTCATGGCGACTTCGCTGTCCTTCAGCTCGTACAGCTTGTCGCCCTTCTGCCGGTAGCCCACCAGCTCCCCGTCGACGTACAACCGTCCGGCGTTGACCTTCTCCAGGTGGTTGATGCAGCGCAGGAACGTCGACTTGCCGGAGCCGGACGGGCCGATGAG
This sequence comes from Streptomyces aurantiacus JA 4570, assembly GCF_000414115.1. Classification (GTDB taxonomy): domain Bacteria; phylum Actinomycetota; class Actinomycetes; order Streptomycetales; family Streptomycetaceae; genus Streptomyces; species Streptomyces aurantiacus_A. The sequence continues at coordinate 16,273 of NZ_AOPZ01000542.1, forward strand.
GCAGAACACCTCGCCGGACGCGACCTCCAGGTCGATGCCCTTCAGTACCTCGACGTGCCCGAACGACTTGTGGACGCCCTCGGCCTTCACCATGGCGGTCATCAGCGCACTCCCGAACGGTTGCTCAGCGACAACATATTGGCCTTGATCTTCTGCCAGGGCGTGTCCGGCAGCGCGCGCGAGGAGCCGCGCGCGTAGTAGCGCTCCAGGTAGAACTGACCGATGCTGAGGACCGAGGTCATGATCAGGTACCAGGTGGCGGCCAGGAGCAGCGTCTCCACCGTCGCGCCGGACGAGTTGCCGATGTCCTGGGCGTACTTCAGGAGCTCGTAGTACTGCACCGCCGCGACCAGCGACGTCGTCTTGAGCATGTTGATGACTTCGTTGCCCGTCGGCGGCACGATCACGCGCATCGCCTGCGGGATGACGACGCGGCGCAGCGTCTTGTTGTGGCTCATGCCGAGCGCCTGCGACGCCTCCGTCTGGCCCTCGTCGACCGAGAGCAGGCCCGCGCGGCAGATCTCCGCCATGTACGCGGCCTCGTTCAGGCCGAGACCCAGGAGCGCCGTCAGGAACGGCGTCATGAAGTCCGACCACTCGTCCTTGTAGATAGGACCGAGGTTGATGTACTCGAAGACGAAGCCGAGGTTGAACCAGATGAAGAGCTGGACCAGGACCGGCGTACCGCGGAAGAACCAGATGTAGAACCACGCGATCGACGAGGTCACCGGGTTCTTCGACAGGCGCATCACCGACAGCGTGATGCCGCCGACCACGCCGATGAGCATCGACAGGAACGTCAGGATGAGCGTCTCGCGGACGCCCTTCATGATGCGGTCGTCGAAGAAGTTGTCCGGGATCGCGTTCCAGTTGATGTCGCCATTGGCGAACGCGAGGACGATCGCGACGAGCACGCCGATGGCGAGGACGGCCGCGACGTACCGGCCGTAGTGGCGCACCGGGATCGCTCTGATCGCCTCGGGGGCGGAGCGCGGGGGCTCATCCTTGGGCGCGGAGCCGCCCGACTTGCTGATGTCCGTTGTCACGGGTGTGGCCTTTCAGCGACGAGATGACGAGACGCGGTCACTTGCCGCCGTTGATCTTGGCTTCCTTGACTGCGCCGGCGTCGACGCCCCACTCCTTGATGATCTTCTCGTACTGGCCGTTCGCGATGATCGCGTCCAGCGCCATCTTGATCGCGTCACGGAGCTTCGGGTTGTTCTTGGAGACCGCGATGCCGTACGGAGCGGCCTCGACCTGGTCGCCCACAAGCTGGAAGTCCTTGCCGCCGCCCGAGGTCTTCACCGCGTACGCGGCGACCGGGAAGTCCGAGGAGCCCGCGTCCGCACCGCCGGAGCGCAGCCGGGTCTGGGCCTGCTGGTCGTTGTCGAAGGACTCGATCGCGATCTTCTTGCCGCCCTTGCACTTCTTCGACTCGGCCTTGGCCATGTCGTGCGAGACGGTGCCGCGCTGCACCACGATCTTCTTGCCGCAGAGGTCGGCCCAGGTCTTGATGCCCTGGTCGTCGCCCTTCTTGGTGTAGATCGAGACGCCCGCGGTGAAGTAGTCGACGAAGTCGACGCCGGTGCCGACCTTCTTGCCGGTCTCCTCGTCGATGCCCTCCTGACGGTTCTTGGTGTCCGTCATGGCCGACATGGCGATGTCATAGCGCTTGGAGCGCAGACCGCCGAGGAGGGTGTCGAAGGTGCCGTTGTCGAATTCGAACCGGACGCCGAGCTGCTTGCCGAGCGCGTCGGCGATGTCCGGGTCGATGCCGACCGTCTTGCCGTCCTTGTCCTTGAACTCGACCGGCGGGTAGGCGATGTCCGAGCCGACCTTGATGACGCCCTTGTTGCGGACGTTCGCGGGCAGCTCGTCGGAGAGCGGGGCGCTGACGACCTTGTCGCCGCCGCCTTCCTTCTTGTCCGTCTGGTCGCCGCAGCCGGTGAGCAGCAGCGTGCCGGCGACCGCGATCGCGCCGACAGCGACGATCCGGGACTTCGCGGACTTCGCGGCGGTCGTGCGACAAATGGTGCCTGCGGTCATAGGGGTCCTCCGGCGGATGGGGGAGTAGCCATGCGGTCGTGCACACACCTTCGGGTGTCGCGACCTCGTGTGATGAGGCATCTTGCCATTCGGACGGCCCGATTCTGGGGGATGGAGATGTCAAAATCGGATAACGGGCGATCCGCAAAACCCAACAGGGCGGTGCGTGCCGGTCATTGGCGCACCGGGGCGAACATTCTCCAACCGTTCGATAACCACCCAATCTCGCTATGCGGACCGGCGGGATGGAGTTTTCCCGATAATACGGACATTTTGCCCTGGAGGTCTACTAGATACTTGCTGTTCACATCGTTCTGACACAGATATGGCTCGTCGGCGGTCGGAGGCATCCGGTAGAAAAGACGGTTACACCCCTCATCCGGGGCCCAGGGCACGTGTGCGGCGTGCCCGCGCGTTCGTACGTACCTCCCGTACCGCTTCGCCGACAGGCGGAGAGCCAACGGCCGACAGGCCCGCGGCTTCAGCACGGACGCGGTGCCCGCCCCACTTCTGCACCAGGAAGTGGTTCACCCTCAACCTTGAAGACTTAAGGGGTCAGACACAGTGGCAGCGGAGATCGTCAATCCTCGCAGCGACAGCAGCGGCAGCCGTGGTACGAGCGGCAGCACAGCCGGTCACGAAGGCACGGAGGAGCCCTTCGATCCGGCTTTCGCGCTGCATCGCGGCGGCAAGATGGCCGTCCAGGCGACCGTTCCGGTGCGCGACAAGGACGACCTGTCCCTGGCGTACACGCCCGGCGTCGCGAAGGTGTGCAGCGCCATCGCCGAGCAGCCCGAGCTCGTCCACGACTACACGTGGAAGTCGAACGTCGTCGCCGTCGTCACCGACGGCACCGCCGTGCTCGGCCTCGGTGACATCGGCCCGGAGGCATCGCTCCCCGTCATGGAGGGCAAGGCCATCCTGTTCAAGCAGTTCGGCGGGGTCGACGCGGTGCCCATCGCGCTCGCCACGACCGATGTCGACGAGATCATCGACACCGTGGTGCGGCTCGCGCCGTCGTTCGGTGGCGTGAACCTCGAGGACATCTCCGCGCCGCGCTGCTTCGAGATCGAGCGGCGGCTCCAGGAGCGGCTCGACATCCCGGTCTTCCACGACGACCAGCACGGCACGGCCGTGGTGACGCTGGCCGCCCTGCGCAACGCCGCGCGGCTGACCGGGCGCACCCTCGGTGACCTGCGGGCCGTCATCTCCGGCGCGGGCGCGGCGGGCGTGGCCATCGCGAAGTTCCTGCTCGAGGCGGGGCTCGGCGATGTCGCGGTCGCGGACCGCAAGGGCGTGGTGTCCCGGGACCGGGACGACCTCACCCCGGTCAAGCGGGAGCTCGCCGAGCTCACCAACAAGGCCGGGCTCAGCGGCTCGCTCGAATCCGCCCTGGACGGCGCGGACGTCTTCATCGGCGTCTCCGGCGGTACGGTGCCCGAGCCCGCGGTCGCGTCGATGGCGCCGAACTCGTTCGTGTTCGCCATGGCCAACCCGAACCCCGAGGTGCACCCCGACATCGCCCACAAGTACGCCTCCGTGGTGGCGACCGGGCGCTCGGACTACCCGAACCAGATCAACAACGTGCTCGCGTTCCCCGGGATCTTCGCCGGGGCGCTGCAGGTGCGGGCCTCTCGAATCACCGAGGGCATGAAGATCGCCGCGGCCGACGCGTTGGCCGATGTCGTCGGGGACGAGCTGTCCGCCGATTACGTCATTCCGTCGCCGTTCGACGAGCGGGTCGCTCCGGCCGTCACGGCGGCTGTGGCGGCGGCGGCGCGGGCGGAAGGCGTGGCGCGCCGCTAGCTGTGTGGCCCCGCCGCGTTGGGCGGCGGGGCCTTGGGTCTCCCACCCGCCCGCCCGCTTCTGGTTGTCCGTTGTGTGGCCGTCTCCGGCGGGGGTGCATCGCCGTTG
>NZ_AOPZ01000543.1 GCF_000414115.1 Streptomyces aurantiacus JA 4570
CAGCCGGTGCCGTCCGCGGCGTCCGCGAATGCCTTGCAGCGGCCGTCCTCGGCCATGCCGCGCTGGCGGCTGAACTCCACGAAGGCGGTGGGCGTGGACATCAACGACACGCCGCCGGCGAGCGCGAGGCCGCATTCGCCCTGCCGCAGCGCCTGCGCCGCCAGGTGCAGGGCGACGAGCGACGACGAGCAGGCCGTGTCGACGGTCACCGCCGGGCCTTCGAGGCCGAAGCTGTAGGAGAGGCGGCCGGAGACGACGGCCGCGGTGTTGCCGGTGCCCGAGTAGCCCTCGGTGCTGTCGGCGGCGTCGGCGACGACGGCCGTGTAGTCCTGGCCGTTGGTGCCGGTGAACACGCCGGTGCGGCTGCCGCGCAGGCTCAGCGGGTCGATGCCGGCCCGCTCGACGGCCTCCCACGCGGTCTCCAGGAGGAGGCGCTGCTGCGGGTCCATGGCGCGCGCCTCGCGCGGCGAGATCCCGAAGAAGCCCGCGTCGAACTCGTCGGCCGCGTACACGAACCCGCCCTCGCGGGCGTAGGTGGTGCCCTGGTGGTCGGGGTCGGGGTGGTAGAGCCCGGCCGTGTCCCAGCCGCGGTTCGAGGGGAACGCGGACACGGTGTCCACGCCGTCCCGCACGAGCCGCCACAGTTCCTCGGGGGTGCTCGCACCGCCGGGGAAGCGGCAGCTCATCGCGATGATCGCGACCGGCTCCGTGTTCCTGGCGTTCTTGGAGTCCCTGGACTCGAGTTCGCGCACCCGCCGACGCGTCGTGTGCAGATCCGCCGTCACCTGCTTGAGAAGGCGGCGGATTTTGTCGTCGTTCACCATCTGGCCTAGCTCCTAGAGACAAGTCGGTTCGGAGAGTGCGGGGCGCGGTGCGCCCACGAACCACGGCGGGTGCGGCACATCATGAAATTCCGAACTCTTTGCTGATGAAGTCGAACATCTCGTCGTCCGTGGCGGACTCCAGCTCACCGGCGACCTCGGCGTCCTCCCGGCCGTCCTGGCCGTCCCGGCCGTCGTGGCCGGGGGTGCAGCGGTCGAGCAGGATCCGCAGCCGTTCGGCGATCGTGGCCAGCTCGTCGTCCGAGGGCGCGCGCTCGGCGAGGCCCGCCTCCAGGGTGTCGAGCTGGGACAGCAGCGCCCCGGGTGCGTTCCCGTCGGTGCTCAGTTCGGCCTTGAGGTGGCCGGCGAGCGCGGCGGGCGTGGGGTGGTCGAAGACGAGGGTGGTCGGCAGGGGCAGTCCGGTGGCCGTGCCGAGCGCGTTGCGCAGCTCGACGGCGGTGAGCGAGTCGAAGCCCAACTCCCGGAACGCGCGGCCGGGTTCGACCCGCTCCGGCCCCGGGTAGCCGAGGACGGCGGCCGCGTGCGTGCGGACCAGGTCCTCCAGGAACCGGTCCCGCTCCGGCCCGGACAGGGCCGCGAGCCGGTGCGCCAGGTCCGGGCCCGCGGCCTCGTCCCCGCCGTCGGCCCGCGCCGTGCGGTCCCGCAGCGCGCGGGCCTCGGGCAGGTCGGCGAAGAGCGGGTCGGGCGTGATCCCGGGCCCGCCGGAGAGGTACTGCTCCCAGTCGACGTCGGCGATGACCGCGGTGGGCCGCTCGGGCCGCTCGTGGCCGAGGGCCTGCCGCAGCGCGGCGAGGGCGAGCCGGGGCTCCATGGGCGGCACCGCGCCGCCCCGCAGCTGCTCGGCGTCGGCCGCCCCGTCGGTGGCCATCCCGCCACCGGCCCACGCGCCCCAGGCGACGGACGTCGCCGTCAGCCCCTGGGCGCGGCGGTGCTCGGCGAGCGCGTCGAGGCAGGCGTTGGCGGCGGCGTAACTCCCCTGCCCGGCACCGCCGGAGAGCCCCGCGAAGGACGAGAAGAGCACGAACGCCGACAGGTCCGCGTCGCGGGTCAGCTCGTCCAGGTGCCGGGCCGACTCCACCTTCGCGCGGAACACCGTGGCCAGTCGCTCCGGGGTCAGTCCGTCGAGCACGCCGTCGTCCAGGACCCCGGCCGTGTGGAACACCGCGGTCAGCGGCGCGTCCTCGGGGATCGCGTCCAGGACCCGGGCGAGCGCGTCACGGTCGGCCGCGTCGCAGGCGGCGAGGGTCACTTCGGCGCCCAACTCCTCCAGCTCGGCCCGGAGTTCGGCCGCTCCGGGCGCGTCGGGCCCGCGCCTGCTCGTCAGTACGAGATGACGCGCGCCGTGGGCCGCGAGCCAGCGGGCGACGTGCCCGCCGACGGCGCCCGTGCCGCCGGTGATGAGCGCGGTGCCGTGCGGCGTCCACGCGTCCCCGCCGTCGGCGGCGCCGTCGGCCGGGTCCCGCAGCACACGGCGCCCGAACACCCCGGGCCCGCGCACGGCCAGCTTGTCCTCACCGGCCCAGGCGCCGCCGAGCACCCCGGCGAGCCCGTCGAGGGCCCGCTGGTCCACGGCCTCGGGCAGGTCGACCAGACCGCCCCACAGCTTCGGGTACTCCACGGCCACCACCCGGCCGAGACCCCACAGCGCGGCCTGCGCGTACCGCGGCGCCGGGTCGGTGCCGCCCACGGCCACCGCTGACCGCCCGGCCAGCCAGAGCGGGGTGTCCAGGTCGGCGGCGTGCAGGGCCTGCACCAGGGTCACCGTCGCGGCCAGGCCACGGCTGACTCCGCCGCGCACGGCGTGCGGTTCCTCGTCGACGGCCAACAGCGAGAGCAAACCGGCCGGTTGGCCGCCCGCGGCGGCGGCTTCCTTGCGCAGCCGCTCGGCGAGTTCCTCGCGGTCGGTCCCTTCCGCGTCCACGACGACCGTGCGTACGTCGGCTCCGTGCCCGGTGAGCGCTTCCTCGACGGCGTCCGTCCAGGCGGTGTCCGCTCCCCGGTCCGGCACCACGAGCAGCCACGCCCCGCCGAGGCGAGGGGCGGTCGAGCCCTGCCCGAGCGGCTTCCACGAGACGCGGTAGCGCAGCGCGTCCAGCGCGGAGGCTTCGCGCCGCTGCCGCCGCCACGACGACAGCACCGGCAGGACCACGACGACAGCACCGGCAGGACCTCGCCCAGCGCCCCGCCACCTGCCACTCCCCCGGCACCCAACTCGGCGCTCAGCGACTCCAGATCCTCCCGCTCCACGGCCTCCCAGAAGCGCGCCTCCACCTCGTCGACGGCGAGACCGCCGACGCGCGCGGCGGCCGCGGGGGCCGACTCCAGCCAGTAGCGGTCGCGTTGGAAGGCGTATGTGGGCAGGTCGACGCGGCGGCGGGACTCGACCGCGTCAGGACGGAATCCGGGCCCAGCTCCAGCAGCGTCGAGACACCTTGCGCGGTGAGGGCACCCAGGCCGTCATGGAAGCGCACAGCCTCGCGGACGTGCCGCACCCAGTACTCCGGGTCCTGGAGCAGGCCGGGCTCGGCCAGTTCACCG
>NZ_AOPZ01000544.1 GCF_000414115.1 Streptomyces aurantiacus JA 4570
CTCCCCCCCTTCCCCTCCCCCCCTCCTCATCCAACCCGATCCCTCAACCCCCGATCCCTCAACGCCGGTTCGAGAGGCTTGTTCATGGCCGACCACGCAACCCACGACGCCCAGGCACGGGCCAGTCTGCACCTGCTGGTGCGGGACATCGAGCGGGTCCGCCGGCAGGTGGACGCACTGCGCACCCTCACCGCCCAGCTCGGCAACGTCTACCGCCCGCGCCGCTCCAGCCCCTCCGCGGGCTTCGTCGTGTACGGACGCGCTCCCGCTCCGACCGTCCGCCTGGCCCAGGAACTGCGGGACAGCGTCGAGACGCTGGTGACCGCCGCCGTCGACTTCGACCGCTCACTCGGCTTCTCGTGGGACGCGGTGGGCTCCGCGCTCGGCGTCACCAAGCAGGCCGTGCACCGCCGCTACGGAAGGCCGTGCACCGCCGCTACGGCGCCCGCCGCGCCGCCACGGCCCAGACCACCGCCGAACCCGAGCGCGCCGCCGAGCCGACCCCCACCACCACCCGCACGGTCCCTGTGGGCGCCCCCCTGCCGTCCGTCCCCGCGGCCCGCGCCATGCCGACCCAGCCGACGGCGGGCAGCACCGGCCTCCGCGACGACATGCGGCCCGGCGCCTTCCCCGGCCCGCGCAACGGCTGACCCCCGGCGGCTGCCGCCTGCCCCTTGCCCGCAACGGGCAGGGGGCAGCCGCGCGTTCGGGCACCCCACGCGGACGTACACCCCGAAGTCACGTACGCCCCGAGGCGCGGCGGAACAGCAGCTCACTCGATCCGCGGCGGAACACCCACGGAACGTCAGCTCACCCACCATCCGGTGGGCGCCGCTTCCCCGGCCTCCGCCCGGACCGCCAACTCACCAAATACCCAACCAACTCACCCAATATCCAGCGGATCAATCCGCACCCGCACCGCGGCCTGCTGCCCCACCCCCCGCGCCATCCGCGCGGCCTGCGCCGTCTTCAAGGCGCGGGCCAGCGCCGCACCGCTCCCGGGCGGCACCCTCACCAAGGCCCGCCCCCACTGCTCGCCGGGCGGCGCGTCCCCGGCCCTGCGAGGGCGGCCGGCCTCGACGGCGGCGACCGGCACCGGCCCCAACACCTCGGCGTCCGAGGGCAGTTCGACGGCACCCAGGAACTCCGCCAGCGCCTCCGGCGGCCCGGTCACCGCCGCCATCCGCGACACCGGAGGAAAGCCCAGCTCCGCCCGCTCGGCCAGCTCCCGCACCGCGTGCCCCACCGGGTCCCAGCGCACCAACGCCTGCACCGGCCGCAGGGTCGGCTCGGCGACGATCACCACCGTGCCGCCCGCGCCCTGGTCGCGCACCAGCGCCGCGGCGCCGATCCACCGCCGCAGCGCGTCCTCGCCCGCCCGCAGATCGGGGCGGCCGAGCATCGCCCAGCCGTCGAGCAGCAGCGCGGCCGCGTAGCCCCCCTCGGCCACCGGCTCCGCGCCCGGCGTGCTCACCACGAGCGCGGGCGCGCCGCCCACCGTGTCGAGGACCTGCTCGCGCCCGGACGTCCGCACCGGCACCGCAGGAAACGCCCGCCCCAGCTCCTCGGCGGTCCGCCGCGCCCCCACGACCTGCGCCCGCAGCCGGAAACCGCCGCACTCGGAGCAGTGCCAGGCCGCTTCGCCGCGCCCGCACCACGCGCACCGCAGCGCGCCGTCGTCCCGGGCCTCCAGCGGCCCCGCGCAGTGCCGGCAGCGCGCGGGCTCCCGGCAC
>NZ_AOPZ01000545.1 GCF_000414115.1 Streptomyces aurantiacus JA 4570
CAGCCGATGCCGTGGCCCCGCGGGCAGCGGTGGCCGATGCTGTCGTGCCGGGCACGGCGGCGGCCGCCGCGGAAGCCGCGCTCGACGCGGTCCGCGAGGCTCTGCCCGCGCACCCGCTGCCCGCCGTGCTCGTCGACTGCGTCGACCGGCTTTTGGCCGGGCAGGCCCTTGCCGCGGAGGACGCCGGTGACTGGCCCACCGCGATCGCCCTCTACGAACAGCTCGTCGCCGCGGCCCCCGACTCCCCCGCCGCCCACACCCGCCTGACCGCCGCCCGGACCGAACTCCGGCTCGCCACCACCCTCGACACGGCCGCCCGGGCCCACCACGCGGGCGACTGGCCCGCGGCGGCCGACGCCTACGCCGCCGCCCTGACACTGCGGGCCGGGGACCCGGCCCTGACCGCGCGGGCGGCGTACGTCAGGGGCCGGGTCGCGGAGAGCGCCAAGGACTGGCCGGGGGCGGTGGCGGCGTTCGCGGAGTGCGCGGGCGCGGCTCGCGCGCGGGCACCGTACGCGGACATCTCGGACGCGGCCCTGCGGTGCGCGTACGCGCGCGGCCGGGTGGCGTCGGACGAGGGCGACTGGGCCACGGCGGTCACCGCGTTCGGCGCGTGCCGTGCGGCGGTGGCCGCTGGAGGCGTCGGTGCGGACGGGCCCGGCGGGGCCGGGGAAGTCCCTGCGGGCGCCGGGCGGGCCGGTACGCGGGGCTCCGCGGCGCGG
>NZ_AOPZ01000546.1 GCF_000414115.1 Streptomyces aurantiacus JA 4570
CGACGCTCCCGCCCCGGACGGCCCGCCCGCCGCGCCTCCCGCGAGCTGCTCCGCCCGCGCCAGGTGCCGCTGCGCCTCCGCGAGCCGCGTGCGGGACTCGCTGCCCACCGCCCCGCGATGCGTGGTGACGTGGTCCGTGGCCGCCGCGACGGCGCTGCGGGCGGTGAGCAGGGCCTGGTCGAGCAGGGAGCGGGCGCGCTCCTCGGTGTTCTCGCGTTCGCGCGCGCCGGACAGGGCCGCGTCCAGCGCGGCGTCCGCCTCCTCCACCCGGCGCAGGGCGTCGATCGGGTCGTACGGGCCCGCGGCGAGCGCCGGCCGCACCTCGCCGCCTCCACCCTGGCCACGCGCCCGCGCAGCTCGGCCGTCGGCACGCCCTCGCCGGTGCCGCCCAGCAGCCCGCGCGCCTCCGCCAGGTCGGCCTCCGCCTCGCCGAGGGCGCCCGGCAACCGCTGTGCCGCCTGGGCGAGTTCACCGGCCAGGCGCTCCACGGCCGCCAGGAACGTGCCGGCCTGGTCGACGGCTCCCTCGGCCGCGCGGAGGTGCACGGCGGCCCGGCCGTTGTCGGCGGCGCCGACGGCTTCGCGCGCCTGATGCAGATGGGTGGTGGCGAACACGAGCCGGTCCTTGGCCTGCTCGACATGGCCGACGACCGCCTCGCTCGCCCCGGGCGCGTACGTGGTCCGCAGCTCCTTGAGCGTGCGCTCGGCGTCGATGGTGCGGGCGCTGACCCGCCGGAACGCCGTCTCGGCCTGGTCGACCGCGGCCGGTGCGTCGCGTTCGAGGGCGCGCAGCTGGTCGAAGGCGGCGGCCTCGGCGTCCAGGCGGCGGCCCGCCTCCGTGCAGCGCGCGACGATCTCGTCCAGCATGCGGCGCCGCGTCGCGTCGTCCTCGGGGTAGGCGTCGTCGAGGCGCTGCCGCAGCCGGAACGCCGCCGTCAGTTCGTCGCGCGCGGACGCGAGGGCGTCCGTGAAGGGCCGCACGGCTTCGTCACCGAACTGCGCGGTGGCGAAGCCGAGTTCCTCGGTGCTGGTGCGCACGGCGTCGTCGGTCTCCACCAGCAGGGCCTTGGCCCGGGCGTCGAGTTCGGGCAGCGGCGCGAGTCCGGGCCCGGCGCCCGACCCCGGTGTCGTACGGGAGGTGAAGCGCCGCTTGCGGCGCCGGTACGCGGCGAGGCCGAAGGCACCCGCGACCCCCGCCGCGAGCACCGGGAGCACCAGGTCGCCCGCCACCCCGTCGTCACCGCCGCCCCCGCTCCCGGCCCCCGGATCGGCCTCGCCCGGAGTGATGGCAGGCGTCGGCACGGCCCGCCCGTCGAGCACCGCGGCGTACCCGTCCGCGGCGCCCACCGCCGCCCCCGCCCAGTCGCTTCGGCGCAGGGCGGGCTCGACGGCGTCCGCGGCCACCTCCCGCAGCTGGGCGTCGGTGAGCCGCGCGTCGTCGTCGACGGAGTACGCGTACTGCCGGTCGCGGGTGGCCACGGCGAGCAGCACGTCGTCGAGCCCGAGCCCGTTCCGCTCGGCCGTGGCGTCGGCCCAGCCCTGCGCGGACCGGCCGGAGAAGTCGCGTACGTACACGACGAACAACTGGATCCGCTGCTCGTCGTAGAGCCGGTCGAGCGCGGTGGTGACGGCTTCGCGCCGGTCTCCGAGGGCGCCGGTCCGGTCGGTGATCTGGCCGTCGCGGTCGAGCGGCACCGGATCGTCGGCGGGCACGGCGCGCGTGCGGGGCGCGGCGGGCAGGGCGGACGCCGTGGGCACCGAGGGCGCCGACAGCGGGAGCCAGCACCAGAGGAGCAGCACGGCGGCCGCCGCCCGCGCGGCTATGTGCGACGGGGCGCGGGAGGACGGCGTCACATTTGGCAGCGTATGGCCGCCTATGGGAGCCCGCGACCGGGGCGCGGGCCGCCCCGACCGGGGGAGGAGCCGCCGTCACCGCTACGGCCGCACGAACCGGACCTCGTGGAACCGGTCCGAAGGACCGTCCAGGAGGTGATCGTCCCGGCCGCCGAGCCCGCGGTCGAAGAACGAGACCACGTACGCGCGCTGGGCGGCCGTGGCGCGCGCCGGGTCGACCGTGCCGATGTTCTTCTCGATCACGTCGCGGCCCACTTCGGCCTGCGGCAGGATCGCGGCCAGGTCGGTGTACGTCTGGTGCTTCGCGCCGCGCAGGTTCAGGTCCCGCTTCCAGCCGGGGCTGTGCTTCCAGAAGGAGCCCCAGGAAGGCTCGCTGGTGTGGTCGCTGCCGTCCCGCCCCATCAGCAGGAACGGCCGCTGGTCCAGGCCGTGCCGGGCGACGGGCGTGAGGTTGGTGCCCTTGGGCTCGGAGTTGTGCTCCAGGGTGCCGTCCAGATCGACGCCCGCCTTCACGCGCCTGTCCTCGTACATCGTCTCGGCGGCGGCCATCCCGCCCGCCGAATGCCCGACCATGCCGACGCGCTCGCGGTCGACCGCCTCGCCCAGGCCGTGCGGCAGCGAGCCGAGCCGGTCGAGCACGAACCTGTCGTCGGCGACGCGGGTGTCGAGCACCTTCTTCATGAGCTGCGGCAGCTTCTCCTGCGGGGTCTGCGCGAGCGCGTCAAGCAGCGGCTTGTTGTCCTTCACCGAGCCGTCGGGGAACTGCACGCCCGGCGACTCGTAGGTGTGGTCGACCGTGACGACGACATAGCCGCGGCTCGCCAGCTCCTCGACGAGCGCCGTGCCCCAGGTACGGGGGTCGCCCGCGCCCGCGGTGTACACGAGCACCGGCAGCTTCCCGCCGCGCGCGGCCCCCTTGTCGAGGGGCGCCTTCTCGCGCGCGTGCGCCCGCATGCCCGCCCAGTCGACGGCGCCCTTGGGGATGCCGTGCGGCGCGCCGGCGTTCCAGCGCGCGGCGGCGCCCTTCGCCATGTACGGCGCGGCGCCGTGCCCGCCGGACGCCCGCGCCGGGTACCAGACGCTCACCATCAGTTCCCGGTACGGCACCGACGTGACCCAGGGGTCGTGCCGGGAGCGGTCGACCAGGCGGGTGGAGAACGTACCGATGGCGTGCGGCCCGGTGGGCGCGGGCAGTGCGGCCCGCACCCCGCCCGCCGCCGGGGCGCCGCCCGCGTCCTGTGCGGACACCGGCGCGGCGGCCCCGGCCGC
>NZ_AOPZ01000547.1 GCF_000414115.1 Streptomyces aurantiacus JA 4570
CCTGGGGCACTGGCTGCGGCTGCTCACCACGCCCGCCTCCGGCACGCCCGAGCCGCCGCGCGCCCTCGGCGACCCGGCCCTGCCCGCCACCGGCTGGGACGCGGTGGGCCGGGCCCGTTCCCCCGAACGCCCGCGCGCCGAACGCCCGCGCGCCGACGCCTACTTGGACGCCTACTTCGACTCCCGCGAGCCGATCAGCGGCGACCGCTGCGGCGGCCGGGACGCGGGCATGCTGTGCGGCTTCGGCCTGCGCGACGGCCGGGCGATCGCGTACGCCGCCCAGACCGGCACGCCGACCGGCCCCGCCGGATACCGCACCGCCGCCCGCCTCGTCCGCCTCGCCGACCGCCTGGCCGTGCCCGTCCTCACCCTCATCGACACGCCCGGCGCCGCCAACGACGCGGCGGCCGAGCGGGCGGACCGGGCCGCC
>NZ_AOPZ01000548.1 GCF_000414115.1 Streptomyces aurantiacus JA 4570
GGGCGCCGTGGGCGGGGGCCTGGGCGTGGGCGCCTTGGGCGGGGGCGGCCTGGGCGTGGGCGGCCGCAGGGGTGCTGTGCGGGTGGGAGGCCCCGGGCGCGGGCGCACTGGGCATGGCCGTTCCTGTTGCGGCTGCGGGTTGCGCGGGCACCCCGTGCGCCCCCGAGTGGGCGTGGGGGGCGGGGGCTTGGTGGCCGTGGGGGGCGGCACCCTGGTGCGGACCGTGCCCCTGGGAGCCGGTGTGCTGGACGCCGTGCGGAGGCGTGCCCTGCGCGGCGGCGGCCGGGGCGGGCGGAGGCGTGCCCTGCGCGGCGGCGGCCGGGGCGGGCATGCCCTGGGCCGGGGTGCCGGGTGCGGGCGTGCCCTGGGCCGGAGTGCCGGGCATGGGCATGCCTTGGGCGGGAGCGGCGGGGGCTTGGTGGCCCTGAGGCACGGCGCCCTGGTGCGGGCCGCCGTGCCCCTGACGGTCGGCGTGCTGGACGCCGTGCAGAGGTGTGCCCTGCGCGGCGGCGGC
>NZ_AOPZ01000549.1 GCF_000414115.1 Streptomyces aurantiacus JA 4570
CGGCGGGGGCGCGGGGGCCCGGTGGGCCGACGGATCCGCCGACCGCGTACGGCGCCCCGCCAGGATCGGTACGCTGGCGACTATGTACGGCTACGACCAGCACGCGGGTGTCGGGCAGGGGTACGTCCCGCCACAACAGCCGCCGCCGCAAGCGCAGATGCCCGGTGGTTACGGCCAGCAGCCCCCGCTGTACCCGGAGCCGTCGCCCCCGTCCCTCGCGGACGCGGTGCGCGCGTTCACCACGGGCTCGATGTCCGCCGAGGACTTCCAGCAGGTCTTCGCGACCTCGAAGGTGTACTGCCCGCGCGGTGACAACCCGGGCTTCCTCGCGCTGCACAACACCCAGCAGCCGGTCATCCCGATGTTCACGTCGCTCAAGGAGCTGCGCCGGTACGCGGGCAAGGACTCCAAGTACTTCGTGATCACGGGCGCGGAGGTCATCGACCTGCTGCCGACCGGCTACGGCTTCGTCCTCGACATGGAGGGCGAGCACCGCATGGTGTTCGACGCGAAGGCCGTCGAGCAGATGGTCGACTTCGCCATGCGCCGCATGTACGGCTAGCTCCGCGGGCTCCGCCCGCACGGCCACCCCGTTTCGGCCAAGGACCCCACCTCTCTCGATCACCCGGACGCCCGGAGGGAATGCCCTCCGGGCGTTCCGTGTTCCAGGTGGCAGAAAGTTCTACGTTCAACTAATCTGAGCGTACAAGGAGGTCCATCCCATGCCTGCAGTGACCGTCGAGAATCCGCTGACCCTGCCCAAGGTGACCGCCCCGGCCGACGCCGTGGCGCGCCCCGTGCTCGCCGTGACGACCGCGCCGGGCGGCTTCGAGGGCGAAGGGTTCCCGGTGCGCCGCGCGTTCGCCGGGATCAACTACAAGTACCTCGACCCGTTCATCATGATGGACCAGATGGGCGAGGTGGAGTACGCCGCCGGGGAGCCCAAGGGCACGCCCTGGCACCCGCACCGCGGCTTCGAGACCGTGACGTACCTGATCGACGGCACCTTCGTGCACCAGGACTCCAACGGCGGCGGTGGCACCATCCGCAACGGCGACACCCAGTGGATGACGGCCGGCTCCGGGCTGCTCCACATCGAGGCGCCGCCGGAGTCGCTCGTCATGTCCGGCGGGCTCTTCCACGGGCTCCAGCTCTGGGTGAACCTGCCGGCCAGGGACAAGATGATGGATCCCCGGTACCAGGACATCCGGGGCGGGCAGGTGCAGTTGCTGACCACCGGGGACGGCGGCGCGCTGCTGCGGGTCATCGCCGGTGAGCTGGACGGTCACCAGGGGCCCGGGATCACCCACACGCCGATCACCATGATCCACGCGACCGTGCGGCCCGGGGCTGAAGTAACGATTCCCTGGCGGGAGGACTTCAACGGGCTCGCCTATGTGCTGGCGGGGCGCGGGACCGTCGGGGCGGAGCGGAGGCCCGTCCAGCTCGGGCAGACCGCCGTCTTCGGAGCGGGCGGGTCGCTGACCGTGCGGGCGGACGAGAAGCAGGACTCCCACACGCCCGACCTGGAGGTCGTGCTTCTCGGCGGGCAGCCCATCCGGGAGCCGATGGCGCACTACGGGCCGTTCGTGATGAACACCCGCGCGGAGCTGCAGCAGGCCTTCGAGGACTTCCAGAAGGGCCTGCTGGGGTCGGTGCCCGCCGTCCACGGCATGTAGACCACACCCGGGAACGGCAGGTGAGCCCACCCTGGGGGACGTCCGTACGGCCTACGCCCCGCATGCGTAGGCCGTACCCCCGTGCTCGGGTGGGAGCGTGCATACCCTTCTGCCCGAGGTCGTGCGGCGCGTGGCCGCCTGGTGCCTGGTCGTTCTGCTCGTCGCCGGTGTGGCCGGGGTCGGGGTGTGGCTGTGCACGGTGCTGAAGACGGCCGTCACGCCCGTGCTGCTCGCGCTGCTCGGGACGGCGCTGCTCGGGCCGCTGTACCGGCGGCTCGTGAAGATGCGGGTGCACCGCTCCCTCGCGGCGGGACTGACCTGCGCGGCCGTGCTCGCGGTCGTCGGCGGGGCGACGTACATCGTCGTCGCGGCCCTCATCGACACCGGGGACCAGATCATCTCGTCCCTGAAGAACGCCGCCGGTGACCTGTCGAAGCACTTCGGCGCGGCGGGCACCTCGCTGGAGGACCTCGCGTCCAACTCCAAGGACCTGCTGGGCAAGTTCGGCGGCACCGCCGCGTCCGGTGTGGTCAGCGGGATCAGCGTGGTGGGCGAGATGATCGCCACCGCCGTGCTCGCGCTGCTGCTGGTGTTCTTCTTCCTGCGGGACTCGCACAAGACCGCGGGCGCGCTGCGCTCGCTGGTGCCCGCGTCGTCCGCCGACACCGTCGAGGCGATGGCGCGCCGCGCCTTCACGGCCGTCGAGGGCTTCATGCGCGGCACCACGTTCATCGCGCTCATCGACGCCGTGTGCATCACCGTGGGGCTGCTGATCCTGCGCGTTCCGGGCGCCGCCGGGCTCGGGGCGCTGGTCTTCGTCGGCGCGTACATCCCGTACCTGGGGGCGTTCCTGTCCGGCGCCATCGCCGTGCTCGTCGCGCTCGCCGACCGCGGCCTGGCGATCGCGCTGTGGGCGCTCGGCGTGGTGCTCGCCGTGCAGGTCCTCGAAGGGCACGTGCTCCAGCCGATGATCCAGAGCCGCACCGTGCAGATGCACCCGGCGGTGGTGATGCTGGCGATCACCGCGGGGGCGTCCGTCGCCGGGATCATCGGGATGCTGCTCGCCGTGCCGCTGACGGCCGCCGCCTTCGGCGTCGTCTCCGAACTGCGCGCCCGCTACGGCGCCTCGGCCCCGCCCGCCTCCCCGACGGCCCCCTCGACCGCGCCGCCGGGCTCGGGACCGGCCCCCGGAGACGCTTCGTAGAGCTCGAACCAGATGCTCTTCCCCTCGCCCCGCGGATCCACCCCCCACCGCTCGGCGAGCAGCTCCATGAGCACCAACCCGCGCCCGGACGAGGCGAGTTCGCCGGGGTGGCGCTTGTGCGGCAGGTCGTCGCTGCTGTCGGCGACCTCCACCCGCAGCCTGCGGGTGCCCTCCTCGCCGGTGACCTCGGCGACCAGGAGCGCGTCGCCGTCGGTGTGCACGAGCACGTTGGTGATCATCTCGGAGACCAGCAGGACCGCCGAGTCGACCTGGTCGGGGTCCGCCCAGTCGTGCAGCAGGTCCCGCAGGTGCCCGCGGGCGCCCGCCACCCGCTCCGGCTCGGCCTGCGCGATGGTCAGCATGGTGCGGCGGGTGCGGGCGCGCTGCTCCGGGTGGCCGGTGCGGCGCAGCAGCAGGACCGCTATGTCGTCCTCGCGGCGGTCGGCGAGCGGTCCCGTCGTGTGGTGCGAGGAGGGCCCGTGCACGGCCTGCACGAGGGTGTCGGCGAGCGCCTCCAGGCCCTCGCTCTCGGCGGCCTGCGCCTCGTACACGTCGTACGTCTCGGGGCCCCCGCGGTCCGCGTGATCCGCGCGCTCCGGGCGCTCCGCGCCGTCTTCGTAGTCCTCCAGGACCTTGCGGATCCGCGACCAGCCCGTCTCCAGGTCGTGGCCGCCGGTCTCGATGAGGCCGTCCGTGCAGACCAGCATGGTCTCGCCGGCGACCAGGACGAGGCGGGTCGTCGGATAGTCGGCGTCCGGGTCGATGCCGAGCGGCAGGCCGCCCGCGATGGGCCGCTGCAGGACCGTTCCGTCGCTCATGCGTATGACCGGCTCGGGGTGGCCCGCGCGGGCGATCTCCAGGACGCCGGTCGTCGGATCGGCCTCTACGTAGAGACACGTCGCGAAGCGCGGGTCACCGGCGATGTCCTTGCCGTCGTGGTCGTCGCGGGTGTCCGTCGAGCCGTAGGTGATGCCGTCCGTGATGCCGGACAGGAAGCGGGTGGCGCGCGAGAGCACCGCGTCCGGGCGGTGCCCCTCGGAGGCGTACGCGCGCAGGGCGATGCGCAACTGCCCCATCAGTCCCGCCGCCCGCACGTCGTGGCCCTGTACGTCGCCGATGACGAAGGCGATGCGGCCGCTGGGCAGCGGGATCACGTCGTACCAGTCGCCGCCGACCTGGAGGCCGCCGCCCGTCGGTACGTAGCGTGCGGCCACGCTCATGCCCGGGATCTCCGGGCCCAGCATCGGCAGCATGGAGCGCTGCAGGCCCTCCGTCAGCTCCCGCTCGGACTCCGCGACCCCGGCCCGCGACAGGGCCTGCGCCAGCATGCGGGCGACCGTCGTCAGGACGGAGCGCTCGTCGGGCGTGAACGACACGGGGTACGTGAACGCCGCCATCCACGCGCCCATGGTGCGGCCCGCGACGGTCAGCGGCAGGAACGCCCACGACTGCCGCTCGAAGCGGGACGCCAGCGGCCAGGTGGTCGGGTAGCGGCGGCGGTACTCCTCCGGAGAGGACAGGTAGACGGCGCGGCCGGTGCGCAGCACCTCGGCGGCGGGATAGTCGGTGTCCAGGGGCATGGAGGCGAGCGGATCGTCGTCTCCGTAGCCGTGGTGTCCGTGGTGGCCGACGACGGTCAGGCGGTCGGCCTTGGCGCCGAAGACGGCGAGCCCGTCCGGCGAGAACCCCGGCATGGACAGGCCCGCGGCGACCCGCAGCACCTCCTCCGTGGAGCGTGCCTCCGCGAGCGCGCGGCCCGCGTCCAGCAGGAACGCCTCGCGGGAGCGGCGCCAGTCGCCCGTCACCGGGGTGCGGGCGGCCGCTCCCGGGGCGGGCTCGGAGACCTCCTGGATGGTGCCGATCAGCTCGTACGTGCTCGCCTCGTCGTGGACGATCGGCTTGGTGCGGCTGCGTACCGTACGCAGCACGTGGCGGCCCTGGTCGTCCATGATCCGCAGCCGGGCCTCGGCGAGGGTGCCCTCGGCGACGGCGAGCTGCACGATGCCGTGGATCTCGTTCCAGTCGACGGGGTGGAAACGGGAGCGTACGGCCGCCTCGGTGGTGATCCGCGCGTGCGGCGGCAGGCCCAGCAGGCGGGCCGCCTCGGCGTCGAGGGTGACGACCCCGGTGGCGTTGTCCCAGCGCCACAGGCCGGTGGCGATGGCCGTGAGGACGGCGCCCACGGGCGGGAGGGAGTCCCGGTCGGGAGGCAGGGAGGGGTCCCCCACCTGCTCGCGGGGCTCGTCGGTGCGCATTTCATCACTGTAGGAACAGTGACGTACCCCTCGCCACCTTGTGCCCCGTGGGCCTCGGGGCGGCAGCCGTGCGCCGCCGCTGCGCGGCGGCTGTTCCCACCC
>NZ_AOPZ01000550.1 GCF_000414115.1 Streptomyces aurantiacus JA 4570
GGGCGCGCCGGGGTGGCGGCACGCTGCTCCCGGGCGGCGGTGCGCTCCGGGTTGGTGGAGCGCACCGGGGCGCCGGGGCGGGGGTAACGCGCTCACCGCGCACCACCCGCGGTCGCGTGTGCGGAGGCCCGGCCCAGGACGTGCGCGGAGGCGCGGCCCAGGACGTGTGCGGAGGCCCGGCCGAGGACCCGGATCGCGCGGGCGAGGAGCACCGCGGCTCCGGCGCCGCAGGCGAGGGCGGCGACCGCGCCGGTGCCACCCTCGGCGACCAGGCGTTCGACGGGCGCCGCGAGGAATCCGCAGCCCGGCAGGCGCCCCGCGAGCACCAGGGCCACGGCCGCCGCCTGTGTGGCGCCGACTGTCGCGTAGACGAGGGCGGGGGCCCGGCGGGCGCCATGGGTGCGGAGCATCCGGCCGAGCCACAGGAGCGCGGCGAGCGCGGCGGCGCCGGTCAGTGTGAGGGCCGCGTCCGGGCCGGGCACCGGCAGGGCGGCGACTCCGGTGAGCAGTACGCCCATCGCGCACAGGAACAGTGTGAACACGATGATCAGCAACGGCCGTACGGACGCGGTGAATTCGGCGAGTCCCCGGCTGGCGCCGAGCCTGCCGCCCGCCCGCACGGCGAAGAGCCGGGCGCACCACATGCCGGGCGCGACGGCGCCCGCGAGGACGAGGGCCGCCGCGGCCGACGGCGCCCAGGGCCCGTCGGGCCGCC
>NZ_AOPZ01000551.1 GCF_000414115.1 Streptomyces aurantiacus JA 4570
GGGCTCCCGGCACCACTCGCACGCGAGCCGCGGAACGTACCCGCGCCGCGGCACCTGCACCAGGACGGGCCCGTGCTTCAGCCCCTCGCGGGCGGCCCGCCAGGCGAGGGTGGGCAGCCGCGCGGCCCGCGCGGCCTCGTCGCGCGCGAGGTCGCCGTCCCCCACGGTCCGCACCAGCGGAGCGGCGGCCCGCACCTGCTCACGGCCGGCGACCATCGGCGCCGCCCACCCGCTCTCCACGAGCTGCGCGGCCTCGACCGTGCACCCCCAACTGCCCAGCAGAAAGCCGCACTTGTCCCGTGCGGCGCGCAGCTCGAGGACCTCGCGCACATGCGGAAACGGAGCGTTCTCGTCCGCATGACTCGCGTCGCCGTCGTCCCACACCACGACGAGCCCGAGATCGCGCACCGGGGCGAACATGGCCGCACGCGTCCCGACGACGGCCCGCACCGCCCCGCGCCGCACGGCCAGCCACTCCCGATACCGCCGCTCCTGCCCCGCGTCGGCGGTCAGGACGGCGTGCTGCCCCTCGCCGAGGCGCTCCCGCAGGGCCGCGTCCACGCGCGCGGCGGGCCGTCCCGCCGGTACGACGACGAGGGCGCCGCGTCCCGAGGCGAGCGTGGCCTGCACGGCCCGGGCGATCTCGTCGGCCCACTGCGGCCCCGGCAGCGCCGTCCACACGGCCCGGGG
>NZ_AOPZ01000552.1 GCF_000414115.1 Streptomyces aurantiacus JA 4570
CCCCGCCGCCCCAAGCCGCCCCGCCGTACGCGGACGCCCCGCCGTACCCGTACGCGGATGCCCCGCCGCCGCCCGCGTACGCCCCGTACGGCGTCCCCTACGGCCCGCGGCCCGTCACCGGACGCCGGGTCCGGCCGGGCTTCGTGGCGGCAGGGCCGGGCTTCGTGGCGGCAGGCGTCGCGCTGCTGCTGTGCGGCGCGATCGCGCTGGGCTGGCTGATCTACATCCTCACCCAGGACGACGTCTACTTCATGGGGGCTACGCCCGGCGACGGCGCGAGCGAGTTCTTCCGGGCCGCAGTCGACGCCTCGAAGGGCCTCCCGCTCCCGCACACCTTCTACACCCTGGTCATGGTGGTCGCGCCGCTGCTCGTCGGCGTCCTGCTGCTCGCCGGGCGCCCGGCGGCACGCGGCGCCGCGCTCGCGCTGGCGTTCGCCTCGACCTACTTCGACGTGCGCGCCCTGGTCCCGGCCTTCGACGACGGATTCGACCACTACTGGGACTCGACGGTCGGGACGCTCAGCATCCTGACGCCGTTCGCCACGATCCCGCTCCAGATCGTGGTCGTGATCGCGCTCCTCGCGACGCAGGCGGACCGGCGGGCCCCGGCCCCGTACGGAGCTCAGCCCTCACCCAGCGACTGGAACCGCCACCGGTGAGGTGACCGGGACACCAACTCACCCGGCGGATCCGCCAGTTCGGGCAGGTCCGCGTCGTAGGCCGCGTCCCACCACGTGATCACGAGGACCCGGTCCTGCGGGGCCTGGAAGGTCTCCCGGCGCGAGGGCGCGGGCGCCAACGTCTGGGCCCGCGCCCACGCGAGCAGCTCGGGCCCCCGGCCGTCGACGGCCCGGGCCTCCCACATCAACGCGACGCTCATGAGTAGAGGTTGTCCTTGCTGACCTCGTGCACGTGGTCGTGATCGTGGGCGTGCGCGTGCGCCCCCGGCACATGCGGCTCCGTCACCGGCAGCGACGAGTCCGCCGAGAGCCCCAGGTCCGACGCCGCCCGGTTGCGGGCCACCATCTCCGCGCCGAGCGCGGCCACCATCGCGCCGTTGTCCGTGCACAGCTTGGGCCGGGGCACGCGCAGCCGGATCCCGGCCTTCTCGCACCGCTCCTGCGCCAGCGCCCGCAGCCGCGTGTTCGCGGCCACGCCGCCACCGATCATCAGGTGCTCCACGCCCTCGTCCTTGCAGGCCCGCACCGCCTTGCGGGTCAGCACGTCCACGACGGCCTCCTGGAACGAGGCCGCCACGTCCCGCACCGGAACGTCCTCGCCCGCGGCCCGCTTCGCCTCGATCCAGCGCGCCACCGATGTCTTGAGCCCGGAGAAGGAGAAGTCGTACGCCGCGTCGCGCGGACCCGTCAGACCGCGCGGGAAGGCGATGGCCTCCGGGTCGCCCTCGCGCGCGTAGCGGTCGATGACCGGGCCGCCGGGGAAGCCCAGGTTCAGCACGCGGGCGATCTTGTCGAACGCCTCCCCCGCCGCGTCGTCGATCGTCGACCCCAGGGGACGTACGTCCGAGGTGATGTCGGTGGACAACAGCAGCGAGGAGTGGCCGCCGGACACCAGCAGGGCCATCGTCGGCTCCGGCAGCGACCCGTGCTCCAGCTGGTCCACGCAGATGTGCGACGCCAGGTGGTTCACGCCGTACAGCGGCTTGCCGAGCGCGTACGCGTACGCCTTCGCCGCCGAGACGCCGACGAGCAGCGCGCCGGCGAGGCCGGGGCCCGCGGTGACGGCGATGCCGTCGAGGTCCTTCGCGCTCACCCCCGCGTCCTTCAGGGCGCGCTGGATGGTGGGGACCATCGCCTCCAGGTGGGCGCGGGACGCCACCTCCGGCACCACGCCGCCGAAGCGCGCGTGCTCGTCGACGCTGGACGCGACCGCGTCCGCGAGCAGCGTCGTGCCGCGGACGACGCCGACGCCCGTCTCGTCGCAGGAGGTCTCGATGCCGAGGACGAGGGGCTCGTCACGGGAGTCAGCCATGGATCTCGGTTCCTTGTACGCCGTTCAGCGGGCCAGGGGCCCGGCCGTCGGTGGGGCCGCCGGACGAGCCGTCGGCCGCGGGGTCGGGGGCGGAGTCGGGGGTGCCGTTCACGGAGTGGGCCGGGACGGCGGAGGGGTCGGACAGGCGCATCACCAGCGCGTCCACATTGCCGGGCTGGTAGTAGCCGCGGCGGAAGCCGATCGGCTCGAAGCCGAAGCGCTCGTACAGCTTCTGGGCCCGTTCGTTGTCCACGCGGACCTCGAGCATCACCTCGGTGGCCTCGAAGGCCGTGGCGTGCCGCAGCAGCTCCGTGAGCAGCCGGGCGCCGAGGCCGGTGCCCCAGTGGTCGCGGGCGACCGCGATGGTCTGCACGTCGGCGGCCACGGCCGCGCCGCCGTCGGAGTCCGTGCCCGCCACGGCGAGCCCGCCGTAGCCGACGAGGCGGTCGCCTTCGTACGCCACCAGATAGCGGCGCGTGGAGCCGGGCCCGCGCGCGTGCGCCAGCTCGGACCAGAACATGCCGCGCGACCAGGCGTCGTCCGGGAAGAGCTCCTTCTCCAGGGCGAGCACGGGGTCGATGTCCCACCAGCGCATCTCGCGCAGCTCGGCGGCGTGGGGCTGTGTCTCGGGAGGCACGGAGGGCTCGGGGGGCACGGTGGTCACTGGGGCGTGACCACCTTGTAGTTCTTGGGCACCTGCGCGTCCGGCCGGCGCAGGTACAGCGGGCGGGGTTCGAGGAGTTCCTCGCCCGCGGCCAGCTTCTCCGCGGCCAGCGAGGCGAGCGCGGCGGCCGTGACGTGCTCGGGGCCGCGGACGTCCGCGAACGCGTCCGGGTAGAGTGCGGCGCCCGCGCCGACGGCCGGAAGGCCCGCGACCTCCTCGGCGATGTCCGCGGGCCGGTCCACGGCGGGACCGCCCACCCGTGTCCGCGCGTCCTCGTACCGCGCCCAGTAGACCTCCTTGCGGCGCGCGTCCGTCGCCACGACGAACGGCCCGTCCTCGATGCCCGACGCGTACGCGAGCCCGTCCAGCGTGCACACGCCGTGCACCGGGACGCCGAGGGCCAGGCCGAAGGTGTCGGCGGTCATCAGGCCGACGCGCAGTCCGGTGTACGGACCGGGGCCGACGCCGGCGACGACGGCCGTGACCGCGTCGAGTCTCAGGCCCGCGTCGGCGAGGACGCGGTGCACGGCCGGGAGCAGCAGCTCACCGTGGCGCCGGGCGTCGACCTGGCTCGATTCGGCGATGACGGACGTGCCGTCGTGCAGGGCGACGGTCACAGCGGGGGTGGCGGTATCCAGAGCGAGCAAGAGCACGCAAACAGCCTACGGCTCCGGCGCCCGGCGCACGGCCGACCCGGGCAGGGGCACGCCTGCTGCTACCGTCACCCCATAGCCGTACGTTGGGAGAGGTGGCGCAGTGTCCAGGAGCAGCTCGGGATTCGTGGCCGGGCTCACCGCGGCGGCGCTCGCCGTGGTCGGCTTCCTCGCCTACCAGGCGTCCGCGAACGCCCCGGCCGACCTCAACGCCCGCCCGGACAAGTCCTCGTCAGGCCCTTCGAGCTCCCCCAAGGACAAGGACCCGCTGAAGCTGCCGGCCGCGTCCGGCCAGGGCAAGCGCGTCGTGTACTCCCTGGGCGGCGACCGGGTGTGGCTGGTCGGCGACTCCGGCAAGGTGAAGCGGACGTACGAGGTGACGCCGAGCACGGTCGACCCGGCGACCGGGTCGTACGCCGTGTCCTCGCGCACGGGGCAGGTCATAGGGTCGGACGGGGTGCAGATCGAGCACGTCGTGCGGTTCACGAACGTCGACGGCATAGCGGTCGGGTTCAGCGCGGCGCTCAACGGCTCGACGCAGAAGCCGGACCCGGCGAAGAAGACGGGCGGCATCCGCTCGTCCCGCGCCGACGGCAACGCGATGTGGGACTTCGCCCTGATGGACACGAAGGTCGTCGTCGTCAAGTAGGGCCCGGGCCGCCCACCGGGCCCCGGCCGTCCCGCCTACGCGGCGTCGCGCCGCCGCTCCTCGGCCGGCGCGGCGGCGGGGTGCTCCGGCGCCGCGGGCGGCGTGGAGACCGCGCTCGCGGCGGCGCAGGACGCCAGCAGGTCGCTCATCGAGCAGCCGGACGAGAGGGACGACTGCCCCGGCCGCGCCGAAAGCCCGTGCGGCTGAGACTGCGCATCACGTTCTGAAGCCGGCATGGACGCCTCCCGGGGCTCCGCGAGCAGACGTGGTTAGGCAGACCTAACCAGGACCTGGTATCCATGTGACCACGGGCGACGCTTGCCGCGCAACATCTTGCCGACGGCTTGTCGGAAAGTTCGGGCGAACCGACGAGAACCCGTCGGCCCTGGCCGCTCTCACGCCGACAGGACCGTCAGGTCCGCCGCCGCCCAGCGCTCGCCGAGCCCGCGCAGCGTCACTTCGCGTACCTCGTCCGTGGTATCTCCGACGGCACGGTGGATGACGACGTGCAGACGGTCGTCGGAGAGGTCCTCGACCTTGCCGTCGCCCCACTCGACGACGATCACGGAGTCCGGCAGGGACACGTCGAGGTCCAGGTCCTCCATCTCGTCGAGCCCGCCGCCCAGGCGGTACGCGTCCACGTGCACCAGGGGCGGACCGTCGCCGAGGGACGGGTGCACGCGGGCGATGACGAAGGTCGGCGAGGTGACGGCGCCGCGTACGCCGAGGCCCTCGCCGAGGCCGCGGGTCAGCGTCGTCTTGCCCGCGCCGAGCTCGCCGGTGAGCATGACGAGGTCTCCGGGGCGCAGGATCTTGGCGAGGCGGCGGCCCAACTCGCCCATCTGTTCCGGCGAGTTGACGGTGATCTTGAGGGTGGTGGCGGGGGCCGGGTTGTGCGGTGCTTCCATGACGGCCACGTTAGCCGCTCTGCGTGCGCGCTCCGTCCGTCTCCGGCATGGCGCCCGCACGCACCAGCAGGTCCGCGATGCGGTCGGTCACGACCTCCGGGTGCTCCAGCATGACCAGGTGCCCGGCGTCGGGGACGAGCACGAGCTCGGCGTCGGGAAGCAGATCCGCGATGGCCTCACTGTGCTCACTGGGGGTGACGAGGTCCTTGTCCCCCGCGAGGACCAGCACAGGCAGCCCGGCGAAGTGCACGAGGGCCTCGGCCTTGTCGTGCTCGGCGAAGGCGGGGTAGAACTCCGCGACGACATCGATGGGCGTGGACTCGATCAGCCGCTCGGCGAACCGGGCGATCGCCGGGTCGACGTCCTTGGAGGCGAACGAGTAGCGCTTGATGATGCCCGCGAACAGGTCGGCGGTGGCCCGCCGCCCCTTCTCCACCAGGGCGGCCTGCGAACCGAGCGCCTTCAGCACGCCGGGCAGGACACGCCGGACGGCGTTCACGCCGGCGACCGGAAGCCCGAAGCTGACTTCCCCGAGCTTGCCGGAGGACGTCCCCACAAGCACGACACCCACGACCCGCTCACGGATCAGCTCGGGGAACTGATCGGCGAGGGCCATGGTCGTCATCCCGCCCATGGAGTGGCCGACGAGCACCAGCGGCCCCTCGGGCGCGGCGGCGTCGATGACGGCCTTCAGATCGCGGCCGAGCTGGTCGATGGAGACGGGCTTGCCGTCCTGTAGCTGCCCCACACCGCGACCGGAGCGGCCGTGGCTGCGCTGGTCCCAGAAGACGGACCGCACCACGCCCCGCAGCGCGGCCCGCTGGAAGTGCCAGGAGTCCTGACCGAGGCAGTAGCCATGACTGAAGACGACGGTGACCGGAGCGGGGGCCTTGCGCCCGAAGAGCCGCCGCCTGCGCGGAGCCTGAGCGCCCTCACCCTCGCCCGGCTCCACCTCCTCCACTTCGTACGCCAACTCGGTGCCGTCGTCCGCGTACGCCTTGCCGGGCATGCCGCGCAGCGAGCCGTAGGGGCCCGAGGCGTCGAGGGCGAGGCGGGCCTTCTTGCGCATGCCGCGCCCGACGGTCATCCGCTCTATGGCGACGCCCGCGGCGGCGCCCGCGGCGACGACCCCTATGGCGGCGCCCGCGAGCCCGGCGCGCCGCCAGGTCGTGCCCGCCGACCCGGCGGCCTCCGCCACCGCCCCCACGGCGGCCGCCCCCGTGCTGCCCTCGCCCACGTGCCCGCTCCTCTGCTGGTCGTCGTTCCGCCCGGCCTCAGTCGCCGGCCGAGCCCTCGTTCACATAGACGCGCGGAACACGGGAACCGATGCGGGTCACGATCTCGTACGCGATGGTGTCGGCCGCGCGGGCCCAGTCCTCGGCGGTCGGCTCACCGCGGTCGCCGGGCCCGAAGAGCAGGGCCTCCGAACCGGCCGGCGGTTCGTCACCGCCGAGGTCGACTACGAACTGGTCCATGGCGATCCGCCCCGCGGCCGTCCGCCACTTGCCGTCCACGAGGACGGGTCCGGAGCCGGAGGCGTGCCGCGGGATGCCGTCGCCGTACCCGGCGGGGACCAGGCCCAGCGTGGTGGCGCCGGGGGTCGTGTAGTGATGGCCGTAGCTCACGCCGTGTCCCGCCGGGGCGTGCTTCACGGAGGCCAGGGCGGCGGCGACCGTCATGACGGGGCGCAGGCCGAAGTCCTGCGGGGTGCCGATCTCGGGGCTCGGCGAGACGCCGTACATGGCGATGCCGGGGCGGACGAGGTCGAAGTGGGTGTCCGGCCGGGTCAGCGTGGCCGGGGAGTTGGCGATGTGCCGCACCTCGGGGCGTATCCCGCGCTCTTCGGCGTACGCCACCATCTCGCGGAAGACGTCGAGCTGGCCCTGGATGGACGGGTGCCCGGGCTCGTCGGCGCAGGCGAAGTGGGACCACAGCCCGGTGACCGAGACGAGGCCGGCGGCCTCGGCGCCCAGTGCCTCGCGGACCAACTGGGGCCAGTCGCCGGGCATGCAGCCGTTGCGGCCGAGGCCGGTGTCCGCCTTGAGCTGGACGCGGGCGGTGCGGCCGGCGGCGCGGGCCGCCTCGGTGACCTCGCGCAGGGCCCACATGCCGCTCACCGTCACGTCCAGGTCGGCCTCGACGGCGTCGCGCCAGGGGCCGCCCGGGGTCCAGAGCCAGCACAGCACGCGGCCGCCGATGCCGGCCGCGCGCAGCGCGAGTGCCTCTTCCGGGGTGGCGGTGCCCACCCAGGTGGCGCCCGCGTCCCGGGCGGCGCGGGCGCACGGGATCATTCCGTGGCCGTAGCCGTCCGCCTTCACCACGGCCATGAAGGCCGCGTGGGGCGCGCGGGCGCGCAGGGCGCGCACGTTGGCCCGCAGGGCGGCGAGGTCGATCTCCGCGCGCACGCGCGGCAGCACAGTCTCAGTCATCGCGCCCAAGTCTCTCAGAGCCCCCCGCCCACCCACCGCCGAAGGTCCCCACGCCACCTCTCCCCCCCCACATACCCGCACCGTCGCCCTGGGCTGCCTTTAAGGGTCGGGAGCCGCCCTGCGGAACGACTGCCCACAGTGGGGAGCGGCATCCGGCGCCGGGAACGTCGCGCCCCGCCGGGGCGCGGCCGAAGGGGCCGCAACCCCCACCGGAGGGAAGCCGCCAACGGACCGGAGGGGACGCGCCGCGGCCCCGCCCCACAACCGAACAACAGGCGAGCAGCACCCCCACCGAGGGGAGAGCCGCAGAGAAAGAGAACCCCCGAACTACGCCCCCACGTCCCGCCACGCCAACGGCACAGCATCCGCCACGTCCTGCGCCCCCACGGGCGCCCCCTCGGCCGCCAGCCGCCCCGCGAGCCCGTGCAGAAACGCCCCCACCGCCCCCGCGTCCCGAGCCCCGAGCCCCGCCGCGAGCAACGACCCGGCAAGCCCCGAGAGCACGTCCCCGCTCCCGGCGGTGGCCAGCCACGACGTCCCCGTCGGATTGACCCGCACCGCGCCCCCACCACGCGCCTCCGCGACCACCGTGGTGGACCCCTTGAGCAGCACCGTGGCCCCGTACCGCGCCGCCAACTCCCGCACGGCGTCGAGCCGCCCGGCCTCGACCTCGCCCCGGGACACCCCGAGCAACGCGGCCGCCTCCCCGGCGTGCGGCGTGAGCAGCGTCGGCGCGGTACGCGCACGCACGGCGTCGCGGTCGACGAGCCGCAGCCCGTCGGCGTCGATGAGCACGGGCACGTCGGCGTCCACGACGTCACGCAGCCGCCCCGCGTCGTCCCCGAGCCCCGGCCCGGCGACCCACGCCTGCACGCGCCCGGCCTTGGCGGGCGGCCCGTCGGAGACGAGGGCCTCCGGGAAGCGGGCGATGACGGCGTCGGCGGCGGGCCCCACGTACCGGACGGCGCCGGCGCCCCCGCGCAGCGCGCCGGCGACGCAGAGCACGGCGGCGCCCGGGTAGCGGGCGGACCCGGCGACGACGCCGACGACACCGCGCCGGTACTTGTCGCTCTCGGCGCCGGGCACGGGCAGCAGCCGCTGCACGTCGGCGTACTGAAGGGCTTCCAACTCGGGCTCGTACGCACCGAGTTCACCACCGAGGCCGATGTCGACGAGCCGCACGGCCCCGGCGTACTCACGGGCGGGGTCGACGAGCAGGCCGGGCTTGTACGTACCGAAGGTCACGGTCGCGTCGGCGCGCACGGCGTCGCCGGGCACCTGCCCGGTGTCGGCGTCCACGCCGCTGGGCAGGTCGACGGAGACGATCAGGGCGCCGGAGTCCTCGGCGGCGCGCACGAGCCGGGCGGCGAGGGGCCGCAGCCCGCCCTTGCCGCCGATGCCGACGATCCCCCGTCGACGACGAGCCGAGCCCGCGCCACGGCGGCAAGCGCACCCTCCGCAAGATCACCCCCACCGGCCCCCGCATCCCCACCACCGGAACCATCCCCACCACCGGCTCCACCGCCGGAGCCAGCTCCACCGCCGGAGCCATCCCCGCCCCCCACCACAGCGTCGACAACCCGCCCCCCAGCCCCCCGCAAAGCGGCAAGCCCACCCGCGTGCACCCGCCCCGGGGCAAGCAGCACGGCGGTGACCCCGGCCCCGCGCCGCGCGAGCCGGGCCCCGGCGTACAGGGCGTCACCCCCGTTGTCCCCGCTCCCGACGAGGAGCACGACCCGCGCCCCGTACACCTTCCCGAGCAACTGCCCGCAGGCCACAGCGAGCCCGGCGGCGGCCCGCTGCATCAGGGCGCCCTCCGGCAGGCGGGCCATCAGCGCGCGCTCGGCGGCCCGGACACTCTCCACGCAGTACGCAGTACGCATCCCGCCAGTCTCGCGCACCGCCTACCCCTCCGCGATGACCACCGCCGAAGCGACCCCCGCGTCATGGCTCATCGACACATGCCACCCCCGCACCCCCAGCGCTTCGGCGCGCGCGGCCACCGTCCCCGAGACCCGCAGGCGGGGCTGCCCGCTCTCCTCGACGTACACCTCCGCGTCGATCCAGCGCAGCCCCGCGGGCGCGCCGAGCGCCTTGGCGAGGGCCTCCTTGGCGGCGAACCGAGCGGCGAGGGAGGCGATGCCGCGCCGCTCCCCGCTGGGCAGGAACAACTCCCGCTCGACGAAGATGCGTTCGCGCATGCCGGGCCTCCGCTCCAGCGAGAGCGCGAACCGATCGATCTCGGCCACGTCGATACCCACCCCGATGATCAAAAGCTGTCTCCCGCACTCAAGAACAAACTCACCCTCAAGAACCCACTCAAGAACACATCCAAGAACACATCCAAGTACTCACTCCACGGTCACCGACTTGGCCAGATTCCGCGGTTGATCCACCTCGTTGCCCCGAGCCACGGCCAGCTCACAGGCAAAGACCTGCAACGGCACCGTGGTCACCAGCGGCTGAAGCAGCGTAGGCGTCACCGGAACCCACACCACATGATCGGCGCAAGGAAGCACCGTCTCGTCGCCCTCCTCCGCGATCACGATCGTGCGGGCGCCGCGGGCCCGGATCTCCTGGATATTGGAGACGATCTTGTCGTGGAGGACGGACCGCCCGCGAGGCGAGGGAACCACCACAACCACCGGCAGCCCCTCCTCGACCAGCGCGATGGGCCCGTGCTTCAACTCGCCCGCGGCGAACCCCTCCGCGTGCATGTACGCGAGTTCCTTGAGCTTCAGCGCACCCTCCAGGGCGACGGGGTACCCCACGTGCCGCCCGAGGAACAGCACGGTCCCGGCCCCGGCCAGGGACCGGGCGAGCGCGCGCACGGGCTCCATGTCCGCGAGGACCCGCTCCACCGCTCCGGCGATGCCGGCCAGGTCCCGCACCACGCCCTGGATCTCGTCGCCCCACTTGGTCCCGCGCACCTGGCCCAGGTACAGGGCCACGAGGTAGCAGGCCACGAGCTGCGTCAGGAACGCCTTGGTGGAGGCGACGGCGACCTCGGGCCCGGCGTGCGTGTACAGCACGGCGTCCGACTCGCGCGGGATCGTGGAGCCGTTGGTGTTGCAGATGGCGAGGACGCGGGAGCCCTGCTCACGGGCGTGCCGCAGCGCCATCAGGGTGTCCATGGTCTCGCCGGACTGCGAGACGGCGACGACCAGGGTGCGGGCGTCCAGGATCGGATCGCGGTGGCGGAACTCGCTGGCCGGCTCCACCTCGCAGGGGATCCGCGTCCAGTGCTCGATGGCGTACTTGGCGATGAGCCCGGCGTGGAACGCGGTCCCGCACGCGACGACCACGACCTTGTCGACCTCGCGCAGCTCGGCGGCGGGGATGCGCAGTTCGTCGAGGAGCAGCTCGCCGTCCGCGCCGATCCGGCCGAGCAGCGTGTCCGCGACGGCGCGCGGCTGCTCGGCGATCTCCTTGTGCATGAAGGAGGCGTGGCCGCCCTTCTCGGCGGCGGCCGCGTCCCAGTCGACGCGGAAGTGCCGTACGTCGGCGGGCCGCCCGTCGAAGTCCGTCACCACCACCCCCACGCCTCCCGCGCCTCCGGCGCCACCGTCCCGCCGCACCTCGACGACCTGGTCCTGGCCCAGCTCAATGGCCGAGCGGGTGTGCGCGATGAACGCGGCCACGTCGGAGGCGAGGAACGCCTCGCCCTCCCCCACGCCCACCACGAGCGGCGAGTCGCGGCGCGCTCCGACGACCACGTCCGGCGCGTCGGCGTGCACCGCGACCAGCGTGAACGCCCCGTTCAGGCGGCGGCAGACGAGCCGCATGGCCGCGGCGAGGTCCGCGCCGCCGGAGCACTCCTCGGCGAGCAGATGCGCGACGACCTCGGTGTCCGTCTCGGAGCCGAGGACGTGCCCGCGCGCGGCCAGCTCCGCCCGCAGCTCCGCGAAGTTCTCGATGATGCCGTTGTGGACGACGGCGACGCGCCCCGCGTTGTCGAGGTGCGGGTGGGCGTTGGCGTCCGTGGGCCCGCCGTGGGTGGCCCAGCGGGTGTGCCCGATGCCGGCCGCACCCGCCGGGAGCGGCTGGTCGACCAGGGCCTTCTCCAGGTTGACGAGCTTGCCGGACTTCTTGGCCGCGGCGATCCCGCCGTCGGCGAGGACGGCCACGCCGGCCGAGTCGTAGCCGCGGTACTCCAGCCGTCGCAGCCCGGCCAGCACCACTTCGAGCGCCGACTGCGAGCCGACGTATCCGACGATTCCGCACATAGCGGGAAGCGTACGTCTCCGTGCGACCCCGGACGCGTACGACGCGGGCGCCCAAGGTGACGCACCCCACCCGCCCACCCGTTCAAACAGCCGTAACAATGGACTGTGATCTCTTCGGTCTCAGCGCCCGCGAAGGCGGCGCCACGGGGCGCCCACCGGCACAAGCCGGAGGCGACCCCCTATGTCGACCTCACCCGATCCGAGTGGAGCGCGCTGCGCAACAAGACGCCGCTCCCCCTCACGGCCGCCGAGGTCGAGAAGCTGCGCGGCCTCGGCGACGTCATCGACCTCGACGAGGTCCGCGACATCTATCTGCCGCTGTCCCGCCTGCTCAACCTGTACGTCGGCGCGACCGACGGCCTGCGCGGCGCCCTGAACACGTTCCTCGGCGACACCGTCGAGAAGGCCGCGCAGTCCGGCACGCCCTTCGTCATAGGGGTCGCGGGCTCGGTGGCCGTCGGCAAGTCGACGGTAGCCCGCCTCCTCCAGGCCCTGCTCTCCCGCTGGCCCGAGCACCCGCGCGTGGAACTCGTCACCACCGACGGCTTCCTGCTGCCCACCAAGGAGTTGCAGGCCCGCGGCCTGATGTCGCGCAAGGGCTTCCCGGAGTCGTACGACAGAAGGGCGCTCACGCGCTTCGTCGCGGACATCAAGGCCGGAAAGGACGAGGTCACAGCCCCCGTCTACTCCCACCTGATCTACGACATCGTGCCCGGCGAGCGCCTCACGGTCCGCCGCCCGGACATCCTCATCGTCGAGGGCCTGAACGTCCTGCAGCCCGCCCTGCCCGGCAAGGACGGCCGCACCCGCGTGGGCCTCGCCGACTACTTCGACTTCAGCGTGTACGTGGACGCGCGGCCGGAGGACATCGAGCGCTGGTACCTGAACCGCTTCCGCAAGCTGCGGGCCACCGCCTTCCAGAACCCGTCCTCGTACTTCCGCAAGTACACGCAGGTCTCCGAGGAGGAGGCCCTGGACTACGCCCGCACGACCTGGCGCACCATCAACAAGGTGAACCTGCTCGAGAACGTGGCCCCCACCCGCGGCCGCGCCACCCTCGTCGTCCGCAAGGGCCCCGACCACAAGGTGCAGCGGCTGAGCCTGCGCAAGCTGTGAGCGGCCCGCGGGCCCGCGGCGGCCCGTCGGGCCCGCGTTAAGGTGCGGGCATGCTGCATCTGCGCCTGATCACCCCGGCGGGCAGGACCGACGACGTGGTGCGCCTGATCGAGAAGACCCCGGGCACCACACATCTGGCCGTCGTCTCGGGCGCCGCCCGCAACCCCTCGGGCGACATCGTCATGTGCGATGTCGCCCGGGAGGCGGGCGACGAGCTGATCGAGGGCCTGCGCGCCCTGGAGATCGACAAGCACGGCTCGATCGCCCTGGAGAACATCGACCTGTCGCTGTCCCTGCGGGCCGACAAGGCCGAGGACGAGGCGCCGGGCGAGGGCGCGGACGCGGTCCTGTGGGAGCACCTGACGGACGCCACGCACGAGGAGTCCACGCTCTCCGTCACGTACGTCGCCTTCATCACGCTCGCCACGATGATCGCCGCGTGCGGTGTGGTCCTCGACAACGCGATCCTGATCGTGGGCGCGATGGCGGTGGGCCCGGAGTTCGGTCCCCTCGCGGGCTTCTGCACGGCGCTGATCCAGCGCGCCCCGCGGCTCGCCCTGCGTTCGCTGATCGCGCTGCTCGTGGGCTTCGCGGTGGCGATGCTGGCGACCGTCGGCTTCAGCTACTTCATGGACGCGGTCGACCTCTTCAACGGCGAGGCCCTGGACGCCGCGCGCCCCAACACCAACTTCATCTACCGGCCCGACTGGTTCTCCTTCGTCGTGGCCGTCCTCGCGGGCGCCGCGGGCACGCTCTCGCTGACGTCCGCGAAATCGGGGGCCCTGGTGGGCGTCGCGATCTCGGTGACGACGGTGCCGGCGGCGGCGAACGCCGCGGTCGCCTTCAGCTACGGCAAGTACAACCAGGCATGGGGCTCCACCGAGCAGCTGCTCCTGAACCTGCTCGGCATCGTCCTCGCCGGTACGCTCACGCTGCTCGCCCAGAAGCTGCTCTGGACGCGGCAGCGCGAACGTACCGTGCGGAAACGCGAACTGGCCTAGCCCAGCGCGGACTTCACCACGTCGGCGAGGCGCCCGGCGACCGAGCGGGCCTGCTCGATGTCGGCGGCCTCGACCATGACCCGCACCAGCGGCTCGGTGCCGGAGGGGCGGAGCAGTACGCGGCCGGTGGCGCCCAGCTCGCGCTCGGCGTCGGCGACGGCGGCGGACAGCTCGGCCGAGGTCTTCACCCGCGACTTGTCGACGTCGGGGACGTTGATGAGGACCTGCGGCAGCCGCTCCATGACGGCGGCGAGCTCGGCGAGGCCCCGGCCCGTCTCGGCGACGCGGGCGGCGAGCAGCAGGCCGGTGAGGGTGCCGTCGCCGGTGGTGGCGTGGTCCAGGACGATGACGTGGCCGGACTGCTCGCCGCCGAGGGCGTAGCCGTGCTCCTTCATCGACTCCAGGACGTACCGGTCACCGACGCCCGTCTGCACCAGGGACAGGCCCTCGCGCTCCATGGCGAGCTTGAAGCCCAGGTTGGACATGACCGTCGCGACAACGGTGTCCTGGCGCAGCGCGCCGCGCTCACGCATCGCGAGGGCGAGCACGGCGAGGATCTGGTCGCCGTCGACCTCGGCGCCGGTGTGGTCCACGGCCAGGCAGCGGTCGGCGTCGCCGTCGTGCGCGATGCCGAGGTCGGCGCCGTGCTCGACGACGGCGGCCTTCAGCAGGCCGAGGTGGGTGGAGCCGCAGCCGTCGTTGATGTTGAGGCCGTCGGGCTTGGCGCCGATCGTGATGATCTCCGCGCCGGCCCGCGCGAACGCCTCCGGCGAGACCCGGGCGGCCGCGCCGTGCGCCTCGTCCAGGACGACCTTGAGGCCGTCGAGACGGTTGGGGAGCACGCCGATGAGGTGCGCGACGTACTGGTCGAAGCCCTCGTCGTACGTCGTCACGCGGCCGACGCCCGCACCCGTGGGGCGCTGCCAGGGGGCACCGGTGCGGTGCTCGTCGTACACGGACTCGATGCGGTCCTCCAGCTCGTCGGCGAGCTTGTGGCCGCCGCGGGCGAAGAACTTGATGCCGTTGTCGGGCATCGCGTTGTGGCTGGCGGAGAGCATCACGCCGAGGTCGGCGCCCAGCGCACCGGTGAGATGGGCCACCGCGGGGGTGGGCAGCACACCGACGCGCAGGACGTCCACGCCCGCGCTGGCGAGGCCCGCGACGACGGCGGCCTCAAGGAACTCCCCGGACGCCCGCGGATCTCGTCCGACCACCGCCGTAGGGCGATGGCCTTCGAAGGTGCCCGCTTCGGCGAGCACATGCGCCGCGGCGACCGAGAGACCGAGCGCGAGCTCGGCCGTCAGGTCCGCGTTGGCGACACCGCGCACACCGTCCGTGCCGAAGAGTCGTCCCACTGCTGTCCTCCGAACATTGAGGTCGGCTGGTTCTCGCGGACGCGGTGATCTCAGCGGCTCCACCGCACGGCCTCGGCCGCCGCCCAGCCTGTCGAACTTCTACCCCAGATCATGGGGTGCCGATAAACGAACGCCCCGACAGCACACAGGGTGCCGCCGGGGCGTTCGGGAAGTACTAGCAGGCAGCGATGTTTAGCGCTTGCTGTACTGCGGGGCCTTGCGGGCCTTCTTGAGACCGGCCTTCTTGCGCTCGACCGCACGGTCGTCGCGCTTGAGGAAGCCGGCCTTCTTGAGGGCGCCGCGGTTGTTGTCCACGTCGGCCTCGTTCAGGGCGCGGGCGACACCGAGACGGAGCGCACCGGCCTGGCCGGACACGCCGCCACCCGCGATGCGGGCCACGACGTCGTAGCGGTCGTCCAGCTCGAGCACCTTGAAGGGCTCGTTGACTTCCTGCTGGTGGACCTTGTTCGGGAAGTAGTCCTCGAGCGTGCGCCCGTTGATCTTCCACTTGCCGGTGCCCGGGACGATCCGGACGCGGGCGATGGCGTTCTTGCGACGGCCCAGGCCGGCGGCCGGCTGCGGGTCGCCGAAGCGCGCGGCGTTGGACTCCGAGGTGTACTCGCCCTCGACGGGCGCGTCCGACTCGGTGGTGTAGTGCTCGATGTCGACGGTCTCGTCGACAGGCTGCTCAGCGGTGGTCTCGGCCACGATGCTCCTCAGATTCTCTTCGTCTTAGGGGGTGGCCGGAACTACTGCGCGACCTGGGTGATCTCGAACGGCTGCGGCTGCTGCGCGCCGTGCGGGTGCTGGTCACCCGCGTAGACCTTCAGCTTCGAGAGCATCTGACGGCCCAGGGTGTTCTTGGGGAGCATGCCCTTGACGGCCTTCTCGACGGCCTTCTCGGGGTTCTTCTCCAGCAGCTCGTCGTAGCGCACCGAGCGGAGGCCGCCCGGGTAGCCGGAGTGGCGGTAGGCCATCTTCTGGGTCCGCTTGTTGCCGGACAGGTGCACCTTGTCGGCGTTGATGATGATGACGAAGTCACCAGCGTCGACGTGGGGCGCGTAGATCGGCTTGTGCTTGCCCCGCAGGAGGGTGGCGGCAGTGGTCGCCAGGCGTCCCAGGACAACATCCTGGGCGTCGATGACGTGCCACTGGCGGGTCACATCGCCGGGCTTGGGGCTGTACGTACGCACGGTTCGTAGCCTTCGCTTCTTCAGAGGTGGGGTTTCCCTCGGTCCAGCTCGAACCTCGGGAAAGGGTCCTGACAAGGCCACCTCGGACGATGGACGACAGCCTTGGCGGACCTCGGTGACGCAACCGAGTCCTGCCGCTGGTCATCGGCCCGGTGGGCCGGTGTAAGGGCCCCTCACGTGAGAATGAGAAAGCCAATACACATAACGAACAGGCAGAATACCCGCCGTGCCCCGTACGGGTCAAAACGGTGCCGCCACCCTCGCGGGCGGGCGCCGTCTCCTGCCTCGGCCACGCCCCGTACGCCGGGGCGGGCGCCCCCTCTTCTCGCCGCCGCTCCGCGCCGGGTTTTCCCACCCACCCA
>NZ_AOPZ01000553.1 GCF_000414115.1 Streptomyces aurantiacus JA 4570
CCGCCGCCCCGGCCGCGGCGAGCGACCTCGACGCCCTGCTCGCGGTCCTGGCCCCCGACGTCGTCCGCCGCGCCGACCCCGCCGCGCTCCCCCTGGGCGCGGCCACCGAGATCCGCGGCGCCGCGGCCGTCGCCCGCGAGACCGTCCTGCTCACCGCCAACGCCCGGCACGCGGCCACCGCCCTGATCGACGGCGCCCCCGGCATCGTCGTGGCCCCGGGCGGCCGCCTGCTCCTGGCCCTCACCCTCACCGTCGAGTCCGGCAGGATCACTTCGTACGAGGTCGTCGCCGCCCCGGCCCGCCTGCGCGAGCTGCGCCTCGCCGTCCTGCCGGACTGAGGCCGGGGCCCGCGCGGGCCCCAACGCAAAGATCCCGCCCGATCTTTCGATCGGGCGGGATCTTCATGTGCAGTGGACCTGAGGGGATTTGAACCCCTGGCCCCCTCGATGCGAACGAGGTGCGCTACCGGACTGCGCCACAGGCCCTTGCAACGAGTGAAACTCTAGCATCCCCGTCCGGGTGCTTGGAAATCCGTTCCTGGCTGGTCAGGGAGGCGGGCCGACCCGGCCCTGCGCCTCACTCGTTGGCGGCGCGCGGGCGTCCGTCGGCGCCGTCGTCGTACTGGTCGAACAGCGGAGTGCGGCCGCGCTCGCGGGAGCGGCGGGCGGAGGCCGCGCGGCGGGCGTCGCTGCGGCCGCCGTCGG
>NZ_AOPZ01000554.1 GCF_000414115.1 Streptomyces aurantiacus JA 4570
GTCGAACCCGACGTGTAGATCACGTAGGCGAGGTGGGACGGTGTCAGGCCCGGCGCCGAGAGGTCGTCCCCGGTGTGCCCGGCCCACTGGTCGGCGTCCGCGCGGACGTCCACGACGGGGATCGAGGGGACGGCGAGACCCTCGGGCAGCGAGCCGTCCTTGACCAGGACACGCGGGGCGCTGTCGTCGAGGATGTGCGCGAGACGGTC
>NZ_AOPZ01000555.1 GCF_000414115.1 Streptomyces aurantiacus JA 4570
CCGGCCGCCGCGTCGCGCACCCCGGGAGCCGCGGGGCCGGGCCCCGCCCACTCCCCCGGCCCGTTCCCGGCGCTCGCCGCCGCGGCGCACCGGACGCTGCACGCGGAACTGGCGGTCGTCGACGACCCCGACCGCGGCTTCCTCACCGGCTGGCCGCACGCCCTTCAGACCGAGCCGGTGCGGCCCACGCCCACCGGCACCGCGTACGGACTGCACCTGGTGCTCGAACTCGGCGTGCAGGACGGCAGGTTGAACCCCTCGGAGCTGGTCGGGACGCTGTGGCGGCTGCGCCTCGCGGACGGCGGCTGGGCCGCCCGTTCGCAGGGGTCGGTGCCCCGGCCCGAGGTGACGGCCCTGGTGCTCGGCGCGCTCGCCCGCGCGGGCGCGGACCCGGAGCGGCTCCCGGACGAGGGACGAGGCGGCGCGCTGCGCGGCCCGCTTCACGGCGGACCTGGAGCCGTCGGGCCTGGCCCGCACCCATGTGGTGACGACGGTGCTGCGGGGCCTGCTGCGCGCGGCGCCCAATTCCCCGGCCATCGCCCGGCTGCGGGACGAGCTGGTCGACCGGACGATCACCGATCCGGCCCGGGAGCACCGCCGCTGCTGGGGCCCGAGCCTGCGCGCGTCGGCGGCGCACCCGACCCGCCCCTCGCCCGCGCACACCGCGCAGGCCGTCGTGGCCCTGGACCGCGCGGCCCGCGTGCTCGGCGAGGACGCCAACACCCGGGCCGCGCGCGAGGACGGCATCCGCTGGCTGCTGTCCTGCCCGATGCCGGAGCACCGGACCTGCGCGGACCTGATCAACACCCAGGAGGAGGTGCGCCGCCCGCACCCGCAGGACTCCTGGCGCCAAGAGGTCCTTTTCGTACGGCACTTCACGGCCGCGTGGATGGTGCGCGCGCTGCTGACGCCGGGCGCCTGGGAGATCGCCGCCGCCGAGGACCGCGAGGACGCGTGGCGGACGCTGCTCGCGGACGCCGTCAGCGGCGTACTGCGCCAGCAGGACGACGGGATCTGGAACTGGGACGGGCA
Organism: Streptomyces aurantiacus JA 4570; assembly: GCF_000414115.1. Lineage (GTDB taxonomy): Bacteria > Actinomycetota > Actinomycetes > Streptomycetales > Streptomycetaceae > Streptomyces > Streptomyces aurantiacus_A. The sequence continues at coordinate 1,033 of NZ_AOPZ01000555.1, forward strand.
CGATCTCGGCCGCCCGCTGTGGATGACCTATCAGGGCCTTTCGGCGCTGCGCGCCCATGCCGTATGGATGTATCAGCCGGAGGCGTGAACTCCGGCTTCGCGTCCCGGCGGGCGGGGCGGGCGGGACCGACGGAAGGCGGCGTGACTGCATGGGTGGTCGGCACGTGCTGCGGGCCAGGCGACTGCTCGAGGGATCCCTCGACGGCGCGGCCGACCTGGAGGAGGAGGTGCTGGTGCGGGCGGCGCGCGCGGTGGTCGCCGAACTGGGCTCCCCGGCGCGGCTGTTGGCGCTGGTGGCGGAGCTGGCGTCCGGGGCCGGTGATCCGTCGGGGTGCGCGCGCCTGTCGTACCGGCACATCCTCGGCTTCGACAAGCTGCTGCTGATCGACGTCAGCACCCGGCACATGCTGCGGGCCCACGTCTGGCATCCCGGTTCGCACCGGGCGGGCCGCGAGGACATCCACAATCACCGTTCCCCGCTGGCCTCGTACGTGGTGCGGGGCACCCTCGGCATGGAGCTGTACGAGACGGCGGGCGACGGCCCGCTGGCGGCGGCGCGCTATCGCGAGTCGCTGTCGGAGGAGGTCAGCGACTGGCTCCTGGAACCGGCGGGCCGGGCCCGGCTCCGTCTGACGCAGACGGCCGAGTACGCGGCGGGCAGCGGCTATGCCCTGCCGTCGTACGCCCTGCACCGGGCCTGGTGCGCCTCGCCGGGGACGGCGGTGACGCTGTTCCTGGAGACGGGCGTGGGCCGGCGGCGCTACACGGACGTGTTCACGGGCGGCGCTTCGGAGCGGCGCGCTCAGGCGTACGCCAAGGAGCCGCTGGAGGTGGAGGAGTATCTGGCGGAGCTGCGGACGCTGGCGGAACTCATCGGCGGGAGCGAGGAGTTGGCGGCCCGCCCCTAGTCGCCCGGCCCGCCCCTGGTCACCGGGTCAGTGCCGGTCGCCCGGTCGGCGTGTCGCCCGGTCAGTGCCTGCGGAGCCTGCTGAGGGCCTGCTCCACGATGTCGCGGTTGTAGTCGTCGATCTCGACCGTGCCGAGTTCGCCGGGGGTGAGCCAGCGGTGGTCCTGGTCGGGGTGGGGCAGCGCGATGTCGAAGCTGAGGGGGCGGACGAGGAAGTTGTCCTGCCAGTTCTTGACCTCGTGGCCCTTGTACTGGCTGACGAAGGACGATTCGCCGACCTTGCGCACCACGTGCCCGAGCAGGCCGGTCTCCTCCTTGAGCTCCCGCAGCACGCCGTCGCGCGGACTCTCGCCCGGTTCGAGCTTTCCGCAGGGCACCCCCCATACGCGTGGCAGGAACCGCTCGGTCTCACTGCGGCGCACAAGCAGCACACGGCCCCGGTGGGCCACGACGGCTGCCGCAAGATGGTTCTCGCCAGGGATAGCCATGACCCCACCGTAGCGAGGATTCGGGGCCCGGGACAGCCACGGGAGCCGCCCGCGCCCCGGCCGCGCGCCCGTGCGCGGCAGCGGCGTGTCCGATTCCTTCAAGACCGCGCGCGGCGCCGCTGCCTACGCTCACGGGCATGAACAGCAACGACACGAACACGACCGACGGCACGCCGCGCGTCACCCCCAGGCTCGACCTCGTGGGCATCGTCACGTCCGACCTGACGGCGTCGCTGGCCTTCTACCGCAGGCTCGGGCTCGACTTCCCGGCCGGCGCCGAGGACCTGCCGCACGTCGAGGCCACCCTGCCGGGCGGCCTGCGCGTCGCCTTCGACACCGAGGAGACCGTCCGCTCCTTCGCCCCCGACTGGCGGGCGGTGCCCGGCGCCGGGCGGATCGGGCTCGCCTTCCACTGCGGTACGCCCGCGGGCGTGGACGCGGTGTACGAGGAGTTGGTGGCCGCCGGGTACCGCTCGGAGCTGAAGCCGTTCGACGCGGTATGGGGGCAGCGGTACGCGACGGTGCTCGACCCCGACGGCAACGGCGCCGACCTCTTCGCGCCGCTGCCGAGCTGACGGGGGCCACGCGCCCGCGCCCTTCGGCGGGGCGCTCACCTACCGCAGCAGCTCGCTCAGCCGCATGCCCGTCAGTTCCTTGACGTCGCGGGCCAGATGGGCCTGGTCGGCGTAGCCCGCCGCGGCCGCCCCGCCGCGGCCGCCGTGTCCGCGTACGGCAGCCCCGAGCGGGCCAGCGCGAGCGCCCGTTGCAGCCGCAGCACGCGCGCGAGGGTCTTGGGGCCGTAGCCGAACGCGGGCAGGGCGCGGCGGTGCAGCTGCCGCGCGCCGATGCCCGCGGCGTCGGCGGTCTCC
>NZ_AOPZ01000556.1 GCF_000414115.1 Streptomyces aurantiacus JA 4570
GCCGCCCACCCGCCCCCGGCCACTCCCGCCGCCACCACCTCAAGGGGCACCGTCCCCGCCGCGCCCGCCGACGACCTCGCCCGCGCCCGCCGCCGCGAACTGGCCCAGCTCGCCTGGCCGGAGGCCGCCGGGACCACGCCCGAGCAGCGCGAGGCCCTGGAGCTCGCCGTCCGGCACCGGCTCTCGGCCAAGGAGGTCGCCGCCGTCCTCGGCCTCGACCCCGCCGCCGCCCGCGACCTGCTCGCCTCCGCCGCCTGCGAGGTGGAGCGCACCCGCGCGGCGCTCGCCGTCGTGGAGACCGGCACCTGCCCGATCGTCGCCCGCCTCACCGGCGACAACCAGGTCCTGCTCGGCACGGCCCTGCGCCGCGAGCTGGTCCGGCACGTCGACGACTGTCCGCGCTGCCGCCACACCGCCGAGCGCGCCGGCTCCAGCGCCTGGCCGGGCACCGCTGTCACGCCGGCCGCGCTGCCGGTCATCGCCGCCCCGCGCGCGGCCCTGCACCACGCCATGGCCCACGCCCCGCGCGACCGGCGCCGGGCCCGCGGCGGCGGCCCCCGCTTCGACCGGCGCGGCTTTCCGATGGACCCCAAGGACCACGCCGCCCGCCGCGAGCGGCTGCGCGCGCGTGCCGTCACGACGACGGTCGTCGCCACCGTCGTGGCCGCCCCCGTCCTGGCCCTGTGGGCGGCCTACCGCGGCGCGCCGCTCACCGGTGAGGGCCACGACGGCCGCACCACCGGCGTCACCGAGGCCGACGGCGGCCCCGGCGGCAAGGACGCCCGCGGCCGCGAGGACTACGAGAACGCGGCCCGACCCCCGCTTCCGCGGCGGCCGCGGCGGACCCGGTGTCTCCGTGGAGGTCATCAGCCCCGGCGGACCCGCGGCGGGCCGGATCGGCGTACAGGCCCGGTCGCACGGCGGCGTCACGCTCATCACGCTGACCGGCGGCGGCAGTTCACCGGTCCGCTGGTCGGCGAGCACCGGCGCGCCCTGGCTGGTCCTGAGCCAGTCCGCGGGCACGCTCTCGCCCGGAGATTCGGTCACGATCAGGGTGTACGTGGACGACAACCGCGAGCCGCCCGGCCACTGGAGCGCACGCGTCACCATCGCCCCCACCGGAGCGGTCATCTCCTTGGAGGGCTACGGCAGTTCCACCGGCTCCCCGGGCCGCCCCGGCAAACCGGCCCCCCGCCCAACCCAGACCCGCCCGGGCCCACCCAACCCGGACCCGACCCCCACACCGGGCAACCCGACGCCCACACCAACCACGCAGCCCCCGGACCCGACACCCACCCCTACGCCGACCCCGTCCGACCCCCAGACACCCACCCCCACGCCCAGCGGCGACCCGGGGCAGGGCTGAGGCCGACGTAGGGATGTGCCCCAAAGGGGCGCGGGGAACTGCGCGACCAGCCCAAGACAACCCGCACCCGCCCACGGCGGATCCCCAACGACGACTAGGCGCACCCGCCAGCATCCGCAGGATGCGGCGCAACCAACGGCAACTGCGAGCGCAAGCGCTCTTCGCACAGCTCGACCAGCCGGTCATACCCCGCCTTCCCCATCAGCTCGATCAACTCGGGCCGATAGGACACATAGACAGGATCCCCGGCGCCATGCGCCGAGGTCGCCGACGTGCACCACCAGTGCAGATCATGACCGCCGGGACCCCAGCCCCGCCGGTCGTACTCACCGATGGACACCTGAAGCACCCGCGTGTCGTCCGGCCGGTCGATCCACTCGAAGGTGCGCCGCACCGGAAGCTGCCAGCAGACGTCCGGCTTGGTCTCCAGCGGCTCCCGGCCCTCCTTCAGGGCCAGGATGTGCAGCGAGCAGCCCGCGCCGCCCGCGAAGCCGGGCCGGTTCTGGAAGATGCACGACCCGTTGTACGGGCGGGTCTGCCGCTCGCCGTCGTCGTCCTGCGAGACCCAGCCCGTCTGCGTGCCGATGTCGTGGTGCTGCCAGATGTCCGGCGTGAGCCGCGCCACGTAACCCGCGACCCGCTTCTCGTCGTCCTCGTCCGAGAAGTGCGCGCCCAGCGTGCAGCAGCCGTCGTCGGCGCGGCCCGCCTGGATGCCCTGGCAGCCGCTGCCGAAGATGCAGTTCCAGCGGGAGGTGAGCCACGTCAGGTCGCAGCGGAAGACCTGCTCGTCGTCCGCCGGGTCCGGGAACTCCACCCAGGCGCGGGCGAAGTCCAGGCCCTGCTCGTCCCGGACCGCGGCACCCTTGCCCGCCTTGGCGAGCTGCTTTCCGGCCTTCTTGCCCTTCCCGGCCTTCTTGCCGGCCTTCTCCGCCTTACCGGGCTTGTCGGCCTTGTCTGTCTTGTCTGCCTTCAGGGGCTTCTCCGACTTCGAGGACTTCGAGGACTCCGATGACTGCGACGGCTGCGATTTGTCGGGCTTCGCCTTTTTCGTCTTTGGCACGTCTCCAGGGTATGCGCGCCCGTGTCTTCCCGGAGACCAGCAACGTCCGCCCGGCGGCAGCCCCGCGCCGTATGCGCAGTAGCGTTCCGTATATGAGACTCGGTGTCCTCGACGTGGGTTCGAACACGGTGCATCTGCTGGTGGTGGACGCCCACCCCGGCGCCCGCCCGCTGCCCGCGCACTCCCACAAGGCCGACCTGCGCCTTGCCCAACTCCTCGACGAAGCGGGTGCCATCGGCCCCGAAGGCGTGGAGCTGCTCGTCGCCACGGTGCGGGACGCGCTCCAGGCCGCGGAGGACAAGGGCGTCGAAGACCTGCTGCCGTTCGCCACCTCCGCGGTGCGCGAGGCGACCAACGCCGACGACGTGCTCGCCCGCGTCCGCGAGGAGACCGGCGTCGACCTGCAGGTACTCAGCGGCGCGGAGGAGGCGCGGCTGACCTTCCTCGCCGTGCGGCGCTGGTTCGGCTGGTCCGCGGGCAAGCTGCTCGTCCTCGACATCGGCGGCGGCTCCCTGGAGATCGCGTACGGCATCGACGAGGAGCCGGACGCCGCGGCCAGCCTGCCGCTCGGCGCGGGACGGCTCACCGGTGCCTGGCTGCCCGCCGACCCGCCGGACCCCGCCGACGTACGGGCCCTGCGGCGCCACGTACGCGCCCAGATCGCCCGCACTGTGGGCGAGTTCACCCGCTTCGGCAGCCCCGACCACGTCGTCGCGACCTCGAAGACCTTCAAACAGCTGGCCCGGCTCGCGGGTGCCGCCCGGTCCGCCGAGGGTCTCTACGTACAGCGGGAGCTGAAGCGCAAGTCCCTGGAGGACTGGGTGCCGCAGCTCGCCGCGATGACCGCGGCGGAGCGGGCCGAGCTGCCCGGCGTCTCCGAAGGACGGGCCGGCCAGCTGCTCGCGGGGGCGCTCGTCGCCGAGGGCGCGATGGACCTCTTCGGCGTGGAGTCGGTCGAGATCTGCCCATGGGCCCTGCGGGAGGGCGTGATCCTGCGGAGGCTGGACCACCTGCCGGCGCGGTAGGAGGCCTCGCGGGTGCGCCCCAGTCCC
>NZ_AOPZ01000557.1 GCF_000414115.1 Streptomyces aurantiacus JA 4570
GCGCCGCCGGGGGCCGGCAGGGCTGACGCGGCCCGCACCCGCCCGGCCCCGCCCGACGCACGCCGTCGGGCCCGACCCTCTCGTGGTGGCGCCGCCCCGGTCCCCTTCCGCAAGCTCCCGGGGCGGCGCCACCGCGCGGCATGGAGCCCTCATGTCCCGTACGCACCACCGGATGTCCCCTACGCACCACCGGCGTCCGCAGCGCGCCGCCGCGCTCGTGGCGTCCGCCCTCGCCCTCGTCTGCGCCGCCGCGCCGCCGCGACCGGCTGCTCCTCCGCGAGCGGCGCGCGGGCCGAGTCCCCGACCACGTACGCCGTGAAGGAGCCGCGTGACGCGGCCGGCGACGCGGGCTCGGGACGGGCCGCGGGGCGCGGCACCCCGGCGACGGCCGCGGCCCCGGTCCACGTGTCCATCCCGTCGATCGGCGTCAGCAGTTCCCTGATGCGGCTCGGCCTGAACGACGACCGCACGGTCGAGGTGCCCCCGCCGGACAAGGGCATGACCGCGGGCTGGTACACCGGCGGGGCCGTGCCCGGTGAGCGCGGCGCGGCCGTCATCATCGGCCACAACGACACCCGCTTCGGCAAGGCCGTCTTCCACGACCTGAAGAAGGTGCGGGCGGGCGCGGACATCGCGGTCCGCGACTCCCGTGGAAAGACCGTCCGCTTCAGGGTCACCGGCACCGAGACGGTCGACAAGCAGGCGTTCCCGACGGACAAGGTCTACGGCAGCACCGGCTCGCGCGCCCTGCGCCTGATCACCTGCGACGGCGCCTTCGACGCGCAGGGGCATCCGGTGGACAACCTCATCGTGTACGCCACCGCGCGCTGAACCGGGGCGGGGCACGGCGGGGGTCAGCGCCGCCCGACCGCCGCCGCCTGGCGCGCGGACGTCCGCCCCTGGAGTGCCGCCGCCCGCTCCCGTATCGCGGGCAGTTCGGCCCGCAGCGCGGCGCCCGGGCAGTGCGTGTAGTAGCCGTCGGCGTGCCCGGACACCGCCTGGAAGTCCGCGTGCGCGCCCACCCGGTACCGGCTGAGGCTGTTGCTGGAGACCAGGCGTGCGGTGCGCCGCGGGTCGGCGTCGGCGAGGCCGAGCTTCCAGGCGGTGAGCGCGGCGATGGCCTCCACCATCGGCGCCGGTACCGGGGCGCCCGCCGTGAACGTGCCGATCGCCGCTATGCCCGCGGTGCGGTGGTTGAACCCCTGCGTGTGGGCGCCCACGACGGGCCGGTCGACGCCGCCCGCGCGCCCTTCGTAGATCGTGCCGCAGCGGTCGACGAGGAAGTTGTAGCCGATGTCGTCGAACAGCCGGGCGCCGGTCTGGCCCTCGGCGAGCGCGCGGATGATGCGGGGCGCGTCGGCGCAGTCGTACCCGTTGGGCGAGTCCGTGTGGTGGACGAAGACCGCGACGACGGGCCCGCCGTAGCGGGCGGGCGGCCGGGTGGGCCGGGTGTCGCCCAGCCACCGTTCGCGCGGCACGATGGCGGGCCTGGCGGCCCGGTGCGCGACCGCCCTGGCCTCGACCTGCCGCCCGCCCCCGTCGACCGCGCGCTGCACGCCGATGACGCACAGCACCAGGGCGGCCACGGCCACGAGACCCGGCAGGCACACGAGCACGGCGCGCCCGGCACGCGGCAGCAGCCCCGCCACCGTCTCCCGCAAGGCACGCATGGGCCCACTCTCGCTGCGGCCGCCGAGAGCCGCCCCGCAGGTGGGCCAGTCGAGCGACGCGGACGCGGGCCGCACCCTCCTGACCTGCCCCGATACCGAAACCCCCGCCCCGGAGAAAAAAACTTCGCGGAAGTTGTCGAGACCGAGTCGCCCGCTCCGACGTCCCCTGTGAGAGTTGCCCATGAGGGGCGACGACGCAGCCAAGGAGTGCGGTCATGAAGTATCTGGTGATGGTGCAGGGGTCCCAGGCCGACTACGACGCCATGAGCGGCAAGGGGTCCGAGCACAGCCCGGTGTGGAGCGAGCAGGAGCTGCAGGCGATGTTCGCGTTCATGGGCGACCTGAACAACGACCTGTCCGAATCCGGTGAGTTCATCGACGGCCAGGGCCTGACCGAACCGGCGCAGACGCGCCTCGTGGGCATCGACGACAACGGCCGGCCGGTGATCACGGACGGTCCCTACGGCGAGACCAAGGAGGTCCTCGCCGGCTACTGGGTCCTTGAGTGCGAGAGCCTGGAGCGGGTCACGGCTATCGCCAAGCGCGTCAACGAGTGCCCGGTCCCCGCGGGCTCCCCGACCCCGCCGGTGGTGATCCGGCCCATCCAGGAGGGCGGCGGCGAAGGCGTGGACTGTGGCTGACCCCGGCCGCCGCACGGGACCGGCGCACGGCGGCGGAACCCGCGGACGGCGGTGAGCGCGACCGGTGGCACGGAGGACCTGCTGCGCCTGCACGCGCCGCAGGTCCTCGGCGCGCTGGTGCGGCGCTACGGCCACTTCGACGAGGCCGAGGACGCCGTGCAGGAGGCCCTGCTCGCCGCCGCCCGCGAGTGGCCGGACCGGGGCACGCCGGACAATCCGCGCGGCTGGCTGATCAAGGTGGCGTCGCGGCGCCTGACGGACCAGCTCCGCAGCGACGCGGCCCGGCGTCGGCGCGAGGAGAACGCCGCCCGGATGACGCCGCGCGACGCGTTCACGGCGCCCGCGCCCGGCGAGAGCCGCGCCCCGTCGGACGACGACACGCTCACGCTCCTCTTCCTGTGCTGCGAGCCTTCGCTGAGCCCGGCCGCGCAGATCGCGCTGACCCTGCGGGCCGTCGGCGGTCTCACCACCGCCGAGATCGCCCGGGCGAGATCGCCCGGGCGCACCTGGTGCCGGAGGCGACGATGGCCCAGCGCATCAGCCGCGCCAAGCAGAAGGTACGGGGCACGCCCTTCCGGCAGCCGGGGCCCGCGGACCGCGACCGGCGCCTCGCGGTGGTCCTCCAGGTGCTCTACCTCATCTTCAACGAGGGCTACACGGCGACGTCGGGGCCGGCGCTGCACCGCGCGGACCTGGCCCGTGAGGCGATCCGGCTGACCCGTGCGGTCCGCCGGCTGCTGCCCCAAGAAGGCGCGGTGACGGGCCTGTTGGCGCTGATGCTGCTCACCGACGCGCGCAGCGCCGCCCGCACGGGACCGCACGGCGAGCTGGTCCCGCTGGACGAGCAGGACCGCACGCGCTGGGACGCGGAAGCGATCCGTGAGGGCACCGCCCTGGTGGAGGAGGCGCTGGGCCAAGGTCCGGCGGGCGTCTACCAGTTGCAGGCCGCGATCGCCGCGCTGCACGACGAGGCGGAGCGTTCCGAGGACACCGACTGGCCGCAGATCCTCGCTCTGTACGACATCCTGGTGCGCCGTGCCCCGGAGCCCATGGCCGAGCTGGGGCGGGCCGTCGCGGTCGCCATGGTGCACGGGCCGCGTGCCGGTCTGGACGAACTGGCGGCGCTGGAGGGGCGGTTGGCGGGCCATCACCGGCTCGAGGCGGTGCGCGGCCACCTGCTGGAGAAGGCGGGCGACCTCGAAGCGGCGCGGGCCGCCTACGGGGCGGCGGCGCAGCGCACGCTCAGCCGGCCGGAGTCCCGCTACTTGCAGATGCGGGCGGCGCGACTCGCGCCATGACGGCGGGCCGCGCCCCTCGCGCCCTGGGCCGGGACCGGACCGGCCGCGCCCCGGCCGCAGTCGGCGGCCACCATGTCCGCGAAGGCGCGGGCCAGCGGGCTGAGCGCGTCCCAGCGGCGCACGGCCCAGCCGACGGAGAGCGGGGGCAGGTCGGGGACCGGAACCAGACAGAGGCCGGGCGGGTTCTGGGCGCGCCAGCCGGGCAGGGCGGGCACGACGGCCTGGCCGACGCCGAGTTCGGTGAGCAGCAGCGCGGTGTCCCAGTCGGCGACGCTGGTGTGCCCGGCGGGGCCGACGTCCAGGTCGGCGAGGGCCTCGTCGAGCTGCGTGCGGGAGGTGGATGCCTGCGGCGGGCGGATGAGCCGGGCGGCCGCGAGGTCGGCGAGTTCGGCGCGCGGCTCGGCCGCGAGCGGGTCGCCGGCCGGGACCGCGAGGACCCAGGGCAGGTCGGCGACGGGCCGCTGCTCGATGCCGCGCACGGGCGCGCCGATGGTGACCCACGCCAGGTCCAGGTCATCGGCGGCCAGCGCGTCGAAGCAGGCCCGGCTCGAACTCGCCGTCTGGAACTCCAGCGTGACCTGCGGGAACCGCTGCCGGAAGCCGACGACCGCGGCGGCCATGAAGTGCCGTACGGTCGTCGCGCCGGTGGTGACGCGCACCGCGCCGCTCTCCCCGCGCACGAGGTCGCGCAGGCGGCGCAGGGCGAGGTCGATGCCGCCGATGCCGTCGCTCGCGGCGGCCTGCAGGATGCGCCCGGCCGATGTCGGTACGACACCTCGCGCGTGCCGCTCCAGGAGGCTGACGGCGAGCTCCTTCTCCAGACGTTTGACGTGCTGGCTCACCGCCGACTGCGTACAGGAGAGTTCGCGGGCCACCGCGCTGAGGCTGCCGGCGCGGCAGACGGCGATGAATACACGGAGGTCGTCGAGCGTCACGGGCCCCAAGCTATAGCTGGGGGGCACCCGGGTCACTCGCCCGTCCACCGGGCGAACCTCGCATGTAACGCAGATCACACATATCCAGAACGGCACCATGGAACGAGGGGCCCTATTTCATCGTTGAACAAGATGAGAGCCCCGACCGCGATTCCCCCGTCCGGCCGGGGCTCTTCTATGGCCGCCCGGTGTTCACCACGCACACCCGTCCACCGCCCGCCACGTACACCCGCCGTTCGCCACCGCTTCGCGGCACTGCCACCCCTTCGAGCGCGAATATGCCAACCGCACCGCGCGCGGCCGGTCCGGGCGGCATCATGCGTCCATGGACGGTGCCAAGCCTGTGCAGGTCTTGTTCCCACTCGACGAATACGCCGTCGTGGCCCGGCACGCCGACCGCCTCGGCATCACGGTCGCGGAGTTCATACGCCGGGCGGCCGTCCACGCCGGGCAGGCCCCCGACACCAGCGGCCCGGGCAGCGCCCGGCGCGGGGTGGTCGTGCCGCCGGTGCGGCGCGGCCCCGACACCAGCCAGGCGCCCGCGCTCCAGCGGTTTCTGGACACCCTCACGACCACGGACCCCGCCCGGATCCCGCAGCAGCCGCCGGCGGTCCGCAGCTGCTCGGGCCCCTGAGCCGAAGCCGCCGCCCCGGCACCCGCCCCCTCGGGTCGACTCAGGTCAACGACACCTCCGGCTTGTACAGGTCGAACCACAGCGCCAGGTCGAGCGCCCGCTCCAGGCCGCGCCGCGACGCCTGCCTGATCTGCGGGGTGTCGCGGTGCGCGAGGGCGCGCAGGGCCTCGTGGTCGACCAGGGCGAAGACCGGGTGCCCGGGGTCCGCCAGGAGATCCTTGGCGTGCTCCTGGAGCGCGAAGGCGTACTTGGGGTCCTGCGTGGAGGGATAGGGGCTCTTCACCCGGTCGTAGACGGAGCGCGGCAGGCTGTCCCGCGCCGCCTCCCGCAGCAGCGACTTCTCCCGGCCGTCGAAGGACTTCAGAGCCCAGGGCGCGTTGTAGACGTAGCCCACGAGGCGGTGGTCGCAGAACGGCACCCGCACCTCCAGGCCCACGGCCATGCTCGCGCGGTCCTTGCGGTCGAGCAGCGCGCGCACGAAGCGGGTCAGATAGAGGTGGCTGACGGTGCGCATGCGGTACTCGAAGTCGCTCTCCCCGTCGAGGCGTTCGACGCCGCGCACCGCCGTGGCGTAGCTGTCCCCGATGTACGTCGGCAGGTCGAGCGCGTCGAGAACGTCCCGGCGCAGCACGCCCGTCTCGTCGCCCAGGGTCTCGGCGTGCCGCACCAGCCAGGGGAACGTGCCGCCCCGCCGGGCCTGCTCGTCGAAGAACTGGAGATAGCCGCCGAACACCTCGTCCGCCGACTCGCCGGACAGGGCGACCGTGGAATGCTCGCGGATCGCCTGGAACAGCAGATACAGCGAGGCGTCCATGTCCCCGAAGCCCACGGGCAGATCGCGGGCGGTGAGCATCTTCGCGCGCACCTCGGGGTCGGCGAGCGCCTGGGTGTCCAGGACGATGTCACGGTGGTCGGTGCCCGCGAGCCGCGCCACGTCGTGGGCGTACGGCGAGTCCGGCGTGCCGCGCAGCTCGTCGGCCACGAAGTGGTCGCTCTGGCCGGCGAAGTCGACGGAGAAGCTGCGCAGCGTCTCGCCCGCGCCCGCGAGTTGGCCTGCGGCGAGGGCCGCCATCGCGGACGAGTCGAGACCGCCGGAGAGCAGCACACAGCGCGGCACGTCGGCCACGAGCTGGCGGCGCACGATGTCGTCGAGCAGCGAGCGCACCGTGGCCACGGTCTCGTCGCGGTCGTGCGGGTGCGGGCGGGTCTCGAGGCGCCAGTAGGTGCGGCTGCGCAGGCCGTCGCGGTCGACGGTGACGACGGTGCCGGGCTCGACCTCGCGCATGCCGTCCCACACCGCATGCCCGGGAGTCTTCACGAAGGCGAAGACCTCGCGCACTCCGTCGACACCGACCCGGGGGCGCGCGAGCGGATTGGCGAGGATCGCCTTGGGCTCGGAGCCGAACAGGACGCCGTCCGGCGTCGGGTGGAAGTAGAAGGGCTTGATGCCCATCCGGTCACGGACCATGACGAGGCGCTGCCCGCGGCCGTCCCACACGGCGAACGCGTACATCCCGTTCAGCCGCTCGGCGACACCCTCGCCCCACTGCAGATAGCCCCGCAGGACGACCTCCGTGTCGGAGTCGGTGGCGAACCGGTGCCCGTGCCCGGCCAGTTCCTCGCGCAGCTCGGTGAAGTTGTACGTCTCGCCGGAGTACACCAGGGCCACGGTGCCGTCGGGCGTCTCCGCGGTCATCGGCTGGCGCCCGCCGGGCAGATCGATGATGGCCAGGCGCCGGTGCCCCAGTGCCGCGGGCCCCTCGGCCCAGGTGCCGCGGTCGTCCGGGCCGCGGCACGACATCGTCTCCGTCATCGCGTCCAGGGCCTGCGGGTGCGCCCGCAGATCCCGGTCGAAAGAGACCCAGCCGGTGATGCCACACATGCGGTTTCCTCCTGCCGTCCGGCTGCCTTCCCGGTCGTACGTCGTGAACGGCCGAACTAGATGTAATAGGCAGCTATCTCCCCAGGCTCCGCCCCGGACCGCATACGGTCAACGCGCCCGTAACGCCCCCGGCCCGCGCGACCCGGGGGATTTCGGCCGCCGCGGAGCGCGGGTCAAGAGAGCGTCAGGGCGGCACACCGGGCCACACCGCGCCGAACCCCGGGATCGAGGGCGCCCGGAACGTCACCTTCCGGCCACGAGTAAAGACTTGCTCAACACATGTGCAAATCTGGGGCATTGACGCAAAGGGCAGACCTCAGCCGTCCGACCGCACGGCCGCCTTGAGCAGGGCCTGGGCATCCCGGCGGGCGTGGTCGATCGCGTCGGGGAAGATCCCCATGCCGTACGCGACGAGACCGCCCTCGTGCAGCAGCATCAGCGACCTGCCGAGCGACTTCGCCCTGCGCGGGGCGAGCGCGCGGGCCAGGTCGGTGAAGAGCGCGAGCATCCACGCCTTCTGTCCGGTGATCACCGCGTACGCGGGGTGCGCGGGGTCGGTGATCTCGGCGTGCGCGTTGATCATGCTGCACCCCCGGGGCAGGCTCCGCTCCGCCCAGTCGCGGGAGGCGTCGAAGACGGCCAGGATCCGGGACCTCGGCGCGCGGACCCGTTCCAGGCGGTCGGCGAGGAAGGCGCGCCAGCGCTCGTCGCGGTCCGCCAGGTACTCGACGACGATCTGGTCCTTGGAGCCGAACCGGTCGTACAGCGTCTTCTTGGTCACGCCGGCCTCGGCCGCGATCAGGTCCACGCCGACGGCGTGGATGCCGCGCTCGTAGAACAGCCGCCCGGCCGCCTCCAGGGCGCGCCGCGCACCGGGCGTCAGGGGCACGCGGCGCGGCCCCGCTCCCCCGGTCTCCGGCGCCTTCGACGCTTCCGGTGCCTGCTTCACGTACTCACTCATGCGTCCACCTCACCACGACGACCCCGCACCGATAGTAGACCGATCTGTATACTCACCTCCAAGGAGTAAACAGATCGGTCTACTTTCGGTCCGCCGTGCGCGGGCCCACGGGAGGCGCGTCGTGAACGTCCTGCTCTCCATCGGATTCGTGCTGACCTGGAGTTCCGGCTTCATCGGCGCCAAGCTCGGCGCGGGCAGCGCGGACGCGGTGACGGTCCTGATGTGGCGGTTCCTGCCGCTGGCGGTTCCTGCCGCTGGCGGCCGTCCTCGCGCTGCTCGCCGCCACCGTCGCCCGGGCGTCCTGGCGCGGGCTCACGGCCCGGGACCTCGCGCGCCAGGCGGTCGTCGGCGCGCTGTCGCAGAGCGGCTATCTCCTGACCGTGTACTACGCGATCCAACTCGGCGTCTCCAGCGGTACGACAGCGCTGATCGACGGCACCCAGCCGCTGGTCGCGGGCGCCCTCGCCGGACCGCTGCTCGGCCAGTACGTGTCCCGCACCCAGTGGCTGGGGCTCGCGCTCGGCCTGACCGGCGTGGCCGTCGTCACGGCGGGCGACGCGGCGGCCGGCACGGGCGCGCCCTGGTGGGCCTACCTCGTGCCGTTCCTCGGCATGCTGTCGCTGGTCGCGGCGACGTTCCTGGACCGCCGCACCCGCACGCCGGTCGCACCACTGACCGCGATGACCGTGCACTGCGTCACGAGCGCGGTCGTCTTCAGCGGGCTCGCGCTCGCCCTGGGCGCCGCGGCTCCTGTCGCCGAGACGTCGTTCTGGGCGGCCATCGGCTGGCTGGTGGTGCTCTCCACGTTCGGCGGGTACGGCCTCTACTGGCTGATCCTGCGGCGGGGCGGCGTCACCCGCGTCAACACACTGATGTTCCTGATGGCGCCGGTGACGGCACTGTGGGGCGCGGCGATGTTCGGCGAGCCGTTCGGCCCGCAGACGGTGCTCGGCCTCGCGGTCGGGCTGGGGGCGGTCGTGCTGGTGCACCGGGGCGGGGCGTCGGGGGCGCGGGACCGCGGGGCGGCGGCGGGCGGC
>NZ_AOPZ01000558.1 GCF_000414115.1 Streptomyces aurantiacus JA 4570
CGCGGCGGGCCGTGTGGGCGCGGGGGCACGACCCGGTGCGGCGGATCGCGCTCGCGGCGGCGGGGCAGCTGCGGGGCGCCGGGGTGCCGGTGAGCGTGCTGTGCGCGTTGCGGCAGCGCCGGGCGGTGGCGGACCAGGCGGGGCTCAACTCCCGCCAGCGGCAGGCCCGCCAGCGGCAGGCGAATCTGGCGGGCGCGCTGGAGGTGGTGGCCGGCGCGGGACGGCTGCTGCGGGAGGCGGGGAAGGTCGTCGTCGTGGACGACCTGATGACGACGGGCGCCTCTCTGGCTGAGGCGTCCCGCGCACTGGGAGGCGTATGTGGCGTACACCGGGTAGGTGACGGGGCAGGGGGCGGGACGGCCGACGACGACGGGCGGGAAGCACAGATGACGGCGGAGCGCCAGGCGGGGAATCGGCCAAGCTGCGGCGGCGGGAACGGCAGCGCGAAAACCGCCGTGAACAGCCTCGCAGCCAGCGGAATGGCCCGCTCGAACATCATCCACGCCGCAGTCGTCGCGGCTACTCCGGCGTCTTTCGAAATAAACCGGAACTGACCGAGAACTTTCATCGTTGCAGGTAGTGAGAGGGCTTATCCACCCGAATGGAGGTACGTGTCAGTAGAGGGTGACGACATCCGTCCGGGCGAGATATGTTCGGTTGTGAGGAACGGCGGTCAGCGCCCCTCGCATATCGGATTGCCGGCGCATGGGTTTTCTGCAATCACCCGAGGCCGGTGGGGTGGAGATCTTGTCCACGGGGGAGGAGGAGGTGGAAGTCACCGAGTCCGAGGCTCCGGGAGTTTCCGGGGCCTGGTGCAAGAGGGAGAAGCTCCGCCGAAGCAGCGGAGCGATCCGGAACGGAGTTCTGCGTGGACATCGTCGTCAAGGGCCGCAAGACCGAGGTGCCCGAGCGGTTCCGCAAGCACGTGGCCGAGAAGCTGAAGCTGGAGAAGATCCAGAAGCTCGACGGCAAGGTGATCAGCCTCGACGTCGAGGTGTCCAAGGAAACCAACCCGCGTCAGGCCGACCGTTCCGACCGCGTGGAGATCACCGTCCGTGGGCGTGGACCCGTGATCCGTGCGGAAGCCTCGGCGTCCGATCCGTACGCGGCGCTCGACCTGGCCACCGCCAAGCTAGAGGCGCGACTGCGCAAGCAGCACGAGAAGCGGCACAACAGGCGTGGCAACGGCAGGCTCACCGCTGCCGAAGTGGCCACCCACGTCCCGGACGCGGCGCATCTCAACGGGGACGGCAGCCTGGTCCGTGACGAGGAGCCGGAAGGCGTGCCCACCACCAGGATCGGCACGCTCGAGATCCAGGGCGAAGGCCCCCTCGTGGTCCGCGAGAAGACGCACGTCGCGGCCCCCATGTCCCTGGACCAGGCGTTGTACGAGATGGAACTCGTCGGACACGACTTCTATCTCTTCATCGACTCCGAGACCAAGGAACCCAGCGTCGTCTACCGCAGGCACGCCTACGACTACGGCGTCATCCACCTCAACACCGACCCCATGGTCACCCACCCGCAGTCGGCGGGCGGAGGCAGTGCCCTCGGCTGACGCACCCCTGCGGAGCGCATAGGCCGGTGCCCCTGGAGCGCGTGTGCGCCCCCAGGGGCACCCCCGTGCGACCACTGCGGGCACGACTGGGGGGCGGGACATGGAATCATGGGCGCGAGCCCAACCCGCTTGACTCTGCCCAGGGTTGGTGCAGCCAAGGCAGACGGGCCCTGGCCTTCAGGGGGAGGAACGATGGCGGACAGCTTCGGACCGATGCGGAGCGAGGATGCCGGTGACGGCATCGGCATCGGCACGGACGCGGGCGCCCCGCGCAAGGAACCCATCAGGGTCCTGGTCGTGGACGACCACGCGCTCTTCCGCCGCGGCCTGGAGATCGTCCTCGCCGCCGAGGAGGACATCCAGGTGGTCGGGGAGGCGGGCGACGGCGCCGAGGCGGTGGACAAGGCCGCCGACCTGCTGCCGGACATCGTGCTCATGGACGTACGGATGCCGAAGCGCGGCGGCATCGAGGCGTGCACCTCCATCAAGGAGGTGGCCCCCAGCGCGAAGATCATCATGCTGACGATCAGCGACGAGGAAGCGGATCTCTACGACGCGATCAAGGCCGGCGCGACCGGATATCTCCTCAAGGAGATCTCCACGGACGAGGTGGCCACGGCGATTCGCGCGGTGGCCGACGGGCAGTCGCAGATCAGTCCGTCGATGGCCTCGAAGCTGCTCACCGAGTTCAAGTCGATGATCCAGCGGACGGACGAGCGGCGGCTCGTGCCCGCGCCCCGGCTGACCGACCGGGAGCTGGAAGTCCTCAAGCTCGTCGCCACGGGGATGAACAACCGCGACATCGCCAAGGAGTTGTTCATCTCCGAGAACACCGTGAAGAACCACGTGCGCAACATCCTGGAGAAGCTGCAGCTGCACTCCAGGATGGAGGCGGTGGTGTACGCGATGCGGGAGAAGATCCTCGAGATCCGGTGACCCCGGGGCAGGCGTCAGCTCACCGCGCGGACCAGGTCCGCCGCCAGCTCCGGGCGGTCCACTCGCTCTACGCGTACGGAATCGCAGCCCACCCACTGCGCTGCCTCCAGCAGCGCCTGTGCGACGGAGGGCACCGCCTTGGGGCCGTCCAGGGACACCTGCTTGGCCACCAGCGTGCGGCCCTCGCGGGCGGGGTCCACGCGGCCGACCAGGTGGCCGCCCGCGAGCACCGGCATCGCGAAGTAGCCGTACACCCGCTTCGGCTTGGGGACGTATGCCTCCAGGCGGTGGGTGAAGCCGAAGATCCGCTCCGTGCGCGCACGCTCCCAGATCAGGGAGTCGAAGGGCGACAGAAGCGTCGTGCGGTGGCGGCCGCGCGGGGGCGCGGCCAGGGCCTCCGGGTCCGCCCAGGCGGGCTTGTCCCAGCCCTCCACGGTCACCGGGACCAGGCCCGAGTCCGCGACCACCGCGTCGAACTGCTCGCCCTTGAGGCGGTGGTAGTCGGCGATGTCCGCGCGCGTGCCGACGCCCAGGGACCGGCCGGCCAGGCGGACCAGGCGGCGCACGCACTCCGTGTCGTCCAGGTCGTCGTGCAGCAGGTCGCCGGGGATCGCGCGCTCCGCGAGGTCGTACACCCGCTTCCAGGAGCGGCGCTCCGTGCACACCACCTCGCCGTGCATCAGCGCGCGCTCCACCGCGATCTTGGAGTCGGACCAGTCCCACCACTCGCCCTTGTTCTTCGCGCCGCCCAACTCGGTGGCCGTCAGGGGGCCTTCGGCGCGGAGCTGCTTGATCACCTGGTCGTACGCACCGTCCGGGAGGTCGTGGTGCCAGTGCGGGCGGGCGCGGTAGGCGCGGCGGCGGAAGGCGAAGTGGGGCCACTCCTCGATGGGGAGGACGCAGGCCGCGTGGGACCAGTATTCGAAGGCGTGGGTGTCTGTCCAGTACGCCTGCTCGACCTTCTTGCGGCCGACCGCGCCCAGGCGGGCGTACGGGATCAGTTCGTGTGAGCGGGCCAGGACCGAGATCGTGTCCAGCTGGACCGCGCCCAGGTGGCGGAGCACGCCGCGGACGCCCGCCCTGCGGTCGGGGGCGCCCAGGAAGCCCTGGGCCCGCAGGGCGATGCGGCGGGCCTCGGCGGCGGAGAGGGCGGTCTCGGGGCGCGGCATGCTCGTCGTCATGTTCGAAACGATAGGGGGAGGGTCTGACAGTGGTCCTCAAGCGCCGGACGGGCTGAGCCCCGATGCCGGCAGGTACGGCTGGTGTGAGGTGAGGCCGATGTCCGAGGGGAGCAGGGCGCCCACCCAACAGTCGCGGAGGGTGCCCTTGTTGAGGAGGGCCGCGCGGAGGGTGCCCTCGATGGTGAAGCCCGCTTTTTCGGCTACCGCGCGGGAGCCTCTGTTGCCGACCTCGGCGCGCCATTCCAGGCGGGTGCAGCCGAGGCGTTCGAAGGCCCAGTGGGCGAGGGCCTGCACCGCTTCTGTCATGTAGCCCTGCCCGCGGTGTTCCCTGCCGGTCCAGAAGCCGATCTCCCAGGCGCCCCCGCGCGGGTGGTGCAGGCTCGTCGCGGCGAGCAGCGGGCCGCCCCCGCGCGGGCGCACCGCCCAGGTGTACTCGGTGTCGTAGCGCCAGCCGTCCGGGACCATGCGGCCGGTGAAGCCCTCGGCGTCCACGCGCGCGTAGGGCGAGGGGATCGTGGTCCAGCGCTGGATCTCGGGGTCCTGACAGGCCGCGTAGACCTCGTCGGTGTCAGCCGGAGTGAAGGCGCGCAGCAGCAGGCGCTCGGTGGTCAGCGTGACGGGCTCCATCGGCTGATTCTGCTGGGGGCGGACGAAAGGACGCCAGCGGTTTGTGCCGGGGCGGCCCCGGAGGGCACCGTGTGGGGCGCGGCTCCGGGCCTCGCGGGGCGAGGATTACCGGGGCGGAAGCGGCACCTTCACGGGTGCACGTCCGTTGACGTATTGGCAGACCTCCCGGGGCGGCCGGGTCCTCGCATACGATGGCCGTTGCCCGACGAGTAAAACCGACCGTGCCAGGCCCGACCGGCAAGGAGACCAACCCCCGTGTCCGTCCTCTCGAAGATCATGCGTGCAGGCGAAGGCAAGATCCTGCGCAAGCTGCACCGCATCGCGGACCAGGTCAACTCCATCGAAGAGGACTTCACCGCCCTCTCCGACGCCGAGCTGCGCGCGCTGACCGCTGAGTACAAGGAGCGGTTCGCCGACGGCGAAACCCTCGACGACCTCCTGCCGGAAGCATTCGCCACCGTGCGTGAGGCCGCCAAGCGCGTCCTCGGCCAGCGTCATTACGACGTGCAGCTGATGGGCGGCGCGGCCCTGCACCTCGGCTATGTCGCGGAGATGAAGACCGGTGAGGGCAAGACGCTGGTCGGCACCCTGCCCGCGTATCTGAACGCACTCTCGGGCAAGGGCGTGCACCTGATCACGGTCAACGACTATCTGGCCGAGCGCGACTCCGAAATGATGGGCCGCGTACACAAGTTCCTCGGGCTGAGCGTCGGCTGCATCCTCGCCAACATGTCGCCCGCGCAGCGCCGCGAGATGTACAACTGCGACATCACGTACGGCACGAACAACGAGTTCGGCTTCGACTACCTCCGCGACAACATGGCGTGGTCCAAGGACGAGCTGGTCCAGCGCGGCCACAACTACGCGATCGTGGACGAGGTCGACTCGATCCTCGTCGACGAGGCGCGTACGCCGCTGATCATCTCCGGCCCCGCCGACCAGGCCACCAAGTGGTACGGCGACTTCGCCAAGCTGGTCACCCGCCTCACCAAGGGCAAGCCCGGCGAGCCCCTCAAGGGCATCGAGGAGACCGGGGACTACGAGGTCGACGAGAAGAAGCGCACCGTCGGCATCCACGAGTCCGGTGTCGCCAAGGTCGAGGACTGGCTGGGCATCGACAACCTGTACGAGTCGGTGAACACCCCCCTCGTCGGTTATCTGAACAACGCCATCAAGGCCAAGGAACTCTTCAAGAAGGACAAGGACTACGTCGTCATCGACGGCGAAGTCATGATCGTCGACGAGCACACCGGCCGTATCCTCGCCGGCCGCCGCTACAACGAGGGCATGCACCAGGCGATCGAGGCGAAGGAAGGGGTGGACATCAAGGACGAGAACCAGACCCTTGCGACCATCACCCTCCAGAACTTCTTCCGGCTCTACGGCAAGCTGTCCGGAATGACCGGTACGGCCATGACCGAGGCCGCCGAGTTCCACCAGATCTACAAGCTGGGCGTCGTGCCGATCCCGACGAACCGGCCCATGATCCGCGCCGACCAGTCGGACCTGATCTACCGCACCGAGGTCGCCAAGTTCGCCGCCGTCGTCGACGACATCGCGGAGAAGCACGAGAAGGGTCAGCCGATCCTCGTCGGCACGACCTCCGTGGAGAAGTCCGAGTATCTCTCCCAGCAGCTCTCCAAGCGCGGCGTCCAGCACGAGGTCCTGAACGCCAAGCAGCACGACCGTGAAGCGCCGATCATCGCCCAGGCCGGCCGCAAGGGCGCCGTCACCGTCGCCACGAACATGGCCGGCCGAGGCACCGACATCAAGCTCGGCGGCAACCCCGACGACCTCGCCGAGGCGGAGCTGCGCCAGCGCGGCCTCGACCCCGAGGAGCACATCGAGGAGTGGGCGGCCGCGCTGCCCGCCGCCCTGGAGAAGGCCGAGCAGGCCGTGAAGGCCGAGTTCGAGGAGGTCGTCGACCTCGGCGGGCTGTACGTCCTCGGCACCGAGCGGCACGAGTCGCGCCGCATCGACAACCAGCTGCGCGGCCGTTCCGGCCGTCAGGGCGACCCCGGCGAGTCCCGCTTCTACCTGTCGCTCGGCGACGACCTGATGCGCCTGTTCAAGGCCCAGATGGTCGAGCGCGTGATGTCGATGGCCAACGTGCCCGACGACGTGCCGATCGAGAACAAGATGGTGACCCGCGCGATCGCGTCCGCCCAGTCGCAGGTCGAGCAGCAGAACTTCGAGACCCGCAAGAACGTCCTCAAGTACGACGAGGTCCTCAACCGCCAGCGCGAGGTCATCTACGGAGAGCGCCGTCGCGTCCTGGAGGGCGAGGACCTGCACGAGCAGATCGTGCACTTCATGGACGACACCATCGACGCGTACGTCTCCGCGGAGACCGCCGAGGGCTTCGCCGAGGAGTGGGACCTGGACCGCCTGTGGAGCGCCTTCAAGCAGCTCTACCCGGTGAAGGTCACCATCGAGGAGCTCGAGGAAGAGATCGGCGACCGCGCGGGTCTGACCGCCGAGTTCATCTCCGAGGCCATCAAGGACGACATCCACCAGCAGTACGAGGCGCGTGAGGCGCAGCTCGGCTCCGAGATCATGCGTGAGCTGGAGCGCCGGGTCGTCCTGTCGGTCCTCGACCGCAAGTGGCGCGAGCACCTCTACGAGATGGACTACCTCCAGGAGGGCATCGGCCTGCGCGCCATGGCGCAGAAGGACCCGCTGGTGGAGTACCAGCGCGAGGGCTTCGACATGTTCAACGCCATGATGGACGGCATCAAGGAGGAGTCCGTCGGCTATCTGTTCAACCTGGAGGTCCAGGTCGAGCAGCAGGTCGAGGAGGTTCCGGTGGCGGACGCCGCGCCGTCGCTGTCCAAGGAGGGCGCCCAGGACGCGGTCCCGGCCGGCGCCGGCCGCCCGGAGATCCGCGCCAAGGGCCTCGACGCCCCGCAGCGCCCCGACCGCCTGCACTTCCAGGCGCCGAACGCCGAGGGCGGTGTCGACGAGGGCGACTTCACGACCTCCGACCAGCCGGCCGGCTCCACGACGGCCTCCGGCGACGGCATGACCCGCGCGGAGCGGCGCAAGGCCCAGAAGGGCGGGCGTCGCCGCAAGAAGTAGGCGTACGGAGCGCCTCAGCAACGTACGCAGCGTCTGAGCGAGGGGCCGGGCACCGGGTGGTGTCCGGCCCTTCGCGTTGCCCGCGGGGCGGTCAGCCCACCTCCACGGCCGTGCAGCGCCAGCGCTCGTCGTCGCCCCGGTGCAGGCGGAACGCCAGCGCCCGCAGCGCCGGGCCCGCGCCGACGCGGGCGAAGACCTCGAAGACCCCGGGGCGCACCTCGTAGTGGCCGACGCGCTGGACGGCCGGGCGGTGGCCGCCCACGGAGCGCAGCGGCAGCCGTTCGGCGAGGCGGACCAGGTCGTCGTACGCGGTGTGGGCGACGTGGCGGGCCACCGCGTGCACCGGGCGCTGTCCGCTGAGCACCAGGAGCAGCAGCTCGGTGAAGAGCTCCGCCGGGTGCGGGGGCGGCTGGGCCGGGATCCGCCGGGGCCGCGAGGCCGGGCGGCGCGGGTCGTGGCGGCCCGGCGGGCGGCCCGTGGGCGGGCGGGGTCCCGGCGGGGCGGGAGTCGCCGGGGCGGGCTGTGGGGGGACGGGTGTCGCCGGGGTGGGTACCCGCCGGGCGGCGGGGGCGGGTCATGATCTTGCGGAGGCTGGTCGGGGGGCGGTGCATGGCGAACTCCGTCCGAGGTTGTGGTCGGCTTCTGCGCCGGTGGGCCGGTGCTTCGAGGTACCGGACCGGCTCCGGGCGTCTGGTGGGCCGGTGTGCGGATACCGGGGAGTAACTTCCTGCTGGGGATCTTGTACGGCTGCCGGGGCGGGCGCCGCAACGGTTTCGGAGGGGCCCGCGGGCGGCCGGGCGGTTCACTCATCACGGTGAGCGGGGGTGCCCACGGCCCCTTGTCCTTGCGGGCCCGGGGGGTGACGGGGCGTACCGGGGTGGACGGGGCCGTGGTGGCGGGCGGCAGCTCGAAGGGGGACGCGCGCACGTATCCTGAAGGCCCGTCCCGGGAGCCCTGGAGGCCACTCCCGGGAGCCTTGGCGACTACGAAAGCGGCCAGTCATGCGCGTGTACGTACCCCTGACACTGCCCCGTCTCGCGCAGGCGCACGAGGCCGGTGAACTGGGTCCCGGGCCGCTGACCGCGTACGCCGTGACGCCCGCGCTGCGCGAGTGGTACGTCTCGGACGACCTCGAGGAGCTGGAGTACGCGGCGCTGAACCGGGCGGCGCTCGCCTCGCTGCGGATGCTCGCAGGAGAGCCGGGGACCGCGCGGCGACGGGTCGTCCTCGCCGCCGACGTGCCGGACGGGGCCGCCGTCGCCGACCCCGACCGCGGGCTCGACCGGGGTGCCCTGGGCGAGGTGCGGATCACCGCCGCGCTGCCGCTGGCCAAGGCGGCCGCGGTGCACGTGGACTCCGACGACGCGGAGGCGGACGTCGCCGCGGCGGCCGCCGCGCTGGGGGCGGCGGACCAGGGGGACGACGACGCGCAGTTCGTCGTGGACGGCGCCGAGGACCACGAGCTGCTCTGGTACGCGACGCAGGAGATCCCGAACCTGCTCGGGCCGGGGGCCTAGGCGGGCCCAGGCGGGCCTCGGCAGCGCTCGGACCGGGGCGGATCCCGGTGCCGGACGTGTTGTCGGTGGGGCCGGGTACCGTCGTGGCATGGGGACGCAGCAGCGCGGGGCGCACATCGTTTGGGACTGGAACGGGACACTTCTGCACGACATCGACGCGGTGATCGAGGCGACGAACGCGTCGTTCCTGGAGATCGGGCTCGAGCAGATCACGCTGGAGCGGTATCGCGAGCTGTACTGCGTGCCGGTGCCGTTGTTCTACGAGCGGCTGATGGGGCGGCTGCCCACCGAGGACGAGTGGCTCGTGATGGACGCCGTCTTCCACAAGCACTACGGGGCGCGGGTGGACGCGTGCGGGCTCGCCGAGGGCGCGGCGGAGCTGCTCGCGCTGCGGCAGGCCGAGGGGCGTACGCAGTCGTTGTTGTCGTTGGCGCCGCACGATCATCTGGTGCCGCTGGTGCGGCGGCACGGGATCGCTGAGCGGTTCGTGCGGATCGACGGGCGTACGGACGCCTCCCATGCCGGGAAGGCCGAGCGGATGGTCCGGCATCTCGCCGAGCTGGCCGGGGTGGCCGTCGAGCAGGTCGTCGTCATCGGGGACGCCGTTGACGACGCCCGGGCGGCGGCGCATGTGGGGGCCCGGGCCGTGCTGTACACCGGGGGGTCCCACAGCCGGGCCAGCCTGGAAGCCGCGGGGGTGCCCGTGGTCGACAGCCTCGGGGAGGCTGTGGACACCGCGGAGCGGTTGGTGGCGTGAGCTTGCGGACCAGCCGCCCGCAGGGGGGAGCGGAGGGCTACGTGACCGGTGCCTTCGCCCTCAGCACAGTCAAGAACTCCCGCATCCACCCGGAGTGATCCGGCCAGGCCCTGGCCGAGACCAGCGTGCCGTCGACCACCGCTTCCGCGTCCTGGAAGGTGGCGCCCGCCGCCTGCATGTCGATTTCCAGGGCCGGGTAGGCCGTCACGCGGCGGCCCGCGAGGCTGCCGATGGCCGCGGTGAGCAGCGGGCCGTGGCAGATCTGGGCGACGGGCTTGTCCGCGTCGAAGAACGACTTGAGGATCTTGCGGAGCTCGGGGTCGCCCCGGAGGTACTCGGGCGCGCGGCCGCCGGGGATCACCAGCGCCACGTACTGACCCGGATCCACCTCCGAGAAGGCCAGGTCGGCAGGCCAGGTGTACCCCGGCTTCTCGGTGTACGTGTCGAAGCCCGGCTCGAAGTCGTGCACCACGAACTGGAGCTTCTTGCGGGCGGGGGCCGCGATGTGGACGTCGTAGCCCTCCTCGCGCAGGCGCTGGAAGGGGTAGAGGACCTCCAGTGACTCCGCCGCGTCACCGGTGACGATCAGGATCTTGGCTGCCATGGCTGTTCGCTCCCGAGTCGGTCGCGCGGGCGCCGCCGCGTGGGCGCGACGTCCGGCACGCTCCATGTGCGTTCCGTCACGCTCAACGTGCATCGGCCCGCCCCGTTTGCCAAGGGGGCGCCGGAGGGTACGAAGGGGCGCCCACCTGCCCGCGGCCGTATGTGGCCGGATCCGCACACGACCCCGTGGTGCGACTGTGCAGACTGTCAAACTTCGCCCCCTGGTTTTGTACACATACGGCTCATGACGAGTTCCCGGTGCGGGGCGATAGCCTTGTCCCGTGATCAGCGCGATATCCCGCGGAGGCGACGTCGCCTCCGCCTCGCGCCCGGAGACCACGGAGTACACGAACCGTGCCGGGCGCCACGCTGACGACTCTTCCCGGAGCGGATGTCGCGGACATCGTCGACATCACAGACAGCTGGGTCGGCCAATGATTTCGCCGGATTTGGCGGATAACCGCCCGGTCATCGCTCATCGCGGCATAACGTCGAATCGGACCGGAGACCCCGCGTCGCAGCGTTATGTCACATCACTTCCTTCTACGTCACGCAACGGCGCGCGACAGGAGTCAGAGGACAATGCAGACCAAGCTGGACGAAGCCAAGGCCGAGCTGCTCGCGCGGGCGGCCCGGGTAGCTGAGAACAGCCCGGTCGGGGGGCGCCTGCCTACGGGAGCACCGACCGGGTCCACGGGCGGGAGCAAGAGCGGCGGGAGGGGCGGCTCGGACCAGGCGACGGGCCCGGCCGACCACGCCGACCTCCAAAAAGTGCTCGCGTTCCTCCAGCGCTACTACCTGCACACCGCCCCCGAGGACCTCACCGACCGCGACCCGGTCGACGTCTTCGGAGCCGCCTACTCCCACTACCGCCTGGCCGAGAACCGCCCTCAGGGCACGGCCAACGTCCGGGTGCACACCCCGACCGTCGAGGAGAACGGCTGGACGTGCAGCCACTCCGTCGTCGAGGTCGTGACCGACGACATGCCGTTCCTGGTGGACTCCGTCACCAACGAGCTGTCCCGGCAGGGACGCGGCATCCACGTCGTGATCCACCCGCAGGTCGTGGTCCGCCGTGACGTCACCGGCAAGCTCCTCGAAGTACTCCCCGAGGCCCCGAGCGGCGCCGAGCGCCCGCACGACGCTGTCACCGAGTCGTGGATCCACGTCGAGATCGACCGTGAGACCGACCGCTCCGACCTGAAGCAGATCACCGCCGACCTGCTGCGCATCCTGTCCGACGTCCGCGAGACGGTCGAGGACTGGGAGAAGATGCGCGACTCCGCGCTGCGCATCGCCGACGAACTGCCCACCGAGCCGACCGCCGACGACGTCCGCGACCAGGAGGTCGAGGAGGCCCGCGAACTCCTTCGCTGGCTGGCCGCCGACCACTTCACCTTCCTCGGCTACCGCGAGTACGACCTGACGGACGAGGACTCGCTCGCCGCCGTCCCCGGCACCGGCCTCGGCATCCTGCGCGCCGACCCGCAGCACAGCGAGGGCGACGACCACCACCCGGTCAGCCCGTCCTTCAACCGGCTGCCCGCCGACGCCCGCGCCAAGGCCCGCGAGCACAAGCTCCTGGTCCTGACGAAGGCCAACAGCCGCTCCACGGTGCACCGGCCCAGCTACCTCGACTACGTCGGCGTGAAGAAGTTCGACGAGCAGGGCAACGTCGTCGGCGAGCGCCGCTTCCTCGGCCTGTTCTCCTCGGCCGCGTACACCGAGTCCGTGCGCCGCGTGCCGGTCATCCGCCGCAAGGTCGAGGAGGTCCTCAAGGGCGCGGGCTTCTCGCCCAACAGCCACGACGGCCGTGACCTGCTGCAGATCCTGGAGACGTACCCGCGCGACGAGCTCTTCCAGACCCCGCCCGACGAGCTGCGGTCCATCGTCACGTCCGTGCTCTACCTCCAGGAACGCCGCCGCCTGCGCCTGTACCTGCGCAAGGACGAGTACGGCCGCTACTACTCCGCGCTCGTCTACCTGCCGCGCGACCGCTACACCACCGGCGTCCGGCTGCGGATCATCGACATCCTCAAGGAGGAACTGAACGGCGCCAGCGTCGACTTCACGGCCTGGAACACCGAGTCGATCCTCTCCCGCATCCACTTCGTCGTCCGCGTCCCCAAGGGCGGCGAGGTCCCCGATCTCTCCGACGCCGACGTCGAGCGCATCGAGGCCCGCCTGGTCGAGGCCGCCCGCTCCTGGGCCGACGGCTTCGGCGAGGCGCTGACCGCCGAGCTGGGCGAGGAGCG
The DNA here is from genome assembly GCF_000414115.1 of Streptomyces aurantiacus JA 4570. Classification (GTDB taxonomy): domain Bacteria; phylum Actinomycetota; class Actinomycetes; order Streptomycetales; family Streptomycetaceae; genus Streptomyces; species Streptomyces aurantiacus_A. The sequence continues at coordinate 12,513 of NZ_AOPZ01000558.1, forward strand.
CGCCGCGGAACTCCTGCGCCGGTACGGCAACGCGTTCCCCGAGGGCTACAAGGCCGACCACACCCCGCGTGCCGCGGTCGCCGACCTCGTCCACCTGGAGCGGCTCTCCCAGCAGAGCCAGCAGGACTTCGCGCTCAGCCTGTACGAGCCCGTGGGCGCCGCCCCCGACGAGCGCCGCTTCAAGATCTACCGGGCCGGCGCGCAGATCTCGCTGTCCGCCGTGCTGCCCGTCCTGCAGCGCCTGGGCGTCGAGGTCACCGACGAGCGGCCCTACGAGCTGCGCTGCTCGGACCGCACCAGCGCCTGGATCTACGACTTCGGCCTGCGCATGCCGAAGTCGGGGAACGGCAACGGCGACTACCTGGGCGACGACGGCCGGGCCCGCTTCCAGGAGGCGTTCGCCGCCGCCTGGACCGGCGAGGCCGAGGTCGACGGCTTCAACTCCCTGGTCCTGCGCGCCGGCCTCAACTGGCGCCAGGCGATGGTCCTGCGGGCCTACGCCAAGTACCTGCGCCAGGCCGGCTCCACCTTCAGCCAGGACTACATGGAGGACACCCTCCGCAACAACGTCCACACCACGCGGCTGCTCGTCTCGCTCTTCGAGGCCCGGATGTCCCCGGACCGCCAGCGCGCGGGCACCGAGCTGACCGACGGGCTCCTGGAGGAGCTGGACGGCGCCCTGGACCAGGTCGCATCCCTCGACGAGGACCGCATCCTGCGCTCCTTCCTCACCGTCATCAAGGCGACGCTGCGCACCAACTTCTTCCAGGAGGCGGCGGGCGGCAAGCCGCACGGCTACGTCTCCATGAAGCTGGACCCGCAGGCCATCCCCGACCTGCCCGAGCCGCGCCCGGCGTACGAGATCTGGGTGTACTCGCCGCGGGTCGAGGGCGTGCACCTGCGCTTCGGCAAGGTCGCGCGCGGCGGTCTGCGCTGGTCCGACCGGAAGGAGGACTTCCGTACGGAGATCCTCGGCCTGGTCAAGGCGCAGATGGTGAAGAACACCGTGATCGTGCCGGTGGGCGCGAAGGGCGGCTTCGTCGCCAAGCAGCTGCCCGACCCGTCGGTGGACCGCGACGCGTGGCTCGCGGAGGGCGTCGCCTGCTACAAGACGTTCATCTCGGCGCTGCTCGACATCACCGACAACCTGGTCGCGGGCGAGGTCGTGCCCCCGGCGGACGTCGTCCGGCACGACGAGGACGACACGTACCTGGTGGTCGCGGCCGACAAGGGCACGGCGACGTTCTCCGACATCGCCAACGAGGTCGCCGAGTCGTACAACTTCTGGCTCGGGGACGCCTTCGCCTCCGGCGGCTCCGCGGGCTACGACCACAAGGGCATGGGCATCACCGCGCGCGGCGCCTGGGAGTCCGTGAAGCGGCACTTCCAGGAGCTGGGCGTGAACACCCAGACCGAGGACTTCACGGTCGTCGGCGTCGGCGACATGTCCGGTGACGTGTTCGGCAACGGCATGCTGCTCTCCGAGCACATCCGCCTGGTCGCGGCCTTCGACCACCGGCACATCTTCATCGACCCGAACCCGGACGCGGCCACCTCCTACGCCGAGCGCCGCCGCCTGTTCGAGCTGCCGCGCTCCAGCTGGGCCGACTACAACAAGGAACTGCTCTCCCCGGGCGGCGGGATCTTCCCGCGCTCGGCCAAGGCGATCCAGCTCAACGCCCACACCCGCCAGGCCCTCGGCATCGAGACCGGCGGCGCCAAGATGACCCCGGCCGAGCTGATGCAGGCCATCCTCAAGGCGCCGGTGGACCTGCTGTGGAACGGCGGCATCGGTACGTACGTGAAGGCGAGCGCCGAGTCGCACGCGGACGTCGGCGACAAGGCCAACGACGCGATCCGCGTCGACGGCGCCGACCTGCGCGTGAAGGTCGTCGGCGAGGGCGGCAACCTCGGCCTCACCCAGCTCGGCCGGATCGAGTTCGCGCGCGCCGGCGGCCGTATCAACACGGACGCCATCGACAACAGCGCGGGCGTGGACACCTCCGACCACGAGGTGAACATCAAGATCCTGCTGAACGCCGTGGTGCAGGCCGGGGACATGACGGTCAAGCAGCGCAACAAGCTGCTCGCCGAAATGACCGACGAGGTCGGCCAGTTGGTGCTGCGCAACAACTACGCGCAGAACACGGCGCTCGCCAACTCCGTCTTCGAGTCGCCCTCGCTGCTCCACGCCCACCAGCGCTTCATGCGCCGCCTGGGCCGTGAGGGCCAGCTCGACCGGGGTCTGGAGTTCCTGCCCGCCGACCGGCAGATCCGCGAACTGCTCAACTCCGGCCGCGGCCTCTCGCAGCCCGAGCTCGCGGTGCTCCTCGCGTACACGAAGATCGTGGCCGCGGACGAGCTGATCCACACGACGCTGCCGGACGACGACTACCTGCGGCGGCTGCTGCACGCGTACTTCCCGAAGGCGCTGCGCGAGAAGTTCCCCGAGCAGGTCGACGGGCACGCGCTGCGCCGCGAGATCATCACGACCGTCCTGGTCAACGACACCGTCAACTCCGGTGGCTCGACCTTCCTGCACCGGCTGCGCGAGGAGACCGGCGCCTCCCTGGAGGAGATCGTGCGCGCGCAGCTCTGCGCCCGCGCGATCTTCGGGCTCGGCGAGGTCTGGGACGCCGTGGAGGCGCTGGACAACGTGGTGGCCGCCGACGTGCAGACGCGGGTGCGGCTGCACTCCCGCCGGCTCGTCGAGCGCGGCACGCGCTGGCTGCTCAACAACCGGCCGCAGCCGGTGCAGCTCGCCGAGACCGTCGAGTTCTTCAGCGAGGGCGTCGCCCAGGTGTGGACGCAGCTGCCGAAGCTGATGCGCGGCTCCGACCTGGAGTGGTACGAGGGCATCCGCGAGGAGCTGACCGGGGAGGGCGTCCCGGACGAGCTGGCCCAGCGGGTCGCCGGGTTCTCCTCGGCCTTCCCGGCGCTCGACATCGTGGCCGTCGCGGACCGCATGGGCAAGGAGCCGCTGGCCGTCGCCGAGGTGTACTACGACCTCGCGGACCGGCTGCGGATCACCCAGCTCATGGACCGGATCATCGAGCTGCCGCGGGCCGACCGCTGGCAGTCGATGGCCCGCGCCTCCATCCGCGAGGACCTGTACGCGGCGCACGCCGCGCTGACCTCCGACGTGCTGGCCGTCGGCAACGGCGCGTCCACGCCGGAGCAGCGGTTCAAGGCGTGGGAGGAGAAGAACGCGGCGATCCTGGGCCGGGCCCGGACCACCCTGGAGGAGATCCAGGGCTCCGACGCCTTCGACCTGGCCAACCTGTCGGTGGCCATGCGGACGATGCGGACGCTGCTGCGCACGCATTCGTAGGTCTTACGTTGCCGGGGGCGCTCCGCACCGTGTGGTGCGGGGCGCCCCCGTCGGCTTTTCCGGCGGAACGGGTGATGAGCGTCGCCAAATGCCGTCAATTCCGGCATTTGGGCTACGGTAGATGAGATTGTCTGACGGATGGATCCCGGATGGATCCCGGATGGACCCCGGACGGAGCAGGGTGAGCCGATGACAGAAGCAAGTCCGCTCGACGCGGCGGAGCGCGCGGTCGGGGCGCTCGGCGCCGGACGGCTCCCCGAGGAGTGGGCCGCCACACCGCTGACCGTCGTGATGCCGACGTACAACGAGGCGGGGAACCTGCCCGGCATGGCCGACGCGCTCCTCGCCCTGCCGCTGCCCGGCCTCAGCCTGCTCGTCGTCGACGACTCCAGCCCCGACGGCACCGGCGACCTCGCCGAGGACTGCGCGCGGCGGCACGAGGAGACGTACGGCCGCCGCCGCATGAACGTGCTGCACCGCACCGAGAAGGACGGCCTCGGCCGCGCCTACGCCGCCGGGATGGCCAAGGCCGTCGAGGACGGCGCGCACTACGTCCTGCAGATGGACGCCGACGGCAGCCACCCCGTGGCGAAGGTCGCCGAACTGCTCGGCGTCGCGCTCGCCACGGACGCCGGGGTCGTCCTCGGCAGCCGGTACGTCCAGGGCGGCACCCTCTCCGACGCCTGGGGCGCCCACCGCAAGCTCCTCTCCCGCTGGGCCAACGCCTACGCGGGCACCATCCTCGGCACCCGCGTCCGTGACATCACCGGTGGCTTCAACCTGTGGCGCGCGGACGCGGTGCGCGCCGTCGACCTCGGATCCGTCGACAGCGCGGGATACAGCTTCCAGGTGGAGATGAAGTACCGCGCGCTGCGGCGCGGCTTCGAGGTCGTCGAGGTCCCGATCCACTTCGAGGACCGCACGGTCGGCGAGTCCAAGATGAACCTGATGGTGCAGCTGGAGTCGGTCGTGATGCCGTGGAAGCTGCGGGTGCGGGGCGGGCCGCGGCGGGGTTCCGGGCCTGGTTCGGGGTCGGGTCCGGGTTCAGGGTCGGGTCCGGGTCCGGGGTCGTCCGCATGACGAGTACGGTGCACGAGGCGCCGGCCGCCGTCGCCGCTCCGGCCCCCGCCCCCGCTCCCCGGCTCACCCTGGCGCGGCTGCGCCGCCTGTTCCTGGAGCTGGTCAAGTTCGGCGTCGTCGGCGGCAGCGGGGTGGCCGTCAACCTGGTCGTCTTCAACCTCCTCCTGCACGGCCTGAGTTCGGCCCCCATGACCGCCACGGTCCTGGCGAGCTGCGTCGCGATGGGCACCAACTACCTCGGTTTCCGCTTCTTCGCCTACCGGCACCGTGCGTCCCGCACGAAGCGGCAGATCGCCCTCTTCTTCGTCTTCAGCGGCATCGGCGTGGTCATGGAGAGCCTGCTCTTCTACGCCGCGTACCACGGAGCGGGCCTCAGCGGGCCGCTCGGCTCGAACATCGCGAAGGCGCAGTCCATCGTGCTGGCGTCGGCGTTCCGCTTCCTGGTGTACCGGACGTGGGTGTTCAAGGACCGGGCCCACCATGACGCCCGGCGGCCGTAGCCGGTGCGAGTCCCGCTGGACGTGGGTGCTCCGGTCCGTGGCGGGCGCCGTCACGGTCCTTCTCCTCACCGTCGTCGTCCGCCTTCCCTGGGTCGGTGACCTGGGCATTCACGCGGCGACGATCGAACGCCTCCGCCACGACCCGCTCCACCCCGGCGACCCGCTGGTCGACGCGGACGTACCCAGCCCCTACTACTCCCCGTGGACCGTCCTCCTCGGCTGCGTCGCCAAGGCGACGGGTGTGGGCGCGTTCGGGGTGCTGCGGGTCGCGGCTGTGGCTGGTCTCGTGCTGCTGCTGTCGGGGGTGTGGCACTTCGTCCGGGCGCTGACGGCGCGGCGGGCCGCGGTGCCGCTCGCCGTGTTGTGCGTGCTGTTCCTGTGGGGCCCTTCCGTTTTCGAGTGGAGCGGCTTCCTCGGGCTCAACTCCCTTGCCCTGACGGTGTCGTATCCGAGTACGTTCGCGCTCGGGCTGTCCTTCCACCTGTGGGCGTGGCTGCGGAAGGCCCTGCGGGCGGGCTCCGGGTGGCCGGTGTTCCTGGGCCTCGGCGTGCTGTGGGCCGCCGTCCTCCTCACCCACCAGTTCACGGGTGTCGTCGGCTCGCTGGGTGCGGCGGCGATGCTCCTGGGCGCGCGGCCGTGGCCCTCGCGTGCGGTCCTGCTGCCCCTGGGCGCGGGCCTCGCCCTGGGCCTTGCCGTGCTCGCCGCCTGGCCGTACTACCCGTTCTTCGACCTCTTCGGCGCGGGCGGTGACCTGGAGCAGATCCACCGTGGGCTGTACCGGAACCTGCCGGGCCGCTTCGGCCTGGCCCTGGTGGGCGTGGCCGCGCTGGCCCTGCGGTTCCGGCGGGACCGGCGGGATCCGCTGGTGCTGTTCTTCGCGCTGGGGGTGCTCGTGTTTGTGCTGGGCGGGGTGAGCGGCCACTACTCGTGGGGGCGAGCGCTGCCCGCGGCGCTGCTGCCCGCGCAGGTCGCGGCTGCCGTGAAGGCGGCCGGGGTGGTGCGGGCGGACCGCGTCCGGCAGGTCTTCGCCGGGGTGCTCGCCGCCGCCCTCGCCGTCGGCGCGTGGACCCAGGCCGGGACGCTCGGATACGTCCTGCCTTCAGGGGCGCTTCCCTCCGCCGCCACCGAGAAGTACCGGCCGCCGTGGCCCGGCTACCGGTGGATCACTCCGTGGGTGCGGTACGGGGATGTCGTGCTGGCGAAGACGTTCCCCGCCCGGCAGATCCCCGCGTACGGGGCCTACACCGTGGCCCCCGGCTACCCCGACTTCTTCCTCCCGGACGAAGTCGCGCGGGCGGACGCCGTGCGCCGGTACTTCGCCCCTCGTACGCCCCGGGCGGAGCGGGTGGAAGTGCTGCGGCGGTACCGGGTGCGGTGGGTTGTGGCGTACCCCGGAGACGGAGGGCTGCGGGCGGACGATCCCGCGCTGCGGAAGGTGGGGACGGGGCCGCGGGGGCAGGGGCTGTACCAGGTGCTGGGGTGAACCGGCCCCGGCCCGCGGCAAGATCTGGACCGAGGGCCACCGGAACGGCCGTACACTCGGGCTCATGGGTCGCATGGGTTCTATGAGGCAGTGCCCGCACAGGGCGGCCGCAGAACTGCGCCCAGTCGCCGTCGATCCGGTGGTCGACGTCGTTGACGTCGCGACACATCAGATCCGGCGTATCGCACGCGCTCTCCACGGGCACGGTTAGCGCTCCCCGCACCGCCTCCCGCACCGGTTCGCCGCTCCTTCATGCCGCGCGCCGGGCGATCTCCCTTCCCCGCTCCACGTCACCACCACAGCTTGCCGGTCTCCGCCGGTGCTGCCACCTGGCTCCGGCCGCGCGACCGGGCCGAGCCACCTCGAAGGGATCACTGTGAAGCTCAGCGAGCTGCTGGCCGGACAGGAACATCAGGTACTCCAGGGCGACCCGAGCAGGACTCAGGTCACGGCGGGTGCGACCTTCGACGTCGACCGGGTCACGCCCGGCTCCGTTTTCATCGCCGTGCCCGGACACCGGGAGGGCGGACCCGGCTCCGTGCCGGCGGCGTTCGCACGCGGGGCCGCCGCCGTGATCGTCGAAGGGTCTCCGGATCCGGCGCATCCGGAGACGTCGTGGCCCGCGGGCAGGTGCACCGTGCGGGTGCCGGACACCCGACGGGCGGCCGCCGTCATCGCCTCCCGGTACGTCGGCGAACCGGGGCGGTGGATGGACATGGTCGCGATCACCGGCACCAACGGCAAGACCTCGGTCTCGTACATGGTCGAAGCCGTCCTGCGGATGTCCGCGGGGGCGAAGGTGGGAGTCATCGGGACCGCCGGCAGCCGGATCGGCGACGAGCTGATCCCGATGCCGCCTTCGGTGCTCACCACTCCCGAGTCGCCCGACCTGCAGTACCTGCTGGGATACATGCGCGACCGGGCGACGGGCAGCGTGGTCCTCGAAGCCACCTCGATGGCCCTGCTGACCCACCGGGTGGACCGGACGTTCATCGACGTCGGGGTGTTCACCAACCTGACGCAGGACCACCTGGACGACCACGGGACGATGGCCCACTACCGGGACGCCAAGCTCCGGCTCTTCCAGGGCCTGTGCCGGTACGCGGTGGTCAACGCCGACGACCCCGTGGGCAGGGGGATCGGGGCGCTGATGCCCGGCGCGGTGACCACGTACGCGCTCGACGTACCGGCCGACTACCGGGCGACCGGGCTCGTCGTGAGCGCCGCGGGCACGCGGTTCACCCTCCGGCACGGGGGGCGCTCGTATCCGGCGTCGATACCGTTCCCGGGACGGTACTCGGTGGCCAACGCCCTTGCCGCGCTGGCCTCCTGCCACGTCCTGGGACACGATCTGGACGCCCTCATCGCCGCACTCGCCCAAATGCCGCCCGTACCCGGCCGGTTCGAGCGCTTCCAGACCCCCGACGGCACCTCCGTGATCGTGGACTACGCCCATTCCCCCGACTCCCTGGACAAGGTCCTGACCACCATCCGCGGCTACACGCGCGGCCGGGTGATCACCGTCTTCGGCTGCGGCGGCGACCGGGACACCACGAAGCGGGCCGACATGGGCAGGATCGCCGGGAGCCACTCCGATCTGTGCGTCCTGACCTCCGACAACCCCCGCGACGAGGACCCGGAGGCCATCCTGGACCAGATCACGCCCGGCCTCGCCGCGACCGGCACGCCCTTCGAGCGCCTCGCCGACCGCCGCGCGGCGATCGCCTTCGCCCTGTCCGCGGCGGGCCCCCAGGACACCGTCCTCATCGCCGGCAAGGGCAGCGAGCCGCACCAGACCGTGCGCGAGCGGCTGCTTCCGTTCAGCGACATGGCCGTCGCGCGTGAACTCGCCCTGGAACAGGGGTTCACCCCGGCGGCAGCCGATGGCTCAGGGGACCGCCGGGCGCCCCAGGCAGCGGGAGCACACGCACAAGGGCGGCCGTGAACTCACGGGCGGGGGCGCGCCGTTGGGGTCCCTGGGTGTCAACGGTCGACCTCTCTCCGCGTGCTCGCCGTACTGGACACGTGGTGGGGTGGCCTTAAGGGGGAGGCAGCGGCGACGGAACGTGCGCTGCTTCTGCCGCGGCTGTACTTCCAGCACTTCACCACCACCAGTCTTCTGGTCGAACACGGCAGTCGACCGGGTGGCGTTCACCACCGTCATCCGAGCGCGGGAAGAAAGGGAAAGTGAATGAGCTCCGGCGCCCTCAAGCAAGCGGCACGTGGGTCGTTGAGCCGGGCCGGTGCGGTGGCGATCGCCATGACCCTCGCCCTCGGCGCCGCCGCCTGCGGACCGGCCGGCCCTGAGACGTCGGGCGGGACCGGCCATGCCCGTCTCGACACAGAGCCGGGCCGCCCTCTCCCCTCGCCCCTGCGGGGGGTCACGACCGACTCGGTGGTCGACCGCGAGCAGCTCGTACGCGCCGTCTCGGACCATTCGCGCGCGCCGACGGTGCGCATCGTGTTCGAGCAGGACACCCCGGTGAGGGCTTACGCGGCGGCCATCGGCAGGCTGCGCCCCCATGCCTATCTCATGGGAGAGCTGCTCGACTCCGACGCGCTGTCCGATTTCAGCGTCAGCCAGGTCCGTGAGCGTACCGAGAAGTTCGTCGCGGCTTACGGTGACCGGATCGACGTGTGGGAGATCGGAAACGAGCTGAACGGCTCGTGGACCGGTGACAGTCCCGGGGAGATCAACGCGAAGGTGCTGGCTGCGTACGACGTGGTCAAGGAGCACGGCGGACGGACCGCCCTCACGCTCAATCACTGGTCCGGGCCAGACTGCTACGAGAAGGCGTGGGAGCCGACGTCGGCCTACGCGCGGCTGATGCCCGAACGGCTCAAGCGCGGTGCCGATTTCGTACTGCTGAGCATTTACGAGACCGCCTGTTCCCCGGCCCAGCACCCCACGGCGGACCAGATCGGCGCCACGCTCGTACGCCTGGGCAAGACGTTTCCCCGCGCGAAGCTCGGCATCGGGGAGGTGGGCGCGCAGCGCAAGCAGGACGGCCTGGCCAAGGATCCGGGCCTCGCGGAGAAGAAACGCCTCGCCCAGCGTTACTACGGCATGCAGTCCGCGCTGGAGAAGCGCGTGGGGCCGAGGTTCGTCGGCGGCTACTTCTGGTGGTATTACGCCGAGGACGCCGTCCCGCGCGACCGGGCCGCCTCCCTCTGGCCGACCCTGGACCGGCTGCTGCGTTCCCTCTGACCCGGCCGATCCACTGGCCACGGACGGCGCCCCGGACACGATCACCGATGCCGGCCCCGAGGCGGGCCTGCGGGCCTCCATCCGTCAGGAGTACGCCGCGATGCCTGCGCCACTTCGCGGGACACGACCCTCAGCGAGGAGCGGTACCGCCCGGGGACTCTGCGCCCAGGAGCGTGAGCAGCCCGGGGAATCTCTTCTCGATGTCCGCGCGTCGTAGTCGGATGCCCTTGCGGTTGCCGTAGTCGACCTCGTCAATGAGACCTGCCTCGCGCAGGACCCGGAAGTGGTGGGTCTGGGTCTGCTTCGAGATCGGAAGATCGAACGAGTTGCAGCCCCGCTCGCTGTCGCTGCGGTCGGTGGCCAACTCCGTCATCACCGAACGACGGTGCTCGTCGGCGAGGGCGCGAAACACCGCACCCAGATTGAGCGCATCGGCCTCCGGGCCGACCAGGTTCCTCCCGGCCACGCCGCACCTCCTTCAAGTACGACTTGCATCGTACCTGAAGGGCGTGCTCCACTGAGGTACGAAATTTTTCGTACCTTGCCCGGGCCGTGCTGCCCCGTGCCGCCGCGCCCTGAGCCCCGGCACCGGCACTCACCGGGGACCTGGTCATCGACACTCCGAGAGGTCATCGTCATGAAGAAGCCCGAGGTGCTGATAGTCGGTGCTGGAATCGCAGGGCCCGCACTCGCGTACTGGCTCTCCCGGAATGGATACCGGCCGACGGTCGTCGAACACGCCCGGCAGCTGCGCTCCGGTGGTAGCGCGATCGTCGTGAAGGGGCCCGCGATCCCGGTCGCCGACCGCATGGGCATCCTCCCGCAGCTCCACGGGCTCGCCACCCGCAATCGGTCGCTGTCCCTGCTCGACCCCGGCGGCAGGCGAATCCTGCAACTCCCGCTCACCTCGGACAAGAATCCGACGGTCGAGGTGACCCGAGCCGACCTGTCCGAGGTGCTCCACCGGTCGGCGCAGACCGAGGCCGAGTTCTTGTTCGACGACACGGTCACCGCTCTCGACCAGGACGAAGGCGGGGTGGACGTCACCTTCCGGCGGTCCGCGCCACGGCGCTTCGACTTGGTAGTCGGTGCCGACGGGATGCACTCCACCGTACGGCGCCTGGTATTCGGCCCCGAGCGGCAGTTCGCGAGCGATCTGGGCCTGTACGGCGCGACCGTGCCGCTGGAACCCGACGCCATCGAGGACCCGAGCGAGATGACGATGCTGACCGTGCCGAACCGGATGCTGGTCGTCCACCCCTCGCGGACCACCCCGCTCGCGATCTTCACCTTCCGGGCCGCACAGCCGGCGCCCCACGACCGCAAGAACATCGCCCTTCACAAGCAGACCGTGGCCGACGCCTACGCCGACGTGCGGTGGCGGGCACCGGAACTCGTGGCGGCGTTCCTCGACCACCCGGCTCCGTTCTTCGACCCCCTGACCACCGTCCGGGTGCCCTCGTGGTCCCGCGGACGGGTCGTACTGCTCGGGGACGCGGCGGCGGCGACAGCCCTGTTGGGTGACGGGTCCAGCATGGCGATGGCGGGCGCGTACGCCCTCGCGGAAGAGCTCGCCGCCCATCCCGGTGATCACGCCCGCGCCTTCGCCGCCTACGAGTCGCGGCTCCGCCGCGAGGTAGGCCCGCGGCAGCGACGTGTCGGTCTGCTCTCCAGGCTCATGGTGCCCCGCACCCGGCCGGGCCTCGCGGTGCGCAACGCGGTGGGCCGCGCGGTCGGTCGCACGAACCGGATCGCCTCTCGCGAAGCCGCGAACCGGTAGACCGGGCCCGCACCGACCGCTCACCGGCCGGTGCGCAGCTCCCCTACAGCTCCCAACCGGGTCGGCGCCGCCATCTCCGACGAGCCCGGCTCGGCGTGGCAGGTCATCGCCGATGCGGCAGATCGCCTGCTGTCGGCCCCACCCACCGTTCCCGGCGCTCGCCACGACAACGGTCAACTCGGGGCGCAGCCACAACCGGTTGCGGCGGGTCCTGGACGGGGTCGTGCGGGTGGCGGTGCGGGCGCACGCGGGCCGTGGACGCTGCCTCAGTGGAACACGCTTGCCGCCAGGCGGGCCGCCCGGCGGACGCGGGAGCCCCTGGGGCCCGCCACGCGTCGGGTCAAGGGCCGGACCACGTGGGCCGTCACGCCCACCGGGACCCAGCGGAGCTGGAGCCGACCCGCCCCCCGGCCCTCCGGTTCGGCGGTCACCACGTGGGGCGCCGTGCCCGAGCGGTAGGGAACGCGCGCCCGCAGGCGCGGGAAGGACAGCGGGGCCAGGAGCAGCCCGCTGTTGCGGAGGTGGCCCCCACGCCCCGTCGGTTCCGTGAGCTGGATCAACGGGTGGCGTACGCCCTCGAAGCCGTCCGGAGGGACGGGGGCCAGGGTCAGGTCCAGGGTGACCCGGCCCTCGAAGACGCCGGGGCGGACCGGGTCGAGCCGGAAGCGCGTCGTCATCCGGCGCCGGCCGGGCGCCACGACCAGGCTCGCCACCTGCGGGCCGACGGGCAGGCGCAGCCCGGGATCGTACGTACGGACGGTGAGGGCGAGCGCCGCGCCCACGGCACCCCGCTCGACCCGCGTGATCTCGTGGCGGAACTGCGCGCCGGGGAACGGGCGGGAGTCCAGGCCCAGTTCGGTGAGGTCCAGCTCCCTGCGGGCGGACGGCCCGGACGGGACCAGGCCGCCCCAGTACAGCCGCCCCTCCCCGTCCGGGCACACCTCACGCGGAGCGACCCCGTGCCCCAAGCCCCGCGCAGCGACCCGCGCCTCCGCGAGCCGCCCGTCCCGTACCAGTTGGAGAACGACACGTTCGGCCCGTGGCAGCCGCTCGTACGCCCCCTGCGCGAGGCCCGCCAGATACGGGTTCACGATGTCCGCGAACCCCCGCACCCACTCCTCGTCCCGGAACGGCAGGTCCCCCGCGTACATCCGGAAGTCGTGCTTGAGGAACTTGTAGTCCTTGGCCTCCCGCAGCCCCGCGTGCCCGCTCTCCACCAGGAACGCGTCGATCAGGCCCTGCACGTACACCCGGTCCCGCACATTGCTCAGCTTGTGCCGCTGGTTGGAGATCGACGCCGCCTCCGCCGCGCCGTACGGCTCTATGTACCAGCGGTACACCGGCTCCGGGATCACCGTGAACGCCTTCGCCAGGCAGTACGCCTGCGCCGAGAAGAGCTGGTCCTCGTAGTGGATGCCCTCGGGGAAGCGGAGGGCGTTCCGGTCCAGGAACGCCTTGCGGTACATCTTGCTCGTCGACAAGTGCTCGAAGAACAGGCCCGGTTCGGCCTCGATGCCCGCCACCGTGCGCCGCTCCGCGACCAGGTGCGGCATCCACGTCGAGGTGCGCCCGGTGTCCACCCGCACCCGCTCCACCGCGCCCATCACGAAGTCGACCTCCCGCTCGGCGTGCGCGGCGAGCAGCAGCTCCGGGAGTTCGTCGTCGCTGTCCAGGAACATCAGGAACGGGGCGCGCGCGATGTCGACGGCGCGGTTGCGCGGCACGCTGCAGCCGCCGCTGTTCTCCGGCAGGCGGAGGTAGATGACGCGGTCGTCCCGCGCCGCCAACTCCCTTGCCACGCGCGGTGTCTCGTCCGTCGAGTGGTCGTCGCTGATGACGATCTCGATGTTGGGGTGCGTCTGGCGGAGCAGCGAGGCCACCGCGCGCGGAAGCCGCTCGGCGTCGTTGTAGACGATGACGGTGATGGTCACGTCGGGGGCATCAGGAGCGCCGGGGGTCTCAGGGGTCCTGGGAGTCGCAGGATTCATCGGGCCGCCTCCTCGGGCGTCGGGGCCGGAGTCCGCTCGTCCACGGGCGTCACCGGCGGCAGCGACTCCTCGCTCTCGCCGAGGAACACGCGCCGCACGACCCGCTCCGCCGCCCGCCCGTCGTCGAACTCGCAGAACCGCCGCCGGAACGCCGCCCGCGCCTTGGCCGCCGTCTCGTCCCGCCACGCGTCGGACGTGAAGAGGTGCGTCAACTCCTCCTGGGTGCGCGCCACTTGGCCGGGCGGGTCCGCCAGCAGGTCGAAGTAGACGCCGCGCGTCTTCGCGTACGTCTCCCAGTCGTCGGCGTAGATGACGATCGGGCGGTCCAGATTGGCGTAGTCGAACATGATGGACGAGTAGTCCGTGATCAGCGCGTCCGCGGCGAGGGCCAGCTCCTCCACCGGGTCGTACGCCGAGACGTCGATGACGCGTCCGGCCCGGCGCAGGCTCGTCAGCGGGGACGCCGCGCCGCCGTAGAAGTAGTGGCCGCGCACGAGGAGCACGGTGTCCTCGCCGAGCCGGTCGGCGAGCGCCGCCAGGTCCAGGCGGGGCGTCCAGGTGGCCTCGTAGTCGCGGTGCGTGGGCGCGTACAGGAGGGCGCGCTTCCCGGGCGCGATGCCGAGGCGCTCGCGCGCCGCCCGCACGTCCGCGGCCGTCGCCGTGTAGTACACGTCGTTGCGCGGGTAGCCGTAATCAAGCTCCACGTACCGCGACTGGTAGGCGCGCTGCCACATCTGCGTGGAGTGGCTGTTGGCGGAGACGCTGTAGTCCCAGCGGTCCACGCGCGCGAGCAGCTCGTGGAAGTTCAGGCCCTTCGCCGCGGCCGGATAGTCGAGCTGGTCCAGGCCCATGCGCTTGAGGGGCGTGCCGTGGTGGGTCTGGACGTGCACGGCGTCCGGGCGCTTCACGACCGCGTTGGGGAAGTTGGCGTTGTTCACCAGGTATTTCGCGGTCGCCAGGACGCGCCAGTAGCGGCGCGAGCCGGGGACCACGTGGTCCGTGCCGGGCGGCAGCAGCGGTGCGTTCCCCGCCGTGACGACCCACACCGGGTGGATGTGCGGGGCGAGTTCGGCGAGCTTCGACGCGATCGCGGCCGGGTTGCAGGCGACGCCCCGGTCCCAGTACGCGGAGAACACGGCGAGGCCGGGGTCGACCGGGCGGCGCAGGTCCTGCTGGTAGCGGACGTCGCGCACCTTGCGCCCGAGCGCCTTGCGGCCCGCCGTGACGGCCGACCGCGCCTTGCGGCGCCGCTGGTTCACCGCCTGGAACGCGCGGTACTTCGCGTACGCGTCCTCCTCCAGCAGGCGGCGGCGCACGCCCTCCAGGCCGCCGGGGCGCCGGTGGCCTGGAGGGCGGAAGACGAGCGCCGCCCGGGAGGCCCGGCGGAAGAACTCCCGCGCCGCCGGCTCGGGCAGCCGGTCGCGGGCGATGATCCGCAGGCTCGCGCTCACCATGGCGGCGTAGAGCACGGCACGCGGCCCCGCGCCCACGTCCCGCTCGGCGGCCAGGCGCAGCAGCCGCTCGTACGTACCGAGCAGCGCGAAGCGGTCGTCGGCGGTCACCGGCGGCAGGCTCTCCGCGCGCGACTGCCGCTCCTCCAGGGCGACTTGGTCGTGCGTGGCGACGCGGCCGGCGGTCAGCAGCAGCGCGTACGCCGTGAACAGCTCGTCGTCGGCGGCCGGTTGGCCCTCGTCCGGGGTGAGCCCGTCCTTGTACGCGCGCCAGAAGTCCGCCCGTACGACACGGGTCCCCAGCAGCGGCGTGACCTTCAGCAGGTCGGGGCAGTCCGCCAGTGGTACGTCGCGGCGGCCCGGCTTGGCGAGGAACCGGCCGTCGGGGCTCGGCATGCGGGCGTGCCGCCAGGTGGAGCGGACGTGATCGGTGAGGAGCACGTCCACGGAGTCGTCGAGGGCGGCCGCGCGTTCGGCGACCGCGCGGGCCGCGAGGCGGGCCGCGAGCCCCGGCACGCCGTCCTTGCTGTGCGCGAACTGCAGCCAACGGCCCGTGGCCCGCGCCGCGCCCGCCGCGCGGGCCGCCCCGTCCGGGGTGCCGTCGGGCAGCGGGACCACCGTGACGTACGGATGGCGGGCGGCGGCCTCCTGCGCGGACGCGCCGACGGCCGCGAGGACCACCTCGACGGCGGGGCCGGCGACCGCCAGCTCCTGAAGGGCATCGGGGAGATGCCCCTGCACGTTGCGGCCGTACACGACGACGCTCAGGTCCGGCATCCGCGGCCGCCTCTCTCGTCCCTCGGTTCTCGTCCGTCTGTCGCCAAACGCTCCCATAGTGTAAGGATCTGCGTATTGATGCGACAAAAGGGGCGCCTTGAAGGGGTGCCATAAAGGGGCGCCCTCAAGCGCTGGTGAAGCGCTCGTACTCCCGCATGACCTCCGCCGTCGGGCCGTCCATCCGCAGCTCACCGCGCTCCAGCCACAGCACGCGATCGCAGGTGTCCCGGATCGACTTGTTGTTGTGGCTGACCAGGAAGACCGTGCCCGCGCGCTCGCGCAGCGCGCGGATGCGGGCCTCCGAACGCTTCTGGAAGGAGCGGTCGCCGGTGGCCAGGGCCTCGTCGATGAGGAGGACGTCGTGGTCCTTGGCCGAGCCGATGGAGAACCGGAGCCGTGCCGCCATGCCCGACGAATACGTGCGCATCGGCAGCGAGATGAAGTCGCCCTTGTCGTTGATCCCGGAGAAGTCGACGATCTCCTGATACCGCTCGCGGACCTGCTCGCGGGGCATGCCCATGGCCAGGCCGCCGAGGTGGACGTTGCGCTCGCCGGTGAGGTCGTTCATCAGGGCCGCGTTGACGCCGAGCAGGGACGGCTGGCCGTCGGTGTAGATGTGCCCGCGCTCGACGGGGAGCAGCCCGGCGACCGCCTTGAGCAGCGTGGACTTGCCCGAGCCGTTCGTGCCGATGAGGCCGATGGCCTCGCCCCGGTAGGCGGTGAAGGAGATGTTCCGGACGGCGTGGACCGTCCGTACGCCGCGTTCCGTGCCGTCGCCGCCGCCCTTGCGGCGGCGCAGGATGCGGCCGAGCGCGGCGGTGGCGGCGCCACGGCCCGAGGTGCCCGTGCCGTGGACGCGGTACACGATGTCGACTCCGTCGGCGATGACGGTGGGGGCGGGGGCGGGCTCGGGGTTCGCGCCGGTCCGCTGTGTCGCGGGGGCGGCCTTCGTCAGGGTGTCAGCCACGTCCGTACGTCTCCTCTGCCTTCCAGAAGTAGATGAACCCGCCGACCCCGGCGAGCAGCGCCCAGCCCGCGGCCCAGGCCCACACGTGCGCCGGGAGCCGGCCGGCGCCGAAGCTGTCGATGAGGGCGAAGCGCATCAGGTCGATGTAGACGGCGGCCGGGTTGGCCTCCAGGAGCACGGTCACCGCGTGCGGCAGGTGGTGGTCCTTGAGGACCGCGTCGATGCTCCACATCACCCCGGACCCGTACATCCACGTACGCAGCACGAACGGCATGAGCTGCGCGATGTCCGGCGTCTGCGAGCCGAGCCTGGCCATGACCAGCGCGAGGCCCGCGTTGAACGTGAACTGCAGCGCAAGGGCCGGGATCGCGAGCAGCCAGGAGAGGGTCGGCGGCACCCCGAAGGCCAGCAGGATCACGACCAGCGCGCCCAGGGAGAACAGCAGCTGCTGGAGCTGTTGCAGGCAGTACGACAGGGGGAGCGAGGCGCGCGGGAAGTGCAGGGCGCGGACCAGGCCGAGGCTGCCGGAGACCGCCCGGGTGCCCGCCATCACCGACTGCTGCGTGAACGTGAACACGAAGACGCCGGTGACCAGGAACGGGACGTAGTCCGGCACGCCGCGCTTGGTGTTCATCAGCACGCCGAAGACGAAGTAGTACACGGCCGCGTTCAGGAGCGGCGTCATGATCTGCCAGAGCTGGCCGAGCTTCGCCTGGCTGTACTGGGCGGTGAGCTTGGCGGTGGCGAACGCGGTGATGAAGTGGCGCCGGTCCCAGAGTTGGCGTACGTACGCCGGGAGGGTCGGGCGGGCGCCGCTGACGGTCAGGCCGTGGCGGGCGGCGAGGGCGGCCGGGTCCATAGGGGCCGCGGGGGGTGCTTGGGGTTCCGCCGGCTCGGGCGGGGCGTGGAGGACCTGGCTCACATCCGCTGCTTTCGCTCGGGGGCGCATGGGGACGCATGGGAATGCATGGGACGCCCTTACGTCGGGACGGGACCGTTTCGTCGTAACGCCGACAGTAGGACGACGTTACGTCGGGACGCAACCGTTTCGTCGTAACGCCTTATGCTGTCCGTATGACGACGAGCGACGGGGACGCGGGCCGTACCACCCGCCAGCAGGGCAAAAGGGCACCGGCCGGGGCCGCCGTGCTCCGTGAGGATGTGACCGAGGCCATCCGGACCGCCGTCTTCGCGGAACTCGCTGCCGTCGGCTACGCGCGCATGTCGATCGAGGGCATCGCGCGCCGCGCGGGCGTCGGCAAGACGGCCGTCTACCGCCGCTGGCGCTCCAAGCTGCACCTCGTCCTCGACCTGGTGTCGGCCCTCGCGGTCCAGGGCCTGCCGACGCCGGACACGGGCTCCCTGGAGGGCGACCTGCGGCTGCTGTACGAGGTGACCTCCCGCGCCCTGCGCCACCCCGTCGCCTCCCAGGTCATCCCGGATCTCCAGGCGGAGGCGGCCCGCAATCCCGAGATCGAGGCGGCCCTGCAGAAGGCGCTGCGCGAGGGCCAGCACGGCGTGGCGAGCGGCATCGTCGCGCAGGCCGTGGCGCGGGGGGAGCTGCGCGCGGGCCTGGACGAGGAGGACGAGGAGCTGGCCCTCGACCTGATGTCGGGGCCGCTGTACTGGCGGGCGGTGGTGGTGCGCGGCGAGCTGCCCAAGGGCTACCTGGGCGCGCTGGCCACCGCCACGACGGCGGCGCTCAAGGCGCTGTGAGGGCGTGGCGCGGGGCGTGGGGCGGGGTGTGGCGCGGGGCGTGGGGCGGGGTGCGGCGCGGGGTGTAGCGCACTACACCCCCGGTCCGGGAGGCCGCCCCCTCGTCGCGCGGCCGCCGACACGGCAGAGTCGCTGAGGTGCAGCAGCGTTCCGCCGCCTCCCGCTCCCCGAAAGGTCCCGTCATGAAGGCCCTTCTCTGGTTCGTGCTCGCCGTCGCCGTCGTCGTCAACGCCTTCAGCAGCCTCACGTTCGACGGGGCGACGGAGATCGCCGTGAGCGTCACCACGGGTGTCGCCGTCATCGGTTCGATCACCGCGCTGGTCCTCACGCGCGAGAAGCACTCCTGAGCGTGCGCCGCCCGACGAGCATGCGAGAGGCGCTGGCACGGGCCGACCGCGCCTCCATGCAGTTGCTCATGGGCGCGGGCATGGCCCTCCTCTCGTACGTCTTCATCGGCGTCCTGATCTTCACCGCCGTCGCGTCGGTCATCGTGATCGGCCTGGGCGTGCTGCCCGAGACGGTGCTGCTGCTGCGCCGGATGGCCGGGTTCAAGCGGCGGCAGGTCCGCCGGTGGTCGGGGACGGAGATCCCCGAGGCGTACACGCCACTGACCGGCACCCTCTTCGAGCGCGTGCGCAAGGCGGTCAAGGACCCCGGCACGTACCGCGACCTGCGCTGGCTGTTCCTCCACATCGTCCACGGCCTTGCGCTGCTGTACGTGGCGTTGCCGCTGTGGGTGATCGGCGTGCTGGTCGACGGGGTGTGGTGCGGGCTGCTCGGCCGCAGGGCCGTCGTGCTCCCGCTGATCGGGCGCCTCGCCGACCTGGACACGCGCTGGTCGCGGGCGCTGCTCAAGCCGTCGCCGGAGGCCGAGCGGAACGCGGAACTGGCCGAGCGGGTCGAGGAGCTGACGCTGACGAGGGCGGGCGCGGTGGCGGCGCACGGCGCCGAACTGCGCCGGATCGAGCGGGACCTGCACGACGGCACGCAGGCCCGCCTCGTCGCCCTGTCCATGCGGGTGGGCCTGGCCCGGCGCGCGTACGACCAGGACGTCAAGGACCCCGAGGTGGTCCGCAGGCTCCTCGCCGACGCGCAGGACCAGGCCGAGGAGGCCCTGACCGAGCTGCGGCACGTCGTCCGCGGCATCCACCCGCCGATCCTCACCGACCGCGGACTCGTCGGTGCTGTACGGGCGTTGGCGGCGAGCAGCGGCCTGGAGGTGTCCGTGCGGGACGACGGCGTGGAGGACGGGCCGCGCGCGCCCGCCGCCGTGGAGGCGGCGGCGTACTTCGTGGTGGCGGAGGCCCTGACGAACGCGGCGAAGCACAGCGGGGCGCGCCGGGCCACGGTGGAACTCGCCCGCGGCGCCGCCGGACTGCGGATCTCGGTCCGGGACGAGGGGCGGGGCGGCGCCGACGCGTCCGGCGGCAGCGGGCTGCTCGGCATGCGGCGCCGGGTCGCGGCGCTCGACGGCACCATGGAGGTGGCCAGCCCCGCCGGGGGGCCGACCGAGATCGGGGTGGAGCTGCCGTGCGTGTGGTGATCGCGGAGGACAACACGTTGCTGAGGGAGGGCATGGTGCTGCTCCTCACGTCCGTGGGCCACGAGGTGGCGGCCGTCGCGGCCACCGGCCCCGAGGTGCTGCCCGCCCTCCTCGAACACCGCCCCGACGTGGCCGTCCTCGACGTCCGCATGCCGCCCGGCTTCCGCGACGAGGGCCTGCGCGCCGCCCTCGCGGCCCGCGAACAGATCCCCGACCTGCCGGTCCTCGTCCTCTCCCAGTACGTCGAGGAGACGTACGCGGCCGAACTCCTCAGCGGCGGCGCGGGCGGCGTCGGCTACCTCCTCAAGGACCGCGTCGGCCGCGTCGACCAATTCCTCGACGCCCTGGAGCGGGTCGCCGCCGGCGGCACCGCCCTCGACCCCGAGGTCGTCACCGAACTCCTCACCCGCCGCGCCGACGACCCCCTCGACTCCCTCACCCCCCGCGAGCGCGAGGTCCTCCACCTCATGGCCGAGGGCCGCGACAACGCCACCATCGCCACCACCCTGGTCGTCTCCGACCGCGCCGTCAGCAAGCACATCGGCAACGTCTTCCTCAAACTGGGCCTGCCCCCGAGCGACAGCGGGCACCGGCGGGTGCTCGCGGTGCTGGCGTACCTGAACAAGGCGTAGGCCCGCGCCGGCCCTCAGACCGGCTTGCGCAACACCTCCACCAGCGCCGCGATGCTCTGCTCCGCGCGCCCCTCCGCCACCGCCCTGCGCAGCAGTTCGTGCATCGGCTCGTGCCAGCGCACGTCGAGCCCGGCCTCGGCCGCGACCTGGGTGTCGTCGGGGATGCCCGCGTGGAAGATGCCGATGGACGACTGCGGGTCGTCGTAGGCACCGCGGTCGATCTCCGCCGCGTAGTGCGGCAGCAAGGAGATGATCATCTCCAGCCACTTCGCGGTGTACGGCACCAGCGTGCCCGCCTCCAGGCCGCGCGCCGTGACAAGGGCCGCGCCCTGGAAGAAGCCGAGCAGCGCGGGCAGCAGCGTGCCGCCCACCGCCGACTCGTACAGCGCCGCCAGATCGGGCTCCGTGCCCAGGTGCACGGTGTCGCCGCCGATGACCCGCAGTGTCGTCTCGTACTCGTCGAACAGGGCGCGGTCGCCGCTGTAGTAGTGCAGGGTGTCGGGTCCGCCCACGGCCGCGGGCACGTTCTTGATCGCGCCGTCCAGGAACCGCGCGCCGTGCCCGGTGGCCCAGACGGCCATCGCGCGGGCGCCGGACGGGGTACCGGAGTTGACGGTGATCAGGGTGCGCCCGGCGAGGGCTGCGGCGGCCGGTTCGAGGGCGGCGAGGGTCGCTTCGTACGTCGTCAGGCAGGCGATCGTCAGGGGGCTCGCGGCGATCGCGTCCCGGATGTCCGGGGCGTGCGCGGCGCCCCGCTCGACGAGCGGGGCGGCCTTGGCCGGGCTGCGGTTCCACACGGTGGTGGGGTGCCCGGCGGCGACGTACGCCGAGGCGAGTGCCGCTCCCATGGCGCCGAGACCGACGATCGTCACGGGCGTGCGGGCCTGCTCGGGCATGGGGGCTCCAATGCTGGGGTGGGGTGGATGAGTTGACCTCGCGGTCGACCTCGCACCCCAGCCTGGATTCAGCCGTGCGGTTCCTCAAGTACCTACTATTTAGTGGGGTACTTACCGTTCGGTGTGTGCCTCGGGGTGCAGCCGCACCCACCCCGCCCACGCCGACTCCACCATCTCGCGCACGTCCCGCTTCGCCGACCAGCCCAGCTCGGCGGACATCCGGTCGGCGGCGGCGACCACCCGCGCCGGGTCGCCCGCGCGCCGCTCGGTGACCTCCGCCGGGATGTCGTACCCCGTGACCTCCGCGATCAGGTCGGCCATCTCGCGCACCGAAACCCCCTCGCCGCGGCCGACGTTGAGGGTCACGTCGGTGCCGGGCGCCGCGCCGGCCAGGTGCCGGGCCGCCGCCACGTGGGCCTCCGCGAGGTCCGTGACGTGGATGTAGTCCCGCACGCAGGTGCCGTCCGGCGTCGGGTAGTCCGCGCCGAAGATCCGCGGTGCCGCGCCGGCGGTGAGCTTCTCGAAGACCATCGGCACGAGGTTGAAGACGCCGGTGTCGGCCAGCTCCGGGCTCGCCGCGCCCGCCACGTTGAAGTACCGCAGGCAGGCCGTGCGCAGGCCCGTCGCGCGGCCCACCGCGCGGGTCAGCCACTCGCCGGCCAGCTTCGTCTCGCCGTACGGACTCATCGGCACGCAGGGCGTGTCCTCGGTGACCAGGTCGACGTCCGGCATGCCGTACACGGCGGCCGACGAGGAGAAGACGAAGGACGGCACCCGCGCGTCCGTGACCGCCTCTAGCAGGACCCGCAGGCCCTCCATGTTCTCCCGGTAGTAGCGCAGCGGCTGTTCCACCGACTCGCCGACCTGCTTCTTCGCCGCCAGGTGGACGACGCCGGTGATCGCGTGGTCCTTCAGGGCGCGCGCGACGAGGTCCGCGTCGAGGGTCGAACCGACGACGAGGGGCACGCCCTCGGGCAGCCGCTCCGCGATCCCCGATGACAGGTCGTCGTACACCACCGTCCGCTCGCCCGCCTCCGTCATGGCGCGCACGACGTGTCCCCCGATGTAGCCGGCGCCGCCGGTGATCAGCCAGGTCATGGTCAGTTCGTCCCGTCGTGTCGTGTGGTGTCACGTGTGTCGTGTCCGTCGTGGATGTGCCCCGGACACCCACGGACGTGCAGTGTCGCAGAGCGCGCGTACGCGTCCTGTCAGGGGCCGTCCGCCCGCCCGCCGGGCAGCGCCCGTACGATCCGCGCGAGCCGCCGCCGCGCGACGGAAGCCACCCCGCGCGCCCCGGGCGCCAGGCGCAACGACAGGTTCCCGGCCTGGGTCGCGTACGGCTGCACCAGCAGCACGCCGCGCCGCCCGCCCGGCACGACGGCGCGCCGCAGCAGTCCGGGCCCGGACACGGCGCGCGCCGTGGTCTCGCGCGCTGTGCCGTCGTCGAAGAGCAGCCGAAGGCGCAGGTCCCACACGTCGCCGTCGAGCGCCGCGAGGTCGACGCGCACCTCGGCCACCCACGTCTCGCCCGGCTTCTCGGGGCCGAACGCGGCCGTGCGCCGCAGCTCAGGACGACCGCCGCCCCGCCGCGTCAGCTCCACGTCGACCACGCCGGGCCCCGCCGCCGCGACCCGCCCGTACAGCTCGTGCAGCCGCAGGCGCAGCACACCCGCGCGCGGGCGCAGCTCGGCGTCGACCGCGAGGGGGAGCAGCCGCAGCGGCCGGGCGAGGAGGTGCTCCAGGGTGACCTGGGGCAGGTCGGCCGACCAGACGGGGGTGGCGTCGGCGGCGCGCGCGTACGGCGGGGCGAGCCGGGCCGGGCGGGCCGCCACCTGCTTGAGGCGGTCCAGGTCGCGCGGCTCGGCGGCGGCGAGGATCACCCGGGCGATGACGCGGCCGGGGGCGGGGGCCGCCTCCAGGTCGGCCGTGTCGAACTCGGTGAGGTAGGCGCGGGTGAGCGCCCACCACTCGCGCTGGTACTCCGGGCCGCGCGCGGCCAGTTCCCGCGTGTACATGCGCAGGCCGTGGTCGACGAACTGGGCGCGGGCCGTGCGCGCGAGGAGCTTGTCGCCGCTGCGGGCGCCGCGCAGGATGTCGACGGCCTGGCGGTGCGCCTTGATGCGGGCCCGCCAGTTCTCGATCCCGGCGCGGTCCAGCGAGATCGACAACTTGGCGGCGGCGCGCCGCACATGCCACACGTACACGGTGTCCGGGACGAGGGCGACGCGCGGTGCGGCGGCCAGGACGCGGGCGCCGAAGACGAAGTCCTCGTAGATGAAGCGGCCTTCGGGGAAGCGGACGGCGTGCTCGCGCAGGAAGTCCGTGCGGTACAGCTTGTTGACGCAGAGCGTGTCGTGCACGAGGCGCGGGCGCAGCTCGGGCCGGGCCACAAGCGCGGCCTTGCGGTACAGCTCGGGCTGCCAGGGCGTCTCGCGCCCCGACGGCAGCTCGCGCCGCACGCACAGGCCCGACGCGACGTCGGCGCCGTGCCGGATGGCCGCGTCCAGGAGCGCCCGCGCGCCGCCCGGCGCCAGCACGTCGTCGCTGTCCAGGAACATCACGTACGGCAACGTCGCGGCGTCGGCGCCGTCGTTGCGCGGGGCGCCGCAGCCGCCGCTGTTGGCGGCGCGCCGGAGCACGCGCACCCGCCGGTCGTGCGCGGCCAGTTCCGCGAGGACGGCGGGGGTGTCGTCCGTCGAGCAGTCGTCCACCGCGATCACCTCGCCCACCAGGGGGCCCTGGGCGAGCGCGGAACGCACCGCGTCGGCGATGTGCGGGGCGTCGTCGTAGCCGATCACGACGACGGTGATCTGGGGCTCTTGAGGCGAATTGGCATCCACGGGGGAATTTTACGGCTTGGCGGAAATTATCCGATTGGGAGGGCTTGGGAGCGCTTCGTTACGAGGCGGCGATGGCCTTGCCGGCCTTGGGGCCCACCCGAGCGAGCACCTCGCCGGTGCGCGCGCTCCACGACACCACCACCGCCTCCGGAGGCAGCCGCTGGTACGGGGCGACAAGGAGCCAGCGCACGTGGTGGCGCTCGACCACGGCGGCGCGCTGGGCGGGCGTGGACAGCGGGTCGAGGTACGTGCGCACCTCGCGCAGCCGGCGGTTGCGTACGGACTCGTCGAGCGAGGCGTCCGGCCAGGCGGGCGCGACCAGGTTGACGCCGAAGGCGGGAAGGGAGCGCATGGGGCGGTAGCCGTCGGTGAGGACCACGTCGCCCCGGTCCATGTGGGCGGCCGCCCAGGCGTAGTCCGGCCAGTGCGGGGGCTGGTCGAAGCCGATGGGGTCGAGGGTGCGGGGGACCACGGCGCCCGCCTGGATCTGGAAGAAG
Organism: Streptomyces aurantiacus JA 4570; assembly: GCF_000414115.1. Classification (GTDB taxonomy): domain Bacteria; phylum Actinomycetota; class Actinomycetes; order Streptomycetales; family Streptomycetaceae; genus Streptomyces; species Streptomyces aurantiacus_A. Next base: position 37,202 of record NZ_AOPZ01000558.1, read on the forward strand.
CCGACGAACGCCCCGAGCGCGGTGGCCCCGGCCAGGGCGGCTCGGCGGTTTCCCCAATTGCGGGGGGCCGTCAGCTCGATCGCCAGGGCGAACTGGAGGGGGACGAGGGTCAGGCCCAGGATGCGGCCGTAGGTGTAGTGGCCGCTGAGGCCGCCGTAGGCGACGACCGCGCAGTCCAGGGCGAACATCAGGACCAGGGGGTCCTTGTGGTCCCTGCGCCAGCGGATGTACAGGGCCGGGAGGCCCAGGGCCGCGAGCCAGAAGCGCTGGGGCATGTCGGTGTAGAGCTGGCGGTGGATCCAGTCGACGGATTCGTCCCCGACCAGGGTGAGCGGGTTGAAGTACGGCCAGGCGGTGGCCACCGCGAGGGCGGTCAGTCCGGTGAGTGCCCACTTCAGAGGCGTCCCGAGGCGCGGCAACGCGAAGGCGATCACCCCGATCACCGCCGCCACCGAAGTGATCGGGTGGATCAGGAGGATCAGGCCGCACAGGGCGCCAAGGCCCGCGTAGGACCAGGCAGTTCGGGGTGACTCCGGCAGGGATCGCGCCAGCGAACCGGCCCACGCCCAGGCCCAGAACATCAGCGCGATGCCGAACGTCGACGGGTAGCCGAGGTTGCCCGTCATCGACATCAGGCCCAGGTAGCCGCTCCACCAGGCCACGCGGGTGCCCCAGAGGAGGACCATCGCGAACAGGGCGAGGACGGGGGCCCAGGGGCGCGGGGTCAGGACGCGGACGAAGCGGGCGATGCCGGTGAGCAGGACCAGGAGGTTCAGCGGCCCGGACAGCTTGACGACCTGCCAGCCCGCGAGGCCGGTCGCCTTCGCGAGCAGCGCCTGGGCGACGGCGTACGGCGAGTAGTACGCGCTGCCGTCGCCGGGCAGGTCGGCCATCGGGTGCCGGGGGTGCAGCAGGTCGTCCTTGAGGCGTTCGACGACCGCCGCGTGCTGGCCGAAGTCGCAGCAGATCGGCACCCGCCAGTACGCGAGGGACATCAGCAGCCAGAACAGGCCGCCGAGGACGAGGTAGGGGCTGGGCCGCCGGCGGATGCCGAAGCCGGAGGCCGTGGAGCCGAGCGCGACGCGGCGCACCCGCGTGGCCCTGGACTCGGTGGCCGGGGACTCGGTGGTCGAGGGCTTGGTGGCCGGGGAGGTGGCCGGGGACTTCGCGGTCGGGGACTCGGGGGCCTGTGGCGCCGTTCCCGTGCTCTGCGGCGCCGTCATCGCATCAGCCTGTCCGCGACCCGCGCCGCCGCCCGTCCGTCGTCGAGGTCGCAGTACGCCTCGCGGAACGCGGCGTACGCGTCGGCGTGCCGGGCCGTGACGGAGTCCAGGTCGCGCAGGGCGTCGACGACCTCCCCGGTGGAGGCGAGCAGCGGGCCCGGCGCGCGGTTCTCGAAGTCGAGGTAGAAGCCGCGCACGGTGTCGCGGTAGTGCTCCAGGTCGTACGCGTGGAAGAGCATCGGGCGGCCGGTGTGCGCGAAGTCGAACATCAGGGACGAGTAGTCGGTGACCAACACATCGGCGACCAGGAGGAGTTCGGCGGCGCGGGGGTGGGCGCTGACGTCGCGGACGAAGGGGGCGCGGGCGCCCGGGAGGCGGCCGGAGGTCAGCGGGTGCTTGCGCACGAGCAGCACATGGTCGTCGCCGAGGACGTGCTCGGCGGCGCGCAGGTCGAGCGCGGGGTCGTAGCGGAACCGGCCGGGCCCGAACCCGAGGTGGTCGCGGTAGGTGGGCGCGTACAGCACGATCCGCTTGTCCGGGGCGAGGCCCAGCTCGCGCCGGACGCGTTCGGAGACCTTCTGGCGGTCGTCGGCGAACAGCACGTCGTTGCGCGGCGATCCGGCCTCAAGCACTTCGCCCTCGTAGGTGAGGGCGCGGCCCAGGTGCGGGGTGGCGAAGCGGTTCGGGGAGACCAGGACGTTCCACTGGGCGGCGAGCCGCGGCAGCTGGTCGAGGTGGCCGTGGTCGGCGTACAGGGTGTCGGTGAGGTCGGTGCCGATGCGCTTGAGGGGGGTGCCGTTCCAGGTCTGGACGACGGTCTGGCCCTCGCGGCGCTCGAAGAAGTCCGGCAGGTGGCCGGCGGTCACGATGCGGCGGCAGCGGGCGAGGGCCTCGTACCACTCGGCGCCGTGCTCCTCCACGCCGCGCGCGCCCGCGGGCACCCGCGTCTGCTGGTCGTGCGTGACCCACAGGTGCTCGACGTCGGTGCCGCGCCGCACCAGTTCCTCGTGGACGGCGCGCGGCGAGTCGCCGTCGAAGTACAGGACGGCGTCGCGCAGGTTCTTGGTGCGCTCGCGCGGATAGTGCTCGGTCAGCAGCCGGTGGCGCCGGTACGCGCCCCGCTCGGCGGGTCTGAGCACCGACCCGGCCTCGATCAGGAGCCGGTCGCCGAAGCGCCGGTCGGCGATGAACTCCCGCCCCTGGATCATCTGGTGGTCGGGCAGCGCGGCCCCCGTGGACGCGAGCACCCGCACCGGCACCCCCGCCCCGCCGTGCCCCGCCTCCCGCAGGAACGCGTACCACCGCCCCTCCCGCAGCACCCCGCCCCCGGGCGCCACCACCGCCCGGAACCGCCCGCCGGACAGCTCGACCGGCACCGTCACCTCGTCGTCGCGGCCGCTGTGCCGCAGCACCAGCTCCGCCGACGGCCAGCTCGCCTCGGCCGCGCTGCCCTCGACGGCGAGGGTGTCGTCGGCGGTCCACGCGACGCGGTCCGCGACCGGGCGGCGGGTGAGCTCCACGACGAGCTTGCCGCGGTCGTCGGCGGTGGCGCACAGCTCCCGCCCCGGGCCACTGGCGTAGCGGCCGGGCGGCAGGTCCAGGGCGGCGGCCAGGGGCGTCGTCGTGCCGTCGGCCAGTTCGAGGACGGCGTGCCAGCGGTCGCCGTGCGGCGGCTCGACCTGCGCGGGCGCGTGGTGCTCGGCGGGCGGCACGTCCTCCAGGTCGGCGAGGCGCACGCGCGCCTCGAAGCGGTCGTCGGCGACGGTGACCGGGTAGCTGAACTCGACGCCGGCGTGCGTGAGGCGCAGGGCCCTGGGGCGGACCCGTCCCGAGGGGGCGGTGCCGGCCGGGACCCCGGCGCCCGTCAGGGTGCCCAGGAGCACCACGTCCCCGCCGTCCCCCCGGTGGCCGTCGACCCGCGCCGCGTACTCCTGCACGCGCAGCACGAGCCGCCCCTTGCTGAAGCCGAGCACGAGGCGCACCCCGTCACCGAGATCGCGCACGAGCGACTGGGTGCGGGAGCTGTCCTGGGCGCGCACGGCCGCGCGCCGGACCGTGCCGTGGCCCGCGACGAGCACGCCGAGCAGCCAGTTGCCCGGCCGCCACCGGCCCCCGGTCCGCAACTGCTCGGGGTCGACCGTCATCTCGAAGCCGGACAGGTCGTAGCAGTGCAGCCGTTGCCCGGAGCGCTCGGTGGCCTCGGGCGCGGGCACGGTCCGCGTCGGCACCCGCCGGAACCGGCCCCGGCTGTGCGCCGCCTTGAGCAGCCCCGCCTTGACGGACTCCGCGGGCCGCGTCGCCTCCAGGTTGCGCACGTAGGCGTAGCCGCGGATCCGCAGCCGCCCGTACGCGTCCCACGTCGCCTCGCCCAGGCGGGCCACCGCGGGCAGTTCGCCGCGGCGCAGCCGGGTGAGCTCGCGGGGGATTCCGTCGACGCCCGGATGGTCGGCGTACCGGAGCAGCGATCCGCGCACCGCGAACGCGCCCTTTCCGCCCCGCCGTTCGTGGTCGAGCAGCTCGATCAGCTCACCGGTGCGCCGCTCGCGCACCAGATGCCACTTCACCCGCAGGTCCACGGGGAGCCGCCGCAGGATCCCCGGCTCGGCGGTGCGCAGGAACTCGGCGGTGTCCGCGAGGAACGCCGCCCGGTACTCGGGACCGCCCATCGGCAGCCCCTCCAGGAAGTACACGAAGTCGTCGCGCAGACAGGAGGCGTCGTACGTGGCCTTCAGCTCGGGCGCGTGCTCGCCGAGGAAGGCGCTGACGTGCGCGCAGGCCGCGATCCGGTCGCGCACGCCCTTGACGTCGGTGCGCCGCCGCGTGATGGAGCCCTCGCGGACACGCCAGTAGTAGACGTGCTCCTTGAGCACGTCCACGGAGGAGGCGAGGAAGTGCGCCGGGATCATCACCGGCGTGTCCTCGTACAGCCTGCCCTCGGGGAAGAGGAAGCCGTGCCGGTCCCAGAAGGCGCGCCGGAACACCTTGTTCCAGGCGACGCGGTCGGCGAGCAGCGCCAGGTCACGGGAGATGTGGGTGCCGGTGCGCGGCGCGGTGAGCCACTGGTACTGCCACGCCTGGGAGCGGCCGCGCTCGGTCAGCCGCCACACGTTGCCGCTGGCGAAGTCGGAGCCGCTGGCGTCCAGGCTCGCGATCATCCGGGCGTACGCGCCCTGCGGCACGATGTCGTCGCTGTCCACGAACGTCAGGTACTCGGCGGTCGGATTCGCGTGCCGCACACCGGTGTTGCGGGCCGCGCTCAGGCCGGCGTTGGGCTGGCGGACGTAGACGAAGCGGGGGTCGCGGGTGGCGAAGTCGCGGGCGATGCTGGTGCTGGCGTCGGTGGAGCCGTCGTCGACCAGGACGGCCTCCAGGCCGCCGCCCCCGACGCGCTGCCGGGCGATCGACTCCAGGCACTCCTCCAGGAACTCCTCGACGTTGTAGATGGGCACGACGACGCTGAGTCGGGGCTGCACGGCGACCGGCCTTTCGTAGGAGTAAGGGTGGCGTTACGACCCATTACGGGCGTATTCACCCCTTTTCCCGTTCCGATCAACTTCTTTACCGCCGCTCACCCCATCGAGTTTCGCCACCACCCCATCGAGTGAGGCGCGGTCTTCGACAGAGCGTGTACACGTGACTACGGTCGGTGCCCATGCCGCGCTTCTCAGTCGTCGTGCCCGCCCATCGTGTCCAGGGGTACCTGCGGGAATGCCTGGAATCCGTGCTCGACCAGTCCTTCGGCGACCTCGAACTGATCGTCGTCGACGACGCCTCGCCGGACGCCTGTGCCGCGATCGCGGCGGAGTATGCGCAGCGTGACCTGCGTGTGCAACTCGTCCGGCGTACCGAGCGGCGGGGCGTCGGCCCCGCCCGCAACGCGGGCGCCGAGCGGGCCACCGGCGAGTGGCTGCTGTTCCTCGACGGCGACGACGTGCTGCTGCCGGGCGCGCTTGCGGCCCTGGACGCCGCGCTCACCCCCGATGTGGACGTGCTGCTCTTCGGCCACGACCGCACCGACTGGTGGGAGACCGTGCGGCGGCCGTCCGGCGAGGACGTCACCGGCGACCCGTTCGCCGTGACCGTCGCCGCCTGGAACCGCGTCTTCCGGCGGTCCTTCTGGGTCGAGCGGGGGCTCGCCTTCTCGCTGGGGGCGTACGAGGACGTGGTGCCGGCCCACCGGGCCACGCTGGAGGCCGGGGAGCGGTTCGGCTCGCTGGACCGGGCGTGCGTGCGCTGGCGCGAGCGGCGCGGCGGCAGCTTCGCGAAGTCGCCGGGGCGGGAGCACTTCGCGGTGATCGGGCGGTACGAGGAGCTGTTCGCCGCGGGCGGTGTCATCGCCGGGCCGGTGGCGGGCGGCTCGGCCGTGACCGGCCCGGACGTGGCGGCGCGGCTCTTCCCGTACGCCGTCGAGCACCTCCTGGCCGTCCTCGACGACCCCGGCCGGATCGCGCCCGGCGACCGCGCCGCGTTCTTCCGCGCGGCGGCGGCCATGCTGCGCGCCCACCGCCCGCCCGGGCACACCCCCGTGACGGACCGTCAGCGTGCCTTGCTCACCGGCTCGTACAGCTCGTACCGGGCGCTCGCGCGCGCGGGCGGCCGCATGAAGGCGCTGCGCACCGCCCTGGCCCGGCGCAAGAAGTCGGTGCGCGCCCGCGCCATGCGCGTCACTTACCACGCCGACCTGCGCCGCTCCCTCGACCCGCGCCTTGCCGTCTACGGCGCCTACTGGAACCGGGGCGTGAGCTGCAACCCGGCCGCGATCCACGCGAAGGCCCGCGAGCTGGCCCCGCACATCCGGGGCGTCTGGGTGGTGTCGAGCCGCCACAAGCACCGGGTGCCGCCGGGCGTCGAGTACGTCATCGAGGGCTCGCGGCGCTACTGGCAGGCGATGGCCCGTGCCACGTACCTGATCAACAACTCGTCCTTCCCCGGCGGCTTCACCAAACGCCCCGGCCAGGTCTACCTCCAGACCCACCACGGCACGCCCCTGAAGAAGATGGGCCTGGACCAGCGCCGCTACCCGGCCGGCACGCACGGCATCAGCTTCCAGAAGGTCCTGGACCACACCGACCAGTGGGACTACAGCCTGTCCGCCAACCCGCACTCCACGGAGGTGTGGGAGCGGGTGTACCCGGCGGCGTACCAGGCGCTGGAGGCGGGCTATCCCCGCAACGACGTGTACTTCACCACCAAGCCCGACGAACTGGCGCGCATCCGGGCCGAGTTGGGGGTGGCTCCCGACCAGAAGGCCGTCCTCTACGCCCCCACGCACCGCGACTACCAGAAGGGCTTCCTGCCCCGCCTGGACCTGGAGCGCTTCGCCGCGGCGCTCGGCCCGTCCTACGTCGTCCTGGTCCGCGCCCACTACTTCTACGGCGCCGACGCGGGCCTCGCCGCGCACCCCGGCCTGGTCGACGTCACCGCCCACCCGCGCGTGGAGGACCTGTGCCTGGCCGCCGACGCGCTGGTCACGGACTACTCGTCACTGATGTTCGACTACGCCTGCCTGGACCGCCCGATCGTCACCTACGCCCCCGACTGGCAGGCGTACCGCCTCGCCCGCGGCACCTACTTCGACCTCCTGTCGGGCCGCCCGGGCGAGACCCCGGGCGCGGTCGCGACGTCCGAGGACGAGCTGACCGCGCTGTTCCGCGACGGCGACTGGGACACGGCGGAGACGACGGCGCTGCGGGCCGCGTTCCGGGAGCGGTTCTGTCCGTACGACGACGGGGGCGCGGCGGAGCGGGTGGTGCGGCGGCTGTTCCTGGAGGGTCACCCGGCGGCCGGCCGCTCGTAGGGCGAGCGCACCGGGAAGTACGCCGTCAGGAACGACCGCACCGCCAGGGCCGTCTCCTCGTCGGACATGCCGCTGTCGGGGGACTCGCCGATGCAGAAGGCCGTCTTGTTCCGCGACTGCAGGAGCTGGCCGAGCCGGGCGTGGTCGGCGCGGCTTCCGATGTCCACGAAGTCGTACGAGATCGACGAGGGCACCGCGCGGCCGGTGAGGTACGCGTAGTGCTGGTGCAGCGACGACACCAGGGAGTGGTCGGTGTTGCCGCGGAAGCGGGCGCGGGCGGTCGCGGCCAGCTCGTCCGCGTACCGCTCGGTGAGCTCTTCGAGGATGCCGCGGCGCAGCGCGTACGGCACGTGGAAGAAGCAGTGCGTCGCCGTCCGCCCGAAGTCGCGGCGCAGCAGCTCGCGGTTGTTCTTCGCCGCCGCCAGATAGCCCTCGTCCCCGGGCATTACCGGCAGCGCGGGCACGGACGCCGACGACCAGAAGAACTTGGGCAGGCCCGAGCCCAGGAAGAAGGTGTCGGGGGTCGTCGGGCGGCCCAGGAACATGTCGTCGTTGAAGTAGAGGAAGTGCTCCGCCAGGCCCTCGATGCGGTGCAACTGGGTCTCGATCGCGTGGGAGTTGAAGGTCGGCAGGGCGGTGGGGTCGGCGAACAGGTCGCGGTGGTCGACGACGGTCAGGCCCGGGTGGTCCCGGTCGAGCCAGGCGGGGACCTGTCCGGCGGTGACCAGGTACACGTGCCGCACCCACGGGGCGTACATCGCGAGGGAGCGCAGGGAGTAGCGGAGCTCGTCGCGGTTGCGGAAGCGGACGGTGCCGCTGTCGGGCGAGTGCTCGTCGGCCTCCGTGCCGGGGGATGCGGCCTGCGCGGCGGCGCGGGCCGCGCGCCAGTCGGGGTCGGTGTCGTCGACCCAGGTGTAGACGGCGTCGACGGGGAAGTCGACGTCGGTCATGAGGGGCTGGGTGAAGACGTCGAGGGTCGGGTACCGGCGGGCGCCGACGCGGAGGCGGGCGGTGGGGGCGAGCGAGGGGAGCTCGGCGCCGGCGAGGGTGCTGCCGAAGGGGGCGCGGCGGGGAGCCGGGGGAGTCGTCGCGCCGGTGCCTCCGGGGTCGGCGGCGCGCCGCCAGAACGCCACCGTGCACGCCTGCTGTACCCCGTGCCGCAGCGACAGCGTCGTCGTGGTCACCGGCTTGAACACCTTGACGCCCGCCAACTCCCCGATGCCGTCGAGGCGTTCGGCGAGCACCGCGCCCGGGGCGGCGTCCCGCGGGTTGACCAGCTCGGCGTAGACCGGCTCGCCGTGCAGGCTCTCCGCGAGGGCCTTGAGGGCGCGGTCGCGGTCGTCCTCGTCCACGGCCAGGGTGTGCGCGGAGCCGCCGGTGCGCACCAGGACGTACGGAACCTGCCGCGACTCCAGGGCGGCCGCCGTGAGTTCGAGGTTCCACTCGGCCATGCGCGGCGCGAGTACGTCGTCACGGCACTCGGCGAGGCGGCCGACCGAGCGGATCACCTTGCCGTCCGGCGCGGCGGCGATGATCTCGTCCTCGCGGGCGCGCTCGTCGGCGCTCGCGGCCGCGTCGAAGGTGTGCGGCGCCGTCGGGCGGAACCCGCAGCCGCCGGACGCCACGCCGAGCGCCACCCGGTCCGCGCGCCCGGCGAGCCGCTCCGGCCGGTCGCGCCCCGCCACGAGCCGCGCGTACAGCTCCTCCCACAGCGCCGTCACACCGGCCGAGGAGAACCGCTCGTACACCCCCTCGCGGGCGGCCCGCGCACAGGACCGCCGCAACTTGTCGTCCCCCATCAACTCGCCCATGGCGACGGCGAGTTCATCGACTTCCCCGGGTGGTACGAGGAGCCCGTCCACCCGGTGCCTGACGATCTCCGCCGGGCCCGTCAGGACGTCGTACGTGACCACGGGCACCCCGGCCGCCAGCGCCTCCAGGAGCACCAGCGGGAACGCCTCGTTGTGGCCCGCGGTCATCAGGGACAGGCCCGCCTTGGCCCACTCGGCGGCCATGTCCTGGCAGGGTCCGAGGAGTTCGACGCGGTCCTGAAGGCCGAAGCCGTCCACCAGGCGGCGCAGGCTCTGCTCGCGGTGCCCGCCGCCGAAGATCCGCAGCGTCCACTCCGGGTGGGCGTCGGCGAGCTGCGCGAACGCGCGGATGGCGTGGTCGACGCGCTTCTCGCCGGTGAGCCGCGCGGCCATGATGATGACCTTGCTCTCGCCGTCGGCGCGCGGCCGGAAGCCGTCCGGCACCGCGTTGGGGATCACGGCGAGCTCCGGGGAGGTCGCGCCCAGGGACTCCGCGATCCAGTCCCGGGTCCGCTCGGTGAGCGTGACCAGGGCGTCCAGGCGCGGCGCGTGCAGCAGCAGCGGCTCGCCGGAGCGGCCGCGGCGCTGGGTGGGGCGGTGCTCCTGGTGGACGGTCACCACGCGCGCCGGTACGAGGCCGACGGCGGCGGCGAGCAGCGCGGGCGTAGTCGTGACGAGCACGTCCGTGTCCAGCGTGGTGAGCGCCGCCGTCAACTCCACATCGGAAAGCCGGTCGAACGCCGACTCCCAGGCGGGCTCGACGAGTTCACTGGGCAGCGCGGCCAGGGTCCGGCACGCGGCCTCGTCTAGCGCGGACGCCCGCACCGGCCGCTCCGGCGTCACCGTACGGTCGACCAGATAGCGCACGGGGACCTCGCGCGCCTGCGGGAAGAACGGCTCGGGCCGGGTGCGGAAGACGGAGACGACCTCGACGTCGTGCCGCTCGGCGAGATGCAGCGCCTGGGTGTACGTGGCCAGCTCGGTGCCACCCATCTCGTCGCCCCAGCCGAGCAGATACGTGATCTTCAAGAGGACTCCTTCATGAGGTCTCCTTCGTGATGTCCAGGCAGGTGACGGCGAAGGCGCCGGCCGCGGTGAAGTGCGGGTGCGCGCGCACCAGGCGGCCGCCGGGCAGCGCGACGAGCCGGAACGGCGTCGGGAAGGCGGCGGGCAGATCGGCCACGTCGGTCAGCCTGCGCCCGAGCGGCAGCTCGCCGACGTGGAAGTCCCACACCCACTGGCCGGGCCCGGCGCCGGTCATCGCGGCCAGCGGCAGCGCGAAGCTGAACCCGTCCCCGTCCCAGGCGAGTTCCACCGGAGCCAGGACGCCGTCACGGCGGCGCACGGCCCGCCCCGGCCACCCCGCCCGGTCCCGCTCCCGGGGCCCCGCGACCACCCGCCCGTACACCGTGATCCCGTCCCCGCGCGGCACGAACCGCACCACCTCCGCCCGCGGCCGCGACCGCGTGACCTGCACGGCGGCCCGACCGCTGCGGCACCGCACGACCCGCATGAGGGTGCCCGTGCGGGGGTTCGGCGCGTGCGGGGCGGTGGGCCCCGCGGGCGGGACGACGCCCTCGGCGAGACCGAGCCCCCGGCGGCGTACGCGGCCGTCGTCCCCGGTCGTCACGACGGTGAGCCGCCAGACGCCTTCGGTGAGGCGGGGCGCGCGCGGCGAGTCCCGCTTCGCGTACGTCGCGTCGAGGGCGTCGCGCAGCGTGACCGTAGCCGTCAGGAGCGGGCCGCCGTCGGTGCCGCGTTCCACGGCGAGCGGGACGCGGAAGCGGCGCGGACCGCGGCTGATCAGAAGCTCGGCGGCCCGCAGATCCGGCTCGGGCGCGGCGAGCGCGAGGTTGAGCGTACGGCTGTCCCGCAGCGACAGATGCGCGAGCGGCAGCAGCAGCCCAGCCCGCCCCCCGCCGCGCCCGGCGGCCGCCCGCTCCAGCCGGAACCGCGTACTGCGCGCGAGGACGCGGAGCCGACGAGTACGGGCGGCGCGGGCCGCCGGGCTGAGGAAGTGGCGCATTGCCCCACTTTGCCGCAATTCACCAAATATTCACCGAAACGGCACGCGCAGCGAAAAAGCCCGTCCGGCGTTTGAGGACGAGGCCCGAAGGGACGAGGCCCGAAGGGCCGAAAAGCGGGGGAGAGGGGCGCAGCCCCATAAGAGGCGAGGCGACTCAGCCCCGACGGCCGAGGAACGAGGCAAGCCCCCGCCCCTTGGGCCGCCGATTGTCCCCGCCCCGCTCCGCGGGCTTACTGGGCGGCGGCTGCACGGCCGCAGCCTGCACCGCCGCCCCCTGTCGCGCCGCCGCCGAGGCATGCCGCGACACCGGCTGCGCCGGCAACTTGGCCTTGCCGCCGCTGATGCGGATCATCGGATGACCGGCCACCTCCTCCGCGCCGTGCCACATGTCGTCACGCCCCGCGAGAAACGCCCCCAGAGCGGCACGCGTCTCGTCGTACGCCCCCCACGTCCCGTAGAACTTCGTGGCCGTGATGCACAGCGGCTTCAGCCCGGTGGTGGCGACCGCGCCCCAGGTGGCGGCGGCGACGCCGGGACAGTGCTCGGCGCGGAAGTCGTCGAGGACGACGATCCCGTCCCGGGTCAGCAGCCGCTGCGCCGCGGCGATGTCGGCGTGCACGTGCTCGTACAGGTGCGAGGCGTCGATGTGGACGAAGCGGCAGCTGTCCGCACGCACCTGCGCGGTGATGCCGGACGACGGCGCCTGCACGACGACCGGCAGTTCCTCGTGGAAGGAGAGATAGTTGGCCTCGAAGGCGCGCCGGGTGAGCGTCGCGTACGAGCGGTTCATCTCCTTGGAGTTGGCGTCGTCGGGGGCGGGCGAGTCGAAGAGGTCGCAGACCGTGAAGGTCTCCCCGGGGCGCAGATAGCCGCCCATGAAGATCGCGCTCTTGCCCAGATAGGCGCCGAGTTCGAGCAGGTCGCCCGGTTCCTCACGGCTGAGCTGACGGCTGAGGAACCAGTCGAAGAGCACCTGGTCGGCGGGGTGGAACCAGCCCTTCACATCGGCGAGACGGGTCGGAAGCGGCAGTTCGTCCAATTCCTGGGCGGACGTCGGTACGGAAGCGGAGGCTTCGGGCATGTCAGGTCCTGGAGTCGGGGGCAGTGCGCCGCGATCGACCGTAGTGGCCGCGTTCCGCCGAACACCACACACGGCACGACACGCCCCCGACCCCTTAGGACCCAGCACCCCCGGGCGTCACCCGCTCTTCACCTGACGGCACGGGCCGTCCTCACTTGACGGCACCCGCCATGACACCGGACACGAACTGACGCTGGAAGGCGAAGAACACCGCCAACGGGATGACCATGGAGATGAACGCGCCCGGCGCGAGGATCTGCACGTTGTCGCCGAAGAACCGCACCTGCTGCTGGAGCGCCACCGTGATCGGCGGGCTGCCCGCGTCGGCGAAGATCAGCGCGATCAGCATGTCGTTCCAGACCCACAGGAACTGGAAGATGCCGAGCGAGGCGATCGCGGGCGCGCCGAGCGGCATCACCACGCGCAGGAAGAGCCGCAGCTCACCGGCGCCGTCGAGGCGCGCCGCCTCCAGGAGCTCGCGCGGGATCTCCGCGAAGAAGTTCCGCAGCAGGAAGATCGCGAACGGCAGTCCGAAGGCGGTGTGGAAGAGCACCACGCCCGTCGTCGACTCGAAGATCCCGATCTCGCCGAACAGCTTGGCCACCGGAAGCAGCGCCACCTGCACCGGCACCACGAGCAGCCCCACCACGCCCAGGAACCACCAGTCGCGGCCCGGGAACTCCATCCACGCGAACGCGTACCCCGCCAGCGAGCCGATCACCACGACGAGCAGCGTCGCCGGGACCGTGATCGACACGCTGGTCAGGATCGAGTCGGTGATCGTCTCGTCCTTGAGGAGGCTCTCGTAGTTCTCGAAGGTCAGCTGCGAGGGCTTGCCGAAGACCTTCCACCAGCCGCTCTCGCTCATGTCCGCGGACGTCCGCAGCGAGCCGAGCATCAGCCCGAGCGTCGGCACCAGCCAGAACAGTCCGACCACGACCAGGAAGACCCGCAGCACGCTGCCGCTGACGAGCGCGGCGATCCGGCCGCCGAGGGACTGCTTGGCCTTCACGACCTGCACCGGGGGCGCTTTCGGAGCCCCGCTCTGGATGGTCATCGCCGTCCCTCCCGCCTCATCCTGCGCATGTTGAACAACATCACCGGAATCACCAGGAGGAAGAGCAGCACCGCGATGGCGCTGGCCACACCCGCGTCGCGGTCCCCGAAGGCCGAGTTGTAGAGCTGCACCGCGAGGACGTTCGACTCGTCCTTCGAGGAGCCCGGCGGGATCACGAAGACCAGGTCGAAGATCTTCAGTACGTTGATCATGAGCGTGACCACGACGACCGCGAGCACCGGAGCGAGCAGCGGCACCGTCACACGACGGAACACCTGCCACTCGTTGGCCCCGTCGACGCGCGCCGCCTCCAGCAGCTCGCGCGGCACGCTCGCGAGCCCGGCCGCGATCAGGACCATCGCGAACCCGGCCCACATCCAGATGTAGCTGCCGATGATGGCGGGCGTGATCAGGGACGGGCCGAGCCAGTCGACGCCGTTGTACGGCTCACGGAAGTTCGAGGCCGGATAGCGGAGCTGGGCCCCGACGGCCTCCTTCGGCAGGCTGAACGTCCCGTCGGCCGCGGCCTTCGTGGAGGCCACCACCTTGCCGCCCTTGACCGCCTCGATCTTGATGCCGGGGTAGCCGAACTCGGCGGTGTCCGGGGCGTTCACCTTGCCCCGGCCCTTGCCGCGCGTGAAGTCCTGCCAGGCCGTGCCGGTGACCTTGCCCGGGTCGGCCTTCGCAGGCTTCGCCGACTCGGCGTCGTCGGGCATCTGGCCCGGCGGCACACCGGTGAGCGGCAGCACCACCGGCTCGCCCGCCCTGACCGGGTCCTTGGTGATGAACGCGCCGCCGCCGGCGCCCTTCAGCGGCGAGCGCGCGCCGGGATGGCCCTGCGGGAAGCCGGACGACTCGGCGAAGGTGTCGTGCACGCCCACCCACAGGGCGTTGGCGACGCCGCGGTCGGGGTCCGACTCGTACACGAGCCGGAAGATGATGCCCGCCGCGAGCATCGAGATCACCATCGGCATGAAGATGATGAGCTTGAACGCCGTGCCCCAGCGCACCCGTTCGGTGAGGACCGCGAAGATCAGGCCGAGCGCGGTCGTCAGGGCCGGGGCGGCCACCAGCCAGATCGCGTTGTTCTTGACGGCGGTACGGATCCCGTCATCGGAGAACATCGTCTCGTAGTTGTCGAAACCACTGAAGTCGCCCGCCTTGTCGAAGAAGCTGCGGCCGACCGAGTAGCCGATCGGATAGAGCACGAGCGCGCCGAGCAGGACCAGGGCGGGCAGCAGGAACAGCGCCGCGATCGTCCTGCGGGTCCCGGTGACGCTCTTGCGGGGACCGGCCCGGTGCGGGCCGGACTTGGAGGTGTGCGGCGTCGACTGGGCCGGGGGCACCGCCGCGGTGCCCCCGGCATCCGGGGTCGTCATCGCCCCGTCAGCTCTTCTTGTACGCCTTGGCCGCCGCGTCCTCCAGCGTCTGCTGGGTGCCCGCGACGTTCTTCGGGTTCTTCAGGAAGTCCTGCAGGGCCTTCCACTCGCCCTTGCCGGGCGTGCCGCCGAAAGCCTGCGGGGCCTGGTCCGACATGTCGAAGCGGATGTCGTCACCCGCCTTGATCAGGGCGTCCGCGATGCCGCGCTGCACGTCGTTGGGGTACGCCTTGAGGTCCAGGTTCTTGTTCGGCGACACGAAACCGCCCGCCTTCGCCCAGATCTCGGCGGCGTCGGGGGAGGCCAGGTAGGTCAGCAGGGCCTGCGCGCCCTTGCTGTCCTTGAGTGCGACGGCGGCGTCCCCGCCGACGACGGCGGGCGACTCGTCCCCGACCGCCGGGAACGGGAACACCTTCGCGTCCGTGCCCACCTTGGCCTTGGTCTCCGCGATGGCCAGCGACACCATGTCGCCCTCGAAGACCATGCCCGCCTTCGGCTGGTCGCCGCCGGTGAAGGTCTGCTTCACGGACGCGGGGAACTCGGTCTGCAGCGCGCCGCTCGCCCCGCCCGCGATGAACCCCTTCTTGCCGAACAGGTCCCCGAGCGTCGTCAGGGCCGCCTTGACCGACGGATCCGTCCACTTGATCTTGTGCTGGGCTAGCTGGTCGTACTTCTCGGGACCGGCCTGCGAGAGATAGATGTTCTCGAACCAGTCGGTGAGGGTCCACGCCTCCGCGCCGCCGACGGACATCGGCGTGACGCCCGAGTCGTACACGGTCTGCGCGGTCTTCATGAACTCCTTCCAGGTCTCGGGCTCCTGGACCCCGGCGTTCTCGAAGACCTCGGTGTTGTACCAGATCAGCGACTTGTTGGCGGCCTTGAAGTACACCCCGTACTGCTTGCCGTCCACCGCCCCCAGGTCCTTCCACCCCTGGGCGTAGTTCTTGTCGAGCTGTTTCTGCGCCTCGGCCCCGACCGGCTTGGCCCACTTGTTGGCCACGGCCTGCTCGATCGCGCCGACCTGCGGCAGCATCGCGACGTCCGGCGGCTGGCCGCCCGCGACCTTCGATTCCAGAAAACTGATGATGGGGTCCTGAGCCGGCACGAAGGACACTTCCGCCCCCGTGCGCTTCTCGAACTCGTCCAGGACCTGGAGGAACACCTTGCGCTCTGCGCCGCCCCACACGGCGGCGACGGACACCTTCTCGCCGTCCAGCTCGGGCAGTCGCACGGTGGCCGCGCTCTCCTTGCCGCCACCGCCTGCCTTGTCGCCGTCGTCCTTGTCCTTGTCGTCGCCCCCGCAGGCGCTGAGCCCCAGCACGAGGGCGCCGACCGCGGCGGAGGCGACTAGCTTGGCGGCCGCCCCGCGCGCGCGGCGAACACGGTGTGCACGGTGTGCATGAGGAGTGCGTGTACGAAGAGTGCTGCGCATCACTGCCCCGTTCTCTTCCTCTACCCGGACTGGTCCCGTGCGGTCTGTCTACGCCCGCGCGGTCAGGGGCGGCAAGATGGTCAACGGCGTCAACTCGGTGATCGTGATGGCGTTGTGACGTGCAGTCAGCTGGCGGGGGCGCCTTTGAGCGGGCCACTGCGTGGGGCTGGGCTGGGGCGCCTTGCGTTCCCGCCGCTGCGCGGCGGCTTCTCCCACCC
>NZ_AOPZ01000559.1 GCF_000414115.1 Streptomyces aurantiacus JA 4570
GCCACCGGCGCGTCGGGCAGCGGCCCGCACCGCGCCTCGCACGCCGCCGGGCCCACGACACCCACCACCGGCCCCGCCCCGCGCGCGGCCGGATCCCGAACTCCGGATTCCAGAAGGACATCAGGCGATGACTCCTGCCCTGACGGCACCCCCTGCCCAAAAACCGACCACCCGCCGCACCGACGCCGCCGACGAACCCGTCACGCGGCTCGCCCTCGCCGCCCGCGACGGCGACCCCGAGGCCGTGGAGCGGTTCGTGCGCGCGCTGCACCGGGACGTCCTGCGGTACGTCGCGCACCTCAGCGCCGACCCCGTCGCGCACCTCAGCGCCGACCCGCAGGCCGCCGACGACCTCGCGCAGGACACGTTCCTGCGGGCGCTCGGCAGCCTGCACCGGTTCGAGGGCCGCTCGTCGGCGCGCACCTGGCTGCTTTCGATCGCGCGGCGCACCGTCGTGGACAGCCTGCGGCACGCGGCGGCGCGGCCCCGGCTCTCGGACCGCGACGACTGGCAGGCCGCCGCCGAGCAGGCCCAGCCGCGCGGCCTTCCGGGCTTCGACGACGGCATCGCGCTCGCCGAACTGCTCGACGCCATACCGGCGGAGCGGCGCGAGGCGTTCGTCCTCACCCAACTGCTCCAGCAGCCCTACGCCGAGGCCGCCGCCGCCATCGGCTGTCCGGTCGGCACGGTGCGCTCCCGCGTGGCGCGGGCACGGGCCAACCTGATGGAGGCACTCGCGGCGGCATGAGCCGGGGGTGGGTGCCGCCGCCCGCGGCACCCACCCCGCCCGCCCGTGCCCACGACCCCTTTTCATGAAACAAAGTCGCGCCCGTTATGAATACGTCAGGGACCTCGGGCCGCAAAACTCCTCGCGGAATTGCCGATACCCGGCCCCCGGGTTGTCACGGGCCCTCCGTCCCGTTGACGGGACAGCCACGTGCAGGCTTTCTTTGTGGTGATACACAGGCAATTGAAGTGAAGGGGGAATTCAGTCATGTCCGAAATCGCACGGCCCTGTCGCGTTTCCCTTTCACGGTCCATGACGGCCCGTGGGGGAGGACGTACATGACGCGCTGCCCCCATCACCGGATGGGCCCGCTGCCGGAGTTCTTCGCGCCGGGCGAGGAGGACGTCAAGCGGATCGTCACGCCGAGCGGCGACAAGATGTGGCTCGTGCGGGACTACGCGCTCGGCCGCCTCGTACTCGCCGACCCGAGGTTCAGCAGGGCCGCCGCGGTCGGGCCGGACGCGCCGACGTACAACGACGCCCAGCCCGTGCCCGAGTCGATGATGAGCATGGACGGCTCGGAACACGCCCGCCTGCGCAAGACCGTCACCGGCGCCTTCACCGCCCGGAAGATGGCCGCGATGGCCCCGGGCATCGAGAAACTGACGGATCGTTACCTCGACGCGCTCGAAGCGGCGGGCCCCGGCGCCGACATCATGGAGCACCTGGGCACTCCCCTGCCGCTCGACGTCCTGTGCCAGCTCCTCGGCGTGCCGCTGGAGGACAGCGAGAGGTTCCGCGGCTGGGTCGAGGTGCTCTTCGACATCTCCGCCAGCACCCCGCAGGAGAAGGGCCGCAAGCGCCTCGAACTGAGCGCCTACATGGCCGACCTGCTCGCCGCCAAGCGTGGTGCGCCGCAGGACGACCTGCTCAGCTCGCTGATCGCCGCGCAGGACGACGGCAGGCTGTCCCCCGGCGAGCTGATCACCCTGGGGCTCACGCTGCTGATGGCCGGGTACGGGACCACCGTCGGCCAGATCGCCCTGAACCTGCACGTGCTGCTGTCCGAACCGGGCGCGTACCAGGAGCTCGTGGACCATCCCGAGCGCGTGGACGCGACGGTCGAGGAGCTGATGCGGCTGTCGCCCACGACGCCGCTGAGCTTCTCGCGCGTGGCCACCGAGCCGGTGCGGCTCGGCAGCGCCCTGGTGCGGGCCGGTGACGCCGTCGTCGTCTCGCTGCTCAACGGCAACCGGGACGGCAAGGTGTACCCGGACCCGGAGTTCCTGGAGCCCGAGGGCCGCGACCCCGTCCATCTCACGTTCGGGCACGGGCTGCACCGCTGCCTGGGGGCGCCGCTCGGCCGGATCCAGCTCCAGATCGTCTTCGCCCGCCTGGTCGGCCGGTTCCCGGGCCTGCGGTTCGCCGACCTTCCCGAACCGGCGGTCTGGAAGGACGGCATGGGCACCCGCGGGTTCGCCCGGATCCACGTCGACTGGTAGCCCGCCAACGGCTCTCCCTCGAACACCGCTTGACCTTCAGTGGGGAATGGCATGTCTGTTGACAACACCCGCAGCGACGCAGGGCCTGCGGGGGAACCCATAGCCGTCGTCGGGATGTCCTGCCGCTTTCCCGGCGTCCAGGGGCCCGAGGCGTACCGGCAGGTGCTCGCGAACGGCGCGGTCGGCGCGGTCAGCGACGGCGACGGCGATGGCGCGGACGACACCGACGGCTTCGACCCGGGCTTCTTCGGCGTGTCCCCGCGTGAGGCGACGACGATGGACACGCGGCAGCGGCTGCTCCTCGAACTGGCCTGGGAGGCCCTGGAAGAGGCGGGCATCCTCCCCGCCGATCTGCGGGGCGGGGACACGGGCGTCTTCCTGGGCGCGGCGACGGGCGAGTACGCCGGCCGCGTCTCCCGCGTCCTCGGCCTGCGCGGCCCGAGCCTCACCGTGACCGCCGGCCCGGCCTCCGCGCTGGTGGCCGTGCACCTGGCGTGCCAGAGCCTGCGCGCCGGGGAGTCCACTGTCGCGCTCGCGGGCGGCGCGGAGCCGCGCCCCGCGCCCGTACGGGAGCCCGTGCGGGGGCCCGTACGAGGGGAGGACGGCGCGGTCGTCGTCCTCAAGACGCTCGCGCGGGCCCTGGAGGACGGCGACCGGGTGCACGCCGTGCTGCGCGGCAGCGCGGTCGCCAACGACGGCGACGGGGCGGACCCGGCGGTGCCGCGCGAGTCGGGACCGACTGCGCCGCGCGAGTCGGACCTGACTGCGCCGCGCACGGACCCGACAGCCCCGCACGACGACGCGCGGCGCGAGCTGCTCCGGCGCGCCCATGAGCGCGCGGGCACGGACCCCGCCGAGCTCGGCCATGTCGAACTGGTCGGCCCCGGCGTCCCCGGCGGCGGCCCGGCCGAAGCCGCCGCCCCCGACGCGGTGGTCGGCTCCGCGGCGGGCATGGCCGGGCTCCTGAAGGTCGTGCTCTCCCTCGCCCGCGGCGATCTCACGCCGGGCGTCGCCGGGGTGTCGTCGTTCGGCGGCGGCACGAACTGCCACATCGTGGTCGCGTCCTCGCCGCCCGCCGAGTCCGCCACGGCCGCCCCCGGCGCGGGCCGGCCCGTCTTCCGCGTCGGCGTCCTGCCCTGGCCGCTGTCCGGCCGCACCGCGACCGCCCTGCGCGCCCAGGCCGGACGGCTGCGCGCGCACCTCGACGGCAGCACCGCGTCCGCCGCCGACCTCGCGCTCTCGCTCGCCACCACCCGTACCGCGTTCCAGCACCGCGCGGTCGTCCTCGGCGCCGGTCGCGCGGAGTTGGCGGCCGAGCTGACCGCGCTCGCCGCGAACCGCCGCACCGCGAACCAGGTCGTCGGCGCCGCCGCCCGGCCGCGCGAGCGCGTCGTGTTCGTCTTCCCCGGCCAGGGCCCGCAGTGGACCGGCATGGCGGGCGATCTGCTCGACACCTCGGACGTGTTCCGAGCGAGCGTCGACGCGTCCGTCCGGGCGCTCGCGCCGTACATCGACTGGGACCTCGAAGCGGTCCTGCGCGCCGCGCCCGGCGCGCCCTCGCTGGGGCGCGAGGACGTCGTGCAGCCCGCGCTCTTCGCCGTCATGGTGGGCCTCGCCGCCGTGTGGCGGTCCTTCGGCGTCGAGCCGTCGGCCGTCGTGGGGCACAGCAACGGCGAGATCACCGCCGCCGTCGTCTCCGGCGCGCTGTCCCTGGAGGACGGCGCGCGCGTCGTGGCGCTGTGGAGCAAGGCGATGCTGCGCGTCGTCGGCCGGGGCACGATGGTCTCCGTGCCGATGGCGGCCGAGGAGGTACGCCCGCGCCTGGCCCGCCACGGCGGCAGGCTCGACGTGTCGACGATCAACGGGCCCCGCCAGATCACGGTCTCCGGCGACGTGGACGCCGTCGATGACTTCCTCGCGGAGCTGGTCGCCGAGGGCGTACCGGCCAAGCGCATCCCGATCGACCTGGCGCCGCACTGCGCCGGGATGGAGGTGCTGCGCGAGGAGATCCTGGGCCTTCTGGAGCCGATCCGGCCGCGGACGCCGACGCTGCCCATGTACTCGACGGTGACCGGCGAGCCGATCGACTCGCCGTCGCTCGACGGCACGTACTGGATGAGCAATCTCAGCGGCACCGTCGACTTCGAGCGCACCGTCCGCCGCCTCGCGGACCATGACGCGTTCGTCGAGGTCACCCCGCACCCGGTGCTCACCCTGGCCCTCCAGCAGACGCTGGACGACACCGAATCGGACGCGGTCGTCGTGGGCACGCTGCGCCGCGACGAGGACGGACCGCGCCGCTTCCTGACCTCACTCGCCGAACTGCACGCCTGCGGCGGGCGCGTCGACTGGCGTCCGGCCCTCCCCACGGACGCCTCGGTGGTCGGGCTGCCGACGTACGCCTTCCGGCGCGGGAGCCACGCCGTCGCGCCGGACGACCAGGGCGCGGACGCCTCGTACACCGCACCCGCGGGGACCGCGACCGCTCGACCCGGCGCCGACGACGAGGAGTTCGAGGACTCGGGCCTGCGCGGCGCGAGCCGCGAGGAGACCGTCGAGCGGCTCATGGGGATCGTGCGCGCCGAGGCCGCGCTCGTCCTCGGCCGCGACGGGGACCGCGGCATCGACCCCCGGGGCGCGTTCAGCGACCTCGGCTTCGATTCCGTGACCGCCGTGGAGATGCGCAACCGCCTGGCCGCCGCGACCGGCCTGAAGCTCCCCGCCACCCTGCTCTTCGACCACCCCGACCCGCGGACCCTGGTGGACCGCCTCGCCGACGAGCTGGCCGGCACCAGGGCCGCCCCGCGGGCGACCGCCCGCCGGGGCGGGTCCCGCGCGGCCGCCGACGACCCCATAGCGATCGTCGCGATGGCCTGCCGCTTCCCGGGCGACGTCGCGTCGCCCGAGGACCTGTGGCAGCTCGTCCTGGACGGGAAGGACGCCCTGTCGCCCTTCCCGGCCAACCGCGGCTGGCCCCTCGACGCGCTCTTCGACGACGACCCGGAGCGCGCGGGCCGCTCCTACGCCCGCGCGGGCGGGTTCCTGCACGACGCGGACCGGTTCGACGCCGAGTTCTTCGGCATCAGCCCGCGCGAGGCCACCGCGATGGACCCGCAGCAGCGGCTGGTCCTGGAGACGGTGTGGGAGGCCGTCGAGCGAAGCGGAATTGCCCCTTCCGAGCTGCGGGGCAGCGCCACCGGTGTGTACGTCGGCGCCATCAAGCAGGACTACGGACCGCGGCTCGACGCCGCCGACGAGACGGCCGGCGGCCATCTGATCACCGGCAACTTCACCAGTGTGGTCTCCGGCCGCGCCTCCTACACCTTCGGCTTCCAGGGCCCCGCCGTCACCGTCGACACCGCGTGCTCCTCCTCGCTGGTGGCCGTGCACATGGCCGCGCAGGCGCTGCGCGCGGGCGAGTGCGACCTCGCGTTCGCCGGCGGTGTGACCGTGATGTCGAGCCCCGGCCTGTTCATCGAGTTCAGCCGCAACCGCGGGCTCGCCGCCGACGGCCGCTGCAAGGCGTTCGCGGACGACGCCGACGGCACCGGCTGGGGCGAGGGCGTGGGCATGCTGCTCCTGGAGCGGCTCTCGGACGCGCGCCGCAACGGCCACGAGGTCCTCGCCGTCGTACGCGGCTCCGCGATCAACCAGGACGGCGCCAGCAACGGCCTCTCCGCCCCCAACGGCCCCGCGCAGGAACGGGTCGTCCTCGACGCGCTCGCGAACGCAGGACTGTCCGTCGCGGACGTGGACGCCGTCGAGGCGCACGGCACCGGCACCCGCCTCGGCGACCCGATCGAGGCGCAGGCGCTGCTCGCGACGTACGGGCGGCGCGAGGGCGCCGCCGCGCCGCTGTACCTGGGCTCGCTGAAGTCCAACATCGGCCACACGCAGGCCGCGGCGGGCGTCGGCGGGCTGATCAAGATGGTCATGGCGATGCGCCACGGCGTGCTGCCGCGCACCCTGCACATCGGCGAGCCGAGCACGCACGTCGACTGGGGCGCGGGCGCCGTCTCGCTCCTGACCGAGGCCCGTCCGTGGCCCGACACCGGCCGGCCGCGCCGCGCGGGCGTCTCGTCCTTCGGCATCAGCGGCACCAACGCGCACGTCGTCCTGGAGCACGTCCCGCAGGCCGCGGCCGACGCCGAGGAGGCTGTGGGCACCGGGGGTACCGGCGTCGTCCCGTGGACGCTCTCCGGCAAGAGCCCCGCCGCGCTGCGCGCGCAGGCCGAGCGGCTGCGTACGTATCTCGGCGACCGGCCCGAACCGGCGCCGCGCGACGTGGCGGCGTCCCTGGTGCGCACCCGTTCCGCGATGGAGCACCGCGCCGTCGTGGTAGCGGACAGCCGTGCCGAACTGCTCGCCGGGCTCGACGCGATCAGCCGCGGCGAGGACACGCCCGCGGCCGCCGTGGGCCGGGCCGGGCCGGGCGGGGGCACCGTGTTCCTGTTCCCCGGCCAGGGCGCCCAGTGGGTCGGCATGGCGCGGGAGCTCATGGCCGCGTCGCCGGTCTTCGCGGACCGGATGCGGGAGTGCGGCGAGGCTCTCGGACCGTTCGTCGACTGGGACTTCGCGGCGGAGCTCGACGGTCCGCTGGACCGCGTGGACGTCGTGCAGCCGCTGTCGTGGGCGATGATGGTGTCGCTCGCCGCGCTGTGGCGTGCGTACGGAGTGCAGCCCGCGGCCGTCGTCGGCCACTCGCAGGGCGAGATCGCCGCCGCCGTGGTGGCGGGCGCCCTCACGCTCCAGGACGGGGCGCGCGTCGTCGCCCTCCGCTCCCGCCTGATCGCCGAACGCCTCGCGGGCAAGGGCGGGATGGTCTCGCTCGGCCTGCCGCGCGCCGCCGCCGAGGCCCGCGTCGCCCCGTTCGACGGCCGGATCTCCGTGGCCGTGGTCAACAGTGCGTCGTTCACGGTGGTCGCGGGCGAGCCGGAGGCCCTGGACGAGCTGATCGAGGGCTGCCGGGCGGAGGAGGTCATGGCGCGCCGCGTCCAGGTCGACTACGCCTCCCACACCCGCCAGGTCGAGGCGCTGACGCACGAACTCCTCGACGTCCTCGCGGACGTCCGGCCGCGGGCGTCGCGGGTGCCCTTCTACTCGACCGTCGAGGGGGACGCCTTCGACACCACCGGGCTCGACGCCGCGTACTGGGTGCGCAACCTGCGCGAGACCGTGGAGTTCGAGAAGGTCGTCGACCGCCTGCTCGGCCTCGGCTTCGCCACGTTCGTCGAGGTCGGCACGCACCCGGTCCTGACCGTGGCCGTCGGTGAGACCGCCGACCGCGCGGGCGCGCCCGACGTGGCGGTCATCGGGTCGCTGCGCCGGGGCGAGGGCGGGCCCGTCCGGTTCGCCCGGTCGCTGGCCGAGGCGTACGTGCACGGCGTCGACGTCGACTGGAGCCCTCTGTTCCAGGGCGGGCGCGACGTGCCGCTGCCGACGTACGCGTTCCAGCGCGAGAGGTACTGGCTGACCGCGTCGGCCGCCGCGCCCGCGCCGCGCACGGCAGGCCACCCGCTCCTGAGCGACGCCATCGAACTGGCCGGCGGCCAGGGCTGGTTGTTCACCGGTGTCGTCGACCCGGACGTCCACGGCTGGCTCCTGGACCACACGCTCGTGGGGCAGCCGCTGCTGCCCGGCGCGGCCGTCGCCGAACTCGCCCTGTACGTGGGGCGGAAGGCGGGCGCGGAGCGTGTCGGCGACCTCACCCTGGAGCAGCCGCTGCTGCTGTCGGAGCCGATGGACGTCCAGGTGCTCGTGGGCGCCGCGGGTGCCGACGCGTCGCGTGCCTTCACGCTGTTCTCACGGCCCTCCGCGGCCACCAAGGACGACTGGAAGCGGCACGCCACCGGTGTCCTGGAGGAGGCCGGTGGCGCCGCCGGTGTCGTGGCGGGGTCCGGAGCCGCCGGTGTCGTGGCGGAGACCGGCGCGGCCACCGGCCCGGACGGTCCGGCCGCCCTCGCCCCGTGGCCGCCGGACGGCGCGTCGGTCGTGCCCATCGACGGCCTCTACGCCGAACTCGCCGGGATCGGCTACGAGTACGGGCCGACGTTCCAGGGCCTGCGCGCCGTCTGGCGCCGGGGAGCCGACCTGTACGCGGACGTCACGCTGCCCGAGGAGGCGCACGCCCAGGCCCGCGCCTTCCAGCTCCACCCGGCCGCCCTGGACGCCGCCCTGCAGACGCTGGTCAGCGGCGCGGCCGGCGAGGGCAGCCGCCTGGTGGTGCCGTTCGCCTGGGGCGGCGTCACCCTGCACACGCCCGGCGCGACCGCGCTGCGGGTACGGATACGCCGGCACGAAGGGGACTCCTGCTCCGTGCACATCGCCGACGACACCGGTACGCCGGTCCTCGACGCCGAGACCCTCACGGTGCGCGAGCTCCCGAAGGAGACGCTGGCCTCCGCCGCGTCGGCCGCGTCCGCGGGCGGCGCCGCCCTGTTCGCCCTGGAGTGGGTGGAGCGGGAGGCCCCCGGCGTACCGCCGACGGGCCCCTGGGCGCTCGTCGGCGCGGACCGCCCGGGGCTCGCGGACGCCGTCCGCGCCACCGGCGCCACCGCGGCCGGCTACGCCGACCTGGACGCCCTGCGTCATGCGGTCGACGACGGGGCCGAGGTGCCCGCCGTCGTCATCGCCACCGGACTTGGCGGCCTCGCCACCAGCGAGCCCGCCACCAGCGGACCCACCGCACCCAGCGGGTCCGCCACGGCCGGTGGGCCCACCGAACCCGGTGGGCCCACCGAGGCGGCCGCGCGAACCGCGCACGCGGCACTGGACCTGGCCCGGGCCTGGCTCGCCGACGAACGCTTCGCGGGCTCCCGGCTCGCCGTCCTGACCGAGCGCGCCGTCGCCGTCACCGCCGAGGAGCGGCCGGAGCTCACCGGCGCCCCGGTGTGGGGCCTGATCCGCTCCGCGCAGACGGAACACCCCGGCCGGTTCACGCTGATCGACACAGACACAGACACCGGCACCGGCACCGGCACCGGCACAGGCAGACATCCCAACTCCGCCGCCCTGGTCCACGCGATCGCCTCCGGCGACCCCCAACTGGCCGTACGCGGCGGGACGGTGTTCCTGCCGCACCTGCGGGCGCACCGCGCCGAGGCGGGCGACACCACCGGCGGAACCGGCGGTGAACCCAGTGCCGGGCAGCCGGTGTTCGGCGCGGACAGCCACGTACTCGTCACCGGCGGGCTCGGCACCCTGGGCCGCCTGGTCACCCGGCACCTCGTCCGCGCACACGGAGTGCGGCGGCTGCTGCTGACCGGCCGGCGGGGCATGGGCACGCCGGGCGCCGAGGAGTTCGTCGCCGAACTGCGCGCCGGGGGCGCCGAGGTGAGCGTCGCGGCCTGCGACACCGCCGACCGCGCCGCCCTCGCCGCCCTCCTGGACGGCGTGCCGGACGAGCACCCGCTGACCGGCGTGGTGCACGCGGCCGGTGTCCTGGACGACGCCGTGATCGGCGCGCAGACGCCCGGCCACCTGGACCGGGTGTTCCGGCCCAAGGCGGACGGCGCCGTCCATCTGCACGAGCTGACCCGCGAGTCGGGCCTCACGGCGTTCGTCCTGTTCTCCTCCTTCGCGGGGATGCTGGGCACCGCCGGGCAGGCCAACTACGCGGCGGCCAACGCCTTCCTCGACGCCCTCGCGCGGGCGCGCCGCGCCGAGGGGCTGCCCGCGCAGTCCATCGCGTGGGGCCTGTGGGCGGACGAGTCCACGATGACCGGCGACCTCGGCGAGGCCGACCTGCTGCGACTGCGGCGCTCCGGCGTCGGGACGCTGTCCGCCGAGGACGGTCTCGCCCTGTTCGACGCGGCGGTCGCCGACCCGGCGCCCGTCCTCGCGGCCGTCGTGCTCGACCCGCGCGCCCTGGACGCGGACACCGCACCGGTGATCCTGCGCTCCCTGGCCCCGCGCCGCGGCACCGCGGCACCGGCGCGGGACACGGCGGCCGAGCTGCGCGCGAAGCTGGACCGGGCGCCGCGGCGCGAGCACCGCCACATCCTGCTCCGGACCGTGCGCGCCGAAGCCGCGGCGATCCTCGGGCACACGCAGGAGAAGATCACGGCCGGCCGCCGCTTCCAGGACCTGGGCTTCGACTCGCTCACCGCGGTCGAGCTGCGCAACCGGCTGATCTCCGCGACCGGCGTCAAGCTGCCGCCCACGCTGGTCTTCGACCACCCGACGCCGGGTGACCTCGCGGAGCGCCTGCTCACCGCGCTGGCGCCGACGCCGCCGCCCGACGAGAACGCACCGGACACCGCGGACCCGCCCGGCGGCCCGCGCGTCAGCGAGAGCGACATCGACGACATGAACGCCGACGACCTGATCCGCCTGGCCATGGGCGACAGCGAGTCGTGACACAGCCCCCGGCAGGGAACTCCGGCGGGGAACCAGGGAGGGAGACACGATGGCGTCCGCATCAGACCGGCAAGTCGTCGACGCGTTGCGGGCCGCGCTGAAGGAGAACGAGCGGCTGAAGGCAGCCAACGCCCGGATCAGGGAGCGCGCCGAGGAGCCGATCGCGATCGTCGCGATGGCCTGCCGCTTCCCCGGCGGCGTCCGTTCCCCCGAGGACCTGTGGCGCCTGGTCACCGACGAGGTCGACGCGATCGGCCCGTTCCCCGCCGACCGCGGCTGGGACCTGTCGAACCTGTACGACCCGGACCCCGAGCACGCGGGCACCTCGTACGTCCGGCAGGGCGGATTCATCTACGACGCCCCGCGGTTCGACCCGGGCTTCTTCGGCATCTCCGAGCGCGAGGCGCACGCCGTCGACCCCCAGCAGCGGCTCCTCCTGGAGACCGCGTGGGAGGCGTTCGAGTACGCGGGCATCGACCCGGCGACGCTGCGCGGCAGCCGCACGGGCGTGTTCGTCGGCACGATGTACGACGACTACGCGGCGCGCGTCAAGGACCCGGCTCCCGAGGAGTACGAGGCGTATCTGACGCTCGGCAGCGCGGGCAGCGTGGCCTCCGGGCGGCTGTCCTACACCTTCGGCCTCCAGGGCCCGGCCATCACCGTGGACACGGCGTGCTCGTCGTCCCTGGTGGCGCTGCACCTGGCCGTCGACTCGCTGCGCCGCGACGAGTGCGCGATGGCCCTGGCGGGCGCCTCCACACTGATGGCCACGCCCCACTCCTTCATCGAGTTCAGCCGCCAGCGGGGCCTGTCCCCCGACGGCCGCTGCAAGTCCTTCTCGTCGTCCGCCGACGGCACCGCCTGGGCGGAGGGCGCGGGCCTGCTGCTGGTCGAGCGGCTCTCCGACGCCCGGCGCCTCGGCCACCCGGTCCTCGCGGTGGTGCGCGGCTCGGCCGTCAACCAGGACGGCGCGAGCAACGGCCTGACCGCGCCCAACGGCCCCGCCCAGGAGGCCCTGGTCCGGCAGGCCCTGGCCGGAGCGAGGCTGACCGGCGCCGACATCGACGTGGTGGAGGCGCACGGCACCGGCACGTCGCTCGGCGACCCGCTGGAGGCCAACGCCCTCATCGCCACGTACGGCGCGGCCCGCTCCGCGGACGACCCGCTGTACCTGGGCTCACTGAAGTCCAACATCGGCCACGCGCAGGCGGCCGCCGGTGTCGGCGGTCTCATCAAGATGACGATGGCGCTGCGCCACGGCGTGCTGCCCAGGACGCTGCACGTGGCGGAGCCCAGTCCGAACGTCGACTGGTCGAGCGGCACGCTGGAGCTGCTCACCGAGGCGAAGGCGTGGCCCGAGCGCGACCGGCCGCGGCGCGCGGCCGTGTCCTCCTTCGGCATCAGCGGCACCAACGCCCACGTGATCCTGGAGCAGGCACCGGAGATCCTGGACCAGGTCCCGGAGTTCGCGGCCGAGGGCACCGCCGAGGAGAGGGCCAGGGACGCCGCAGCGGGCAAGTCGGCGCCGCTGCCCGCCGTCCCGCAGGTGCTCTCCGCGAGCAGCGAGGCGGCGCTGCGCGCACAGGCGGAGCGGCTGCACCAGCACCTGACCGCCGACGCGTCGGCGGACGTCACCTCGATCGGCTTCTCGCTGGCCACCACGCGCGCCCACCTGGCGCACCGGGCGGTGTTCGTCACCGCCGAGCGCGACGAACTGCTCGCGCGGCTGCGCGCGTTCGCCGACGGCACGCCGGACCCGGATGTCGTGCGCGGCCGGGCCACCGAGGGCAGGACGGCGTTCCTGTTCGCGGGCCAGGGCGCACAGCGGGCGCGGATGGGCCAGGAGTTGTACGAGGCGTTCCCCGCGTACGCCGCGGCCTTCGACGCCGTGTGCGCCGCCGTCGACCCGCATCTGGCCACGCCGCTGCGCGACGTCGTGTTCGCCGCCGAGGACACGCCCGAGGGCGAGCTCCTGAACCGCACGGACTACACACAGCCCGCCCTGTTCGCCGTCGAGGTCGCCCTGTTCCGGCTCTTCGAGTCCTGGGGCGTCCGTCCCGACGCCGTCCTCGGTCACTCCGTGGGGGCCTTCGCGGCCGTCCACGCCGCCGGAGTGCTGTCCCTGGAGGACGCCGCGCAGCTCGCCGTCACCCGTGGCCGGATCATGCGGCGACTGCCGGCCGGCGGCGCGATGGTGGCGCTGCGGGCCTCCGAGGAGGAGGCCGTCGAGCTGCTCGCCGGATACGAGGGCGAGGTCTCGGTGGCGGCCGTCAACAGCCCCAGCTCGACCGTGCTCTCCGGCGCGAAGGAGGCGCTCGCCGCCGCCGTGCGGCCGTTCGAGGAGGCAGGCGGCAAGACCACTTGGCTACAGGTCAGCCACGCCTTCCACTCGCCGCTGATGGAGCCCGCGGTCGCCGAGTTCCGGGCCCTGGCCGCGCGGTTGACGTTCGCCTTCCCGCAGTTGACGGTCGTCTCCGACCTCACCGGGCGGCCCGCCGACCCCGACGAACTGGCGGACCCCGACTACTGGGCGCGCCACATGCGCCGGACCGTCCGCTTCCAGGACGGTGTGCGCGCCCTGGCCGAGGACGGCTGCACCCGCTTCGTGGGGCTGAGCCCGTCCGGCGACCTCACCGCGATGGCCGCCGAATCCCTCGCGGACACCGGGGGCGAGGGCCCCACCGCGCGGCCCGCGCACGACCTGATCCCCGCCCTCCGGCGGCGCGCCCCGGAGACCGCGACGCTGCTCGCCGCGCTGTCGCGGGTGCACGCGTCCGGCGGCGACGTCGACTGGGCCGAGGTCTTCGCGGGCCAGGGCGCGACGCGCGTCGAGCTGCCGACGTACGCCTTCCAGCGGCGCCCCTACTGGCTGGACCGACCGGTCAGGACCGGCGACGTGCGCTCGGCCGGGCTCGTCGCGCTCGACCACCCGATGCTGACCGCGATCGCGGAACTGCCCGGCCTGGACGGCCTGTTGCTGACCGGGCGCCTCTCCCTGGAGACGCACCCGTGGCTGGCCGACCACAGGGTCGGCGACCAGATCCTGGTGCCGGGCACCCAGCTGCTCGACCTCGCCGCGCGCGCCGCGCACGAGGCGGGCTGCGGCCTGGTGGAGGAACTGGTCCTGGAGGCCCCGCTGAGCGTCCCGGAGGGCCCCGGGGACACGGAGGTCCAGCTCCGGGTGTTCCTCGCGGCCCCGGACGCGTCCGGTGGCCGCGCCGTCACCGTGCACTCGCGCCGCGCGGAGGACGGCGACTGGGTGCGCAACGCCGGCGGCACCGTCGCCGGGGACGCGCCCGCCGCGGCCGCCGATATGTCGGTCTGGCCGCCGGAGGACGCCGAGCCGCTGCCCCTCGCCGTCGACGACCTGTACGCCGACCTGGCCGCGAAGGGGCTTTCCTACGGCCCCGTGTTCCGCGGCGTGAGGGCGCTGTTCCGGCGCGGCGACGAGGTCTTCGCCGAGGTGGCCCTGCCGGACGGCCGGCAGCCGGGGCCCGGCGGCTACCCGCTGCACCCGGCGCTCCTGGACGCGGCCCTGCACCCGTCCGCGCTCGGCGTCCTGACCGACGCCCCGGACGGCAGGACGCTCCTTCCGTACGCCTGGCACGACGCCCGCACGTTCGGCTCCGCCGACGCCGCGCTGCGCGTGCGGCTCGCCCCGGCGGGCCCGAACGCGATCGCCGTCGACGTGGCGGACGGCGCGGGCGAGCCGGTGGCGTCCATCGGTTCGCTGACGCTGCGCCCCGCCGCCGCGGGGGGCGCGGCGAGCGACCGCGACGGCCTGTACCTGCCGTCGTGGGAGGCGCTGTCCGAGCTGCCCGCCGCGCCCGCTTCCGAGCGGTGGGTGCTGCTCGGCGAGGCCCCCGAGACCGCCGAGGCCCTCGCGGGCGTCCTTGAAGGCACCTACGCGGACCGGGCCGCCCTCGTCGCCGCGCTCGCCGAGGACGAGGCGCCGGACGTCATCCTGCTCGCGGTCCCGGCCCACGCCACCGACGCCGTGTCGGACGCCGCGACGGTGCGCGCGTCGCTGCGCCACGTCCTGACGACGGCCCAACTCCTGCTCGCCGACGAACGGTTGGACCAGTCTCGGCTCGTCGTGCTCACGCGCGGCGCCGTCGCCGTGGACGCCGAGGCGCCCACCGGACGCCTAGCGCTGCGCGCCGTGTGGGGCCTGCTGCGCTCCGCGCAGGCCGAGCACCCTGGCCGCTACGCCCTCCTCGACGAGGACGGCACGGCCGGTTCCCGCGCGGCCCTGGAGGCGGCCGTCGCGACCGGCGAGGGCCAGCTCGCGCTGCGCGGCGGCACCGCCTACCGCCCGTCGCTGACCACGGCCACGCCGGAGGGCACGCTGCGCGCCCCGGCGGGCGTGCCGTGGTACCTCGACTACGTCGCCAAGTCGTCCTTCGCGCATCTGTCCCTGGAGCCGTGGCCGGAGGTCGAGGCCCCGCTCGCGGCGGGCCAGGTCCGGATCCGGCTGCGCGCGGCCGGCCTGAACTTCCGTGACGCGCTGCTCGCGCTCGGCGTGATCCACGCCTCCGTCGACGCCCAGGCTTCGGACAAGGGCCAGGGCGGCGAGGGCGCCGGTGTCGTCCTCGAAGTCGGCCCGGGCGTCACGGACTTGAAGCCGGGCGACCGCGTGATGGGGCTGATCGCCGGAGTCGGGCCGACCACGGTGACCGACCGCCGTCTGGTGTGCCCGATCCCCGAGGACTGGTCGTTCCGCCAGGCCGCCGCGGTCCCGGTGACGTATCTGACCGCGTACTACGGCCTGGTCGACCTGGGCCGCGTGCGCGAGGGCGAGTCGGTGCTCGTCCACGCGGGCGCCGGCGGCGTCGGCACCGCGGCCCTGCAGATCGCCCGGCATCTGGGCGCGACGGTCCACTCGACGGCGAGCCCGGGCAAGTGGCACGCGCTGCGCGCCGCGGGCGTGGCCGACGAGCGCATCGCCTCTTCGCGGACGCTCGACTTCGAGCAGAGCTTCCTGGCCGCCACCGGCGGCAGGGGCGTCGACGTCGTCCTGAACTCCCTCGCGGGCGAGTTCGCCGACGCGTCGCTGCGGCTGCTGCCGCGCGGCGGCCGGTTCCTGGAGATGGGCAAGACGGACCGGCGCGATCCCGCCGAGGTGGCGGCGCGGTACCCGGGCGTCGCGTACCGGGCCTACGACGTGCGCGAGCCCGGCCCCGACCGCATCCAGGGCATGCTCCTGGAACTGCTCGGACTCTTCGAGCGGGGCGCGCTGCAGGCGCCGCCCGTCTCCGCCTGGGACATCCGGCGCGCCCCCGAGGCGTTCCGCTACCTGAGCGAGGCCCGCCACATCGGCAAGGTCGTCCTCGACCTCGCCGACCCGGACGAGCCGTGGGACACCACCCGCGCCGCCCTCATCACGGGCGGCCTCGGCCGCCTCGGCCGGCTCGTCGCCCGGCACCTGGTGACGGAGCACGGCGCGCGGCAGCTGGTCCTGATGGGCCGTGCCGCGCCCCGCGAGGACGCCACCGAGGCCGCCGAAGCCACCGAAGCCACCAAGGCCGTCGCGGAGCTGCGCGCGCTCGGCGCCGACGTCCGCGTCGTGGCCTGCGACGCCGCCGACCGCGAGGCGCTCGCGGGCGCGCTCGGGGCGCTGGCGGCGGACGGCGTGCGCGTCGGCAGCGTCGTGCACGCGGCCGGCGTCCTGGACGACGGCGTCCTCGCCGCGCTCACGCCCGAGAGCCTGGACCGGACCCTGCGCCCGAAGGTGGACGCGGCACTCAACCTGCACGAACTCACCGAGTCCTACGGCCTGGACGCGTTCGTCCTGTTCTCGTCGCTCGCCGGAACCATGGGCTCCGCGGCGCAGGGCGGGTACGCCGCGGGCAACGCCTTCCTCGACGGCCTCGCCGAGTACCGGCGGTCCGTCGGCAAGCCCGGCGTCTGTGTCGCGTGGGGCCTGTGGGGCGGCGACGGCGGGATGGGCGCCGGTCTGACCGACACCGACCTCAGCCGCATGAGCCGTACCGGAGTGGCGCCCCTGACCACCGCTCAGGGCCTGCGGCTCCTGGACGCCGCGGTCCGCAGGGACCGTCCGGTGGCCGTGGCCGCCGCCTGGGACCTGGCTGGTCTGCGCGCGAGCGCGGCGACCGGCGGCGCCGTGCCGCCACTGCTCACGAGCCTGGTGCCGGAGACCGCGAAGGCCGCGCCCGCTGCCCCGGCGGACGGTGCGGCGGCGGGCGCCGGAACCGGCGACCGTCTCCTGGACACGGTCCTGAAGGAGGTCGCGGCCGTCCTCGGCCACACCTCGGGCGCGGTCGTCGACCCGCACGGCGCGTTCGACGAGATCGGCTTCGACTCGCTGACCGCCGTCGAGCTGCGCAACCGGCTGGGAGCGGCGACGGGCGTCAAGCTGCCCGCCACCTTCATCTACGACTGGCCGACCCCGGCCGGGCTCGTGGAGCACCTGAAGTCCGAGCGGCGGGACGGCGACGCCGATTCCGACGCCGATGCCGCCGTGGCCGTACTCGACGAGCTCACCAGGCTGGAGGCGGCCGTCGCCGACGCCCGTCTCGGCGACTCCGCGCGCGAGACCGTCGGCGACCGCCTGCGCGACCTGCTGACCAAGCTCGGCTCCGACGCCGCTCCCCGGTGAGCCCGCTCCCCCAGCAAGCCTGCGCCCCAGCCCGAAGGACAGGACTCGAAGGCATGACTCGCACCACGTGGCTACGTACGTTCCATCCGAAGCCGGACGCCGAGGCGCGCCTGGTGTGCTTCCCGCACGCCGGCGGCGCGGCGGTCGCGTTCACCGCGCTCTCGGCGGCGCTGCCCGCCGACATCGAGGTGGTGGCCGTCCAGTACCCGGGGCGCCAGGACCGGCGCGCCGAGCCGTTCGCGGACGACATCACGACGCTCGCGGCCGGCGCCGTGGAGGCGCTCGCCGGAGCCGGGTGCGACGACCGGCCGCTGTTCCTGCTCGGGCACAGCCTGGGCTCCCTGGTGGCGTTCGAGGCGGCCCGCCTCCTGGAGCGGCGGGGCGACTTGGGGCAACGGGGCGGCCTGGAGCGGCTGTTCGCGTCGGCGGCCTGGCCGCCCTCGGCCGACTGGAAGGCGGGCACGCCCGAGGACAGCGGCGACGACGTGATCGTCGAGCATGTGCGGTGGCTCGGCGGCGTACCGGAGGCGCTCCTCGACGACCCCGGGACCGTCGCGGAGATGGTCCGCCTGATGCGCGGCGACAACGAGGCGCTCGGCAACTACCGCTGCGCGGAAGGTGCCGCCGTGGCGGCGCCCCTCACGGTGCTGCTCGCCGAGGACGACCCGAAGAACACCGCCGAGCAGATGACCGGCTGGGCCCGCCACACCCGGGGCGCGTACGCCCTGGAGCCGCTGCCCGGCGGCCACTTCGCCCTGACCGAGCGGGACTCGGGGGCGGCGCCGCTGCTCACCCGGTACATCCGTGAGGACCTCAAGAAGGCGGCAACGGCACCGGACCCGGTGACCGCGGCGCAAGCATCGGCCCCGGCGCAAGCGGCGCCGACCGCACCGCGCGCGCCCCGTGCCGAACTGGTCCGGGAGATCTACCTGGCCGGGATCGCGGGCGAAAGGCCCAGGCTGTCCACGGACTTGACGACCCTGAAGGACGCGGCGCGCGCGGTCATGGAGCCCCGCGCGCACGCGTACGTCGCGGGCGACGCGGGCACCGGTGCGACGGGCCGCGCCAACCGCGAGGCGTTCGACCAGTGGCGGCTCCTGCCGCGCATGTGGAAGGGCGGCGGCGAGCGCGACCTGTCGGTGTCCCTGCTCGGCCGGCGCCTCGACGTGCCGGTGCTGCTCGCGCCGGTGGCCGCGCAGACGGTGGCGCACCCCGAGGGCGAGCTGGCCTCGGCCCGGGCCGCCGCCGAGGTGGGCGTGCCGTTCGTGCTCTCCTCGTTCTCCTCGCACTCCTTGGAGGACGTGGCGCAGGCGGCGGAGGCAGCGGGGGCGGCGGACTCGCAGCCGCGCTGGTACCAGCTCTACTGGCCGAACGACCCGGCGGTGGCCGAGTCCTTGGTACGCCGGGTCGCGGCGGCCGGGTACACGGCGATCGTGGTCACGGTGGACAACCCCACCTTCGGCTACCGTCCCTCGGACCTGGACACCGCGTACCTCCCGTTCGTACACGGCGAGGGCATCGCCAACTTCACGAGCGACCCGGTGTTCCGGTCCCAACTCCCGGAGGAAGCCGGGGAAATGGCGACCGTCGCCCACTGGGCGAAGATCGCATCCAACCCCACCCTCACCTGGGACGACCTGCCGCGGCTGCGCCGATGGACGGACCTGCCCCTCCTCATCAAGGGCATCCAGCACCCCGACGACGCCCACCGCGCACTGGCCGCGGGCGCCGACGGCGTGGTGGTCTCCAACCACGGCGGCCGCCAACTCGACGGCGGCGTGGCCGCGCTGGACGCGCTACCAGCGGTACGCGCCGCCGTCGGCCCG
Source organism: Streptomyces aurantiacus JA 4570 (assembly GCF_000414115.1). Taxonomy (GTDB): domain Bacteria; phylum Actinomycetota; class Actinomycetes; order Streptomycetales; family Streptomycetaceae; genus Streptomyces; species Streptomyces aurantiacus_A. Next base: position 19,033 of record NZ_AOPZ01000559.1, read on the forward strand.
CACGTCCCGGTCCTCATGGACTCCGGCATCCGCACCGGCACGGACATAGTCAAGGCCCTCGCCCTGGGCGCCGACGCCGTCCTCTACGGCAGACCCTACGTCTACGGCCTCGCCCTGAACGGCCAGGCGGGCGCAGCCCACGCCCTGAGATGCCTCCTCGCCGACCTGGACCTGGCCATGACACTCACCGGCTGCCCGTCCGTCGCGGACATCACACGCGAACTGGTGGTCCTGCGGGGGCCGCTGCCCGAAGATCGTCCGGTGAGGGCCTCCAGGCGCTGAATGCGGTAGTGGACGGTGTTCACCTGCAGATGCAGGGCCTTGACGGTGCGCGCGCCCACGAACCGTTGTGCCGCAGGAAGACGTCCAGCGTCCGAGCAACATGGCGTACGACGCCCCCGAGTCACGCACCGGCGGCCCCAGCGCGCTGCTCCGGCAGACCGCCCGCGCACCCTCTGGCTCTCCGCCCAACGGTGTCCGGCCGCTGGGCGGGGGCCAGGAGGAGCAGAGCTTGAGTTCTGTCAGTCTCCCGCACCTGACGCCCGGTTCAGGCAGTAGTTCTACGGGTCTTGCCGCTTTTTTCGGGGTGCCTGCGTAGCGTCAGATTTCCGGTTCCTCCGTAACCCCGGCTTCGGAGCTGTGGCCGACGAGTCCCTTTCCGCAGTGAGTGGCCTGACAGCGTGCGGCTCGCGCGCCTCGATCCCTTCCGTCCCGGGGATAGGGTCGGATTGTGCTGGCGCGGGAGCGGAACGACGGGCAGTGTGCGGAACGGGCAGGACGTTCCGACGCTGCAACTCGTCGACGCTCACCAACGGTGATGCGAGAACACTTTCGAGCAGCTCATCCTGAGCCGGCTGGAGCGCGACCAAATGCCACAGGACGGCCAGCACGTGTTGGAGTTCCTCACTCCAGGCAGGGAGCCACCGGTCGGGCCTGATGTGGTCCAGCTGGCTGACGGCCCTGCGAGACGGCGGCCCGGTCCTGCGTTTCAACCAGCCGTCGAGAACGTTCTGCCCGCTGACCCGGTACTCCCGCACTTCCTGAGTCACCGGACCGAAGACGCCTTGGCCGAAATGGATTTCGAGACCTTCGGCGTCGTGGACAAAACGCTCGGGTAACTCATCCCCACCGACCTGCCTCCGGTACGTGATCTCCGGCTGCGCGGTCGCCCAGACCTGACGGGCCCCACCGGGCCTCCCCACCACCGGGTCCACAAACCTCTCGCCGAAGGTCGAGGCCCAGATCACCTTCCGCCCGATATGCAGCGCCTCCGACCACAGTGCAACGTCACCGGTGAGGGGCACGCGCACACCGTTGGTGGTGAGCTCGTCGTCGAAGCGGGAGCGGAATCCGGGGTGAGCCGTGATCGCGGCGATATACGCGGCCAGGTCCTCGCCGGTGACAGGCACGCCACCGTAGGAGTTACAAAGGTGCTGGAGAAGGCCGGGAACCACATTGGAGGTGCCATCCTTCTGCAAGAGGGGGATCACCCTGCCACCACCCCAGCCAGCAAAGTGATCCATATCCGGCATCAGCGCGGTGAACAGGGTGGCGGGGCCGTCACCGAAACGTCCGGAGTGCTTCTCGACGATGTGTATTTGCCCACCGGCCCGGTTCTCCCACAGCTCCGGCGAGCATCTGTCGAGGACCCTGTTGTCCGGAATGATCCACTGTCGATCGAAGGGGCGGAAGGCGAAAAGTACCGGTTTCGGGCACTCGGGGCCCGCCTCCAGCATCGACCGCCGTCGCTGTGCTGCCCCTGGGAGGGGCTTGACCTGCCTGTCGACGGTACGGCTCTGGGTCTCCCTGAACAAAGCACGCTTCTCGGCAATGTCCGTCTCGGTGGTCAGCCGACGCCATCGGGAGCGCAGCGTGTCGGAGTCCGGGGAGTAGACCCACGTCCTCTTCGGCAAGATGCCGGGCAGAGTCCATGGCAGCAGGTCACCCAAGGAGGGGTACGTATCCCATGCTCCGCGTGGGGTGGGCGTGCACGGGGCATGGACGTCCTGGCGCACCGGCCGCCACTGGTGACTGTCCGGCTCGAGGGCCTCGAACTGCGCGTACTTCTCGTCACGGGTGCTTCCGTCCAGGGCCACGTACCTGATGTGGGCGAGTTCGGTGTCCGCCCTGCTGCGGACGAACACAGCGATCGCCAGTGGCTGCTGCACGCCCTCGAAGAGGCGTGTCCGCATCGGCGGCTGGATGCCCTCCGGGCTAAGGTCGATGATCCAACCCTCCGAACAAGTCTCACGCAGGTATTTTCTCATCCCCCGGAAACCAGGGCCGCTGAGGAAGCCCGCAGTACTGATAAAAGCGACGATTCCGCGGTCCGACTCGGAACGATGCTGTTCGAAGACCTTGAAGGTGGCCCAGCGCCAGAAGTAGACATACAGGTTCTTGAGCTTGTTCTCATGCACTCCGTTTCTGCCGCCTAGGCGGAAGTCATCCAGCAGAGGTGCTCTGTCGTCGTCCTCGCGGCCTTTCTCCACCCAACCGCCCTCACCCTCAGCTCTCTCACGGTCCGGCGGGTTGCTGATCATGACGGTGACCTTCTGCTCACGCTTGATCCAGTCCGCCTTGCGGGTGTTCTCGACCAGAGGATCGCCATCGGGCAGAAACGTGAAGAGCGTGGCCCTCTCATAGGGGTCTGCGAGGGTGTCGGCGAGATGAAGCCGTAGATCACCGAGCTGGGTGTCGGTGACTTGCTCGCGGAGGGTCTGGGTGATCCGCATCTGGGCGACCGCGTAGGCAGCCATCTGGCGCTCAAAGCCGATCAGCCGACCCGCCAACTGTTCCACCGCTTCACCGCGGAAGCCCTCCCCGCGGCGGGAGCGCTCCTCAGCGACCCTGTCGATGATCTCGCTGAGGAATGTGCCTGTGCCCATGGCGGGGTCGACGATCGTCACCTGCTCGTCGGCGAACCCCTCCACGCAACCCAGGCGGGTGCGCAGTACGGCGTCCGTGAAGCGGACCATCTCCCTCGCGAGGCGGGGCGGGGTGTAATACGTGCCGGAGCGTTTACGCAGCTCGCGATCGTATTTCTGTAGAAAATTCTCGTAGAGGTGAACGTGGGCGTCAGGCTTCTGAGCACGGATTGCCTCCCAGTTGACAGCGTCGATCACCTGCACGAGCGTGTCGATACGACGGGCGAACTCGGCGTCTACAGTCTCTGTCAGCAACTGCAGGGCTCGACCCATGACCGTGTTCTCTGCCTTCAACTCACGTGCAACGTCACCAAAGTTCCGGCCAGTGAGCGGTACGTTCTCGATCCGGGCCAGCAGCAGGGCGAAGGCGATCGTCTGGGTATAGCGATCGGCGAAGAGGTGGTCGGGGTCCTGTCCATCGGTCGAGGGGAAGAGCACCTTGCTCCAGTGGTGCGCGAGAGCGGTGAAGGGCTTGGGGACACGCCGCTGGCTGCGGGAGCCGTCCGGTGCTCTGCGTTCGAGGGCAAGCTGCTCCAACACCTCCTCACGCAGGTACTGGCACAGCGGCGCGATTGACGCCACCAACTGACCTACGGTGGTGATGGGTTGGGGCTGCCATCCGAGGAAATCCTGCAGTAGATCCCGAAACGCTGCCCCGTCGGCTTCACGCGTCCGCAACCGGCTGCCGGACCGGTATAGATCACCGTCAAGCCGGACCGTGCGGAGAGGCCGCGAACCGCCTCGGTACAGGGACCAAGTGTGGCCGTTGCTGTACAGGACGTTGGGCAGCCGACGCATCAGCTCCCACTGCTCACGGTCTCGCTTTGTGAAGCCGTCGGGCGTGACATCGTGACCAGGGGCTTTCAGCTCCAGGAAACCAGTGATGCGCCCCGAGGTCTCCACTGCGTAATCCGGACGCACCCGGGCCTCGGGCAGGGGGTACTCGGGGTGAAGACGAGGACTCAGCTTCCAGCGCGCCCCGAAAGTCTCCACCAGCTTCACCACCGGCGGGCTGATGGACGCCTCAGTGTCGCTGACCCGCAGACGCTCCCTGCACTCGGATCCAAAGTCCGCCACGAGAGCCCGAATCCACTCCTCCGGCACCTTGTCCCCCTCAAAGCTGTGGACGCGGACGGCCGATCACCGCAGACACAGCTTGTTGGAGGCAAAAGGGCCGGCTCAGGGCGCAGAGAGGGCGCGCGAGGGGCACGGACGGCGCGTTTCGTGCCTGCTGGGAAACCAGGTGCGAGTGTTGGTCAGGAAGAGCCGCCATAGCCGACGTGGGCCTTGCCAGTGCGCGAGGCGTCGTCGCAGAAGTACATGCGGGACGCGACGGAGTGCCCGTCGGCAACACTCAGGTGGATCTTCACGTACACGCACTTCAACGGGCCAGCTTCAGGCGGGAGGCACGCTCCCCGCGCCACTTCTGGTTGCTGCCGACGTCCTGGCCCTCCTCATTCCGTCACCGCAATGAACCACGGTGCGTGAGCCACGAGACGGGCGCACCCGTTGCCCCACCTCTCGAAAGTCCTGAGAAGCGTCTGCCACCATCGGGGTCAATTCGCTGACCAGGCAGATCCCGCAAGACGGGACAGCACATCCGGCGGACCGCTAGGAGTCAGTAGCGCTCACGAACTCCGCCCTCGAATCCGCAACAAAGTCAGCCATCATGACGCACTCCACACGATGGACTCACCAGGTCCCGGAAACAGGCCGAGCAGATCTACCGGATCCATGAATACAGGTCATAGGCCCTTCGCGGCAGGCTCCAGAATCGCCACACACTCCACATGCTGAGTCATAGGAAACAAATCAAACGCCCGAAGCATCCGCACCCGGTACCCGCCCTCCCTGAAGTACCCCAAGTCCCGGGCCAGAGCCGCCGGATCGCAGGCCACATACGCGATGCGGCGAGCGCCCAGGCCCGCCAGGTGTCGCACCGTCGACTTGCCCGCGCCCGCGCGCGGCGGGTCCAGGACGATGACGTCGACCTCGGTGATGCCGGTGCGCGGGAGGACCGACTCGACCTTGCCCTGTTCGATGCGGACGCGGTCGAAGGAGGCGAGGTTGTGGCGGGCGTCCTCGACGGCGCGCTTGCCGGACTCGATGCCGAGGACGGCCCCCTCGTCGCCCACGCGGTCGGCGATGGCACCCGCGAACAGGCCCACCCCGCAGTAGAGGTCGAGGGCGGTCTCGCCCTTGCGCGGCAGCAGGCCCTGCATGACCGCCGTCACCAGCGTGTCCGCGGCCTTCGGGTGCACCTGCCAGAAGCCGCCGTTGCCGACGCGGTACGTGCGGCCGTCCGCCCGTTCGCGGACGAAGGGGCGGCCGTGCACGCGGTGCACACCGCCGTCCTTCTCCTCCACGCGGAGCACGGAGACCGGCTTGTCGAGTTCGACGAGGGGGAGGCGGGCGCCCGGCCGCGGGGTCAGGATGACCTGGCGGTCCTGCGACCCCGTCGCCGCGATCGCCTCCACCGACTCCATGCCCGACCAGTCGCGCTGCTCGATGCCCAGTTCGGTGACGCCCTCCGCCGCGATCATGCAGTGGTCGATCGGCTCGACCTCGTGCGAGCGGTGGCGGCGCAGGCCCGCCCGGCCCGTCTCCGCGTCCACCGCGTACTGCACGCGGGTCCGCCAGGACGGCACCTCACCGGCGGGCAGCTTGTCGCCCTCGGCCGGCATCACCGTGCCGTCCCAGCCGGCCTCCTCGGGCGTGAGCCCGGCCAGCCGCTTCAACTGCTCGGCGATCACCTCGCCCTTGAGGCGGCGCTGCGCCCCCGGCTTCGCGTGCTGCCAGTCGCAGCCGCCGCAGCGGCCCGGTCCGGCGTACGGACACGGGGCCTCGACGCGGTCCTTGGACGCGTCGAGGACCGTCACCGCGTCGGCACGCAGGAAACGGGAGTCCTCTTCGCCCTCGGTCACCCGCGCGACGACCTTCTCGCCCGGCAGCGCGTGCCGTACGAAGAGGACCTGGCCCTCCTCCGTGCGGGCGACGCAGTGGCCGCCGTGCGCGACGGGGCCCACCTCGACCTCGTACTCCTGACCCACCAGCGAGTTCTTCGGTTCAGCCTGCATGGCGGGGTGACTCCACAACGTAAGGGGATGAAGGGGGGTGTACGGCGTGTACGGGGCGTACGAGACGGTAGGCCGCTCGGACAGCCGGACGCCAGCCGACCAGTCTACGTGCCGGATCCCCGTCCGCCCGCCAGGAGGACCGGACCCCCGTCCGCCCGCCAGGAGGAGGGGAGGGGGGACGGCAGGGAGGGGGGCGCGTACGCCCGCTACCCCTTCTTCCCCGACTTGCTCGGCTCCTTCGCCCGCTTCTCCACTGGCCCCCGCCGCACCGACCCCGGCGCGTTCCACTCCTGGCGCCTGCGCGCCCGCTTCTTCGCGGCCTCGGAGGACTCGAGCTGGTAGGGGACGGACGTGACCATCACGCCCGGGGTGAACAACAGCCTCCCCTTCAAACGCAGCGCGCTCTGGTTGTGGAGCAGGTGCTCGTACCAGTGGCCCACCACGTACTCGGGGATGATCACGCTGACCGCGTCGCGCGGGCTCTCCCGGCGCAGCGACTTGACGTACTCGATGACCGGGCGCGTGACCTCGCGGTAGGGCGAGTCGAGGACCTTCAGCGGCACGCTGATGTTCCGCCGCTCCCACTCGTCGCGCAGCGCTTTGGTCTCGGCCGCGTCGACGTTGACGCTCAGCGCCTCCAGGGTGTCCGTGCGCATCAGCTTGGCGTACGCGAGCGCCCGCAGCGTCGGCTTGTGGATCTTGGAGACGAGGACGATGGAGTGCACGCGGGAGGGCCGGACGCTGTCGTCGGACGGGCCTTCGGCCGCCGCGATCTCCTCGGACACCCGGTCGTAGTGGCGGCGGATCGCGCTCATCGTCGCGTAGAAGATGACCATGCCGAGCAGCGCCACCCACGCGCCGTGCGTGAACTTCGTGACGAGTACGACGATCAGGACCAGGCCGGTGAAGAAGGCGCCGAAGGTGTTGATCGCGCGGGAGCGGATCATGTGGCGCCGCTTGCCCGGGTCGCGCTCGGTGGCCAGGTGGCGGTTCCAGTGCCGGACCATGCCGATCTGGCTGAGCGTGAAGGAGACGAAGACGCCGACGATGTAGAGCTGGATCAGGCGGGTGGAGTCCGCGCCGTAGATCCACACGAGCAGCGCCGCGGCGCCCGCGAGGAGCACGATGCCGTTGGAGAACGCGAGGCGGTCGCCGCGCGTGTGCAGCTGGCGCGGCAGGTAGCGGTCCTGCGCGAGGATCGAGCCGAGCAGCGGGAAGCCGTTGTACGCCGTGTTGGCGGCGAGGAAGAGGACGAGCGCGGTGGCCGCGGCGAGGACGATGAACAGGAAGCTGCCGTCGCCGAAGACCGCCTCGGCGACCTGGGAGATCACCGGGTTCTGGACGTAGTCGCCGCCGAGGGCCGCGCCGTTGTCGAGGAGGTCCTTCGCGGGGTTCTCGGCCATGTGCACATTGGTCGCCATGGCGAGGCCGATGATGCCGCAGAACATGGTGACGGCGAGGCCGCCCATCAGGGCCAGCGTGGTCGCGGCGTTCTTCGACTTCGGCTTGCGGAAGGCCGGGACGCCGTTGCTGATCGCCTCGACGCCGGTGAGCGCGGCACAGCCGGAGGAGAAGGCGCGAAGGAGCAGGAAGACCATGGCGAAGCCCGCCAGGCCCTCGTGCTCGGCCTTGATCTCGTAGTCCGCGGTCGGGGCCTTCATGGTGTCGTCGAGGACGAAGCCCCGGTAGGCGCCCCACGCGATCATGATGAACACGCCGGCCACGAAGACGTACGTCGGAATCGCGAAGAGCTTGCCGGACTCCTTCACGCCGCGCAGGTTCATCAGCGTCAGGAGCACGATGACCGCGACCGCGCAGAGCACCTTGTGCTCGACGACGAACGGGACGGCGGAGCCCAGGTTCTCGATGCCGGAGGAGATCGACACGGCCACGGTCAGGACGTAGTCGACGAGCAGCGCGCTCGCGACGGTCAGGCCGGCCTTGGGGCCGAGGTTGGTGTTGGCGACCTCGTAGTCGCCGCCGCCGCTCGGGTACGCGTGCACGTTCTGGCGGTACGACGCCACGACGGTGAACATCAGCACCACGACCGCGACCGCGATCCAGGGGCTGAAGTGGTATGCCGACACGCCTGCGACGGACAGGACGAGCAGCACCTCGCCGGGGGCGTACGCGACGGAGGACAGCGGGTCGGACGCGAACACGGGGAGGGCGATGCGCTTCGGCAGGAGCGTTTCTCCGAGCCGGTCGCTGCGCAGTGCGCGCCCGATGAGGATCCGTTTGGGCACGTCGGTCAGTTTGGACACGCAGAGGATCGTAAGCGTTCCGTCAGGGAGGCGCCCACCCACCACCCCCAGGTGCTGCGGAATACCGGCCATGGCCCGGCGACGGCGGGTGGCCCGGGCCGGGGCCCGGGCCACCCGCGAACTCGTCGGCCGCGCGTCTCGGCGGCCCGCGCGCAGGGGCTCTCGGCTGGCACAGCGCCCCGCGCGCAGCGGCTCAGCGCCCCGCGCGCAGCGGCTCCCCGGCCGGTGTCTCCCCGTCCGCCGTCGGCCCCGCGACCCCGCGAGCGATCCGCTCCTCGGCCCGCCGTACCGCCTTGGACGGCCACCACGTCGCCCGGCCGAGCAGCAGCAGCGCCGCGGGCAGGATCATGACGCGGATCACGAAGGCGTCGAGCAGGACGGCCACCGCGAGCACGAAGCCCATCTGCTTCATCTCCAGGATGTGCAGCATCACGAAGCTCGCGAAGACGGTGACCATGACGATCGCCGCGCTCGTGACGACCTTGGCGGACGCGGCGATCCCGTCGATCACGGCCTGCCGCGTGGGCACGCCGTTCAGCGCGGCCTCGCGGATCCGGCTGACGACGAACACCTGGTAGTCCATCGAGAGACCGAAGAGGATCACGAAGAGGAAGAGCGGCACGCGCGAGGAGATGCCGTGCAGGGAGACGAAGGACAGCAGGTCCTCGGCCCACTCGCCCTGGAAGACGAGCACGAGCAGCCCGAGGGCGGAGGCAGCCGACAGGAGGTTGAGGCCGATGCCGAGCAGCCCGAGGACGACCGAGCGGAACGCGTACACGGTCATCGCGAACGTCATCAGGAGCAGCAGCCCGAGGACCAGCGGCAGCTTCTCGTTCTGGTGGTCCACGTAGTCCACGCCGCGCGGCACGTCACCGCTGACGCCCGTCTCGACGCCGTCGAGCTTGCCGACGGTCGCGGGCAGGTAGTCGTCGCGGATGTGGTCGAGGGCGTCGACGGCCTCGTCGGAGTACGTGGCGTGGCGGGAGCCCAGGTCCAGGGTGCTGACGCGGCCGTCGGCGGAGGTCTTGATCACGGGCCGGTCGTGGCGGGCGAGCAGCGGGTCGGCCGCGGCTTTGCGGTCGAGTTCGCGCAGCGCGCCCACGACCTGGTCCCGCTGTCCGGGCTCGGAGCCGACCACGACCTGGTAGCGGATGCGCAGGTCGGGGAAGGCGTGGAGCAGCCGGTCGTAGCCCTGCATGGCGGGGATCTCACGGGAGAAGCTGTCCCGGGCCGGGTCCTTGAGCTTGATGGTCGCGGCGGGCAGCGCGAGGCCCAGCATGACGAGGACCGACACGCACAGGGTGGCCACGGGGTGCTTGCGGGCGGGCGCGAGCAGCGCGTTCCACACCCGGCCCGGCTTCTTCTCGACGTCGGCCTTCACGGTCCTGCCGCGGGCGCGGCGCTTCTCCGCCCGCCGCTCCGCGCGCTGCCCGAACTTGACGAGCATGGCGGGCAGCACGGTCACCGAGCTGATCACGGCGACGGCCACGACGAGGACGGTGCCGGTGGCCAGTGAGTCGAAGATGACGTCCCCGGCGAGGTAGAGCGCGGCGGTGGAGACGATCACGGCGAGGCCGGAGACCACGATCGCGCGGCCCGCCGTCGCGGCGGCGGCCTCCACCTGCGCCTCCACGGAGAGCCGGCCGCCCGCGCGGGCCCGCTCCTCCCGCTCGCGCTTGAGGTAGAAGAGCGTGTAGTCGACGCCGACCGCCATGCCGATGAGCAGGATCATGTTCATCCCGACGCCGGTGTCGGGCAGCAGGTGCGAGGCGAGCATCGCCAGGCCCATGGTCGCCATGATCGAGGTGACGGCGAGCAGCAGCGGTACGCCGACCATCAGCACCGAGCCGAACACCAGGGCCAGCGTGATCAGCGTGACCGGCAGCGTGATGGCCTCGGAGAACGCGAGGTCCTTGCCGCGCTGGTCGTTGACGCCCTTGCTCACGGACGCGGCGCCGGTCTCCTCCACCACGACGTCCGGGTGGGCCTTCTTCACCTTCTCGGTCACCGCCTGGAGCGGGACGACGTTCTTCTTGCCCTCCTGCTCCGGGCCCTTGAGGGTGACCGGGACGCGGACGACCCTGCCGTCCTCGGAGCGGACGGGCGCCTCGACCTCGGCCACCTCGGGCAGCGCCTTCATGCGGCGGGTGACGTCCGCGACGGCCGCGTCGGCGGCGCGCCCGTCGAGGCGCCGCCCTGGTTCGGCGCTGATCAGGATCTGCTCCAGCGGCTTGATCTGCAGGTCGCCCTCGGCGGCCAGCGCCTCCGCGCGGCCGGCCTCGCCGACGCGGAAGTCCTCCGACGTCGCCTGGTTCATCCCGGCCGTGATGCCGACGCCCAGGCACAGCACCACGAACACGAACCAGCCGACGATCGCCCGCCACGGGTGCAGCGCGCTCCACCGCGCCACCCGCACTGTCATCGACCGCCTCGTGCCGCGCCCCATGTCCGGCCCCCTCGCTGCCATAGCGACCTCCCACCTTCATGTGTAAGTTGAGACTGACAGGTGAAGGTCGAAGACGTCAACTGTCAGGGAGCGAAGAGAGGAAGGGAGAGTCCGGTGGACGGAGGGTTTGACAGTGGTTCAAGCCATGCGTAAGCCTTGGCTGACAGGTTTCGGGACGGCGCGAAGGCGGGCCATGCAGGCCATGAACAGCGAGGAGCTGCTGGCCTTTCTGGCGGCCGTCGGACACGCGCAGCGCCTGAGGATCATCAAGGAGCTGGCCACCGGCACCTTGTACGTCAGCGAACTCGCCCGGCGCCTCGGCGTCTCCCGGCCCCTGCTCTACATGCATCTGGAACGCCTGGAGAAGGCCGGCCTGGTGATCGGCCGACTGGAGCTCTCCGACGACGGCAAGGCCCTCAAGTACTTCGAACTCGCGCCCTTTGACGTGCAGTTGAACGTCGATACGATCCTCACGGCTGCCCGCCTCGACGGGGCGGACGCCCAGCGGGACGGGTCGGGCGAAGCCGGAAAGCACTCACCAAAGGGGACGCCCCAATGAGCGACGCGATCATCCCGATCGCTTTCTTCCTGATCCTTGCCGGCGCAATCGTGGCGGTGGCCAGATTCCAGACGCAGCGCAGCCGTGAGCGCGACCGCGAGTACGCGGAGGCGATGGAGGGTTACCGCAAGGCACTGGACTCGGCCACGGTCCAGCAGGAAGCCATCCGCACCCAGCTCACCGAGCTGAATGTCCGGGTCCAGTCGATGGAGAGCATGCTCCGTGCCGTGGAGTGAACGCGCACGCGACCTCTGACCATGGCGGCCAAGCCGTTAACGTGGACTCGAGCAATGACGGGCAGCAGCCGAGGGCGAGAGTCATGAGTAGGGCATTTACGCAGGTCACGAGGTTCATGAGGAGCGCGGGGTAACGACGTGCACATCGTCATCATGGGCTGCGGGAGAGTCGGTTCCGCTCTCGCGCAGACCCTGGAACAACAGGGGCACACGGTCGCCGTCGTCGACCAGGACCCCACCGCATTCCGCCGTCTGGGCTCCGGGTTCGGCGGCCGCCGTGTGACCGGCGTCGGCTTCGATCAGGACACCCTGCGCGAGGCCGGCATCGAGGACGCGGGCGCCTTCGCCGCCGTCTCCAGCGGCGACAACTCGAACATCATCGCCGCCCGCGTGGCCCGCGAGATGTTCGGCATCGAGAACGTCGCGGCCCGTATCTACGACCCGCGCCGCGCCGAGGTCTACCAGCGCCTGGGCATCCCCACGGTCGCCACGGTCCGCTGGACCGCCGACCAGATGCTGCGCCGGCTGCTCCCCTCCGGGGCCGAGCCGCTGTGGCGCGACCCCACCGGCGGTGTGCAGCTCGCCGAGGTGCACGCGTCGGACTCCTGGATCGGCCAGAAGATCAGCCGTCTGCAGGACGAGACCGGCGTACGTGTCGCGTTCCTCACCCGGCTCGGCGAGGCGGTCCTGCCGACGTCGCAGACGGTGCTCCAGGAAGGCGATCTGGTGCATGTGATGATGCGCACCGACGAGGTGGAGAAGGTCGAGGCGGCCTTCGCCGAGGGCCCCGAGGAGGGCGGTCACTGATGAGGGTCGCCATTGCCGGAGCGGGCGCGGTGGGCCGTTCCATCGCCGGTGAGCTCCTGGAGAACGGCCACGAGGTCCTTCTCGTCGACAAGGCGCCGACGGCCATCTCCGTCGAGCGCGTCCCGCAGGCCGAGTGGCTGCTCGCCGACGCCTGCGAGATCACCTCGCTGGACGAGGCGGCGCTGCAGCGCTGCAACGTCGTGATCGCCGCGACCGGCGACGACAAGGTCAACCTCGTCGTCTCGCTGCTCGCGAAGACCGAGTACGGCGTCCCGCGGGTCGTCGCGCGCGTCAACAACCCCAAGAACGAGTGGCTCTTCAACGAGTCCTGGGGCGTCGACGTCGCGGTGTCCACGCCGCGGCTGATGTCCGCGCTCGTCGAGGAGGCGGTGAGCGTCGGCGACCTCGTCCGTCTCCTGCGCTTCAGCCACGGCGACGCGAACCTCGTCGAGCTGACGCTGCCGCCGGAGTCGACGCTCGCGGGCACCCGCGTCGGCGACGTCCAGTGGCCCGAGGACACCTCGCTCGTCACCATCATCCGGGGTACGCGCGTTCTCGCGCCGACACCGGACGACTCGCTCGAAGCGGGTGACGAACTCCTCTTCGTGGCCGCGCAGGCGCGCGAGGAGCAGTTGGAGGACCTGCTGTCTGCGCGTAACTAGCCGTTGGCTTTACGCAGGTGGGGGCGCCCGGAGAGTTCCGGGCGCCCCCACCTGCGTGAGCGTCTATCGGCCCTTCGGGCCTCGTCCTCAAACGCCGGACGGGCCTCGTCCTCAAACGCCGGACGGGCTTGATTTCCCCGCCTTGCGTTCCTCTTCGGCTTTCTCCGCCGCTTCCATCTCCGCGAAGACGTCGATCGGCGGCGGGGCCTTGGCCAGGAAGATCCAGGTGAAGTACACCGCGAGGACCATCGGCGGCAGCTTCAGGGCGATCAGGACCCAGCCGAGCTGCTCGGTGTCCGCCCACCAGTAGAGCGGGAAGAGGATGGCGTACTTGGCGAGGAAGATCAGGCCCCAGGCCAGGGACGCCTTCGTGTACGCCTTCTTGCGGCCGGGGTTGCGGGTGCGCCAGGAGAGGTTCTCGCGGAACACCGGGCCGAGGAGCAGGCCGAGCAGCGGATAGCCCACGAGCGCGGAGAGGAAGAACGCCGCGCCGAGGCCGGTGCCGTAGATCATTCCCGGCAGGTAGAAGTCCTTGGCGTTGCCCGTGAACATGGCGAAGGCCACGCCGAACGCGACGCCGAAGACGCCACTGAAGGCGTGCTTCACCGTGTCCCGGCGGACCAGGCGGACCACCACCAGGATCACCGCGACGGCCAGCGCCGCGATCGCCGACAGGTGCAGGTCCTTGTTGATCGTGTAGATCAGCACGAACAGCAGGCCGGGCACCATCGTCTCGACCGTGCCCCGGATGCCGCCGAAGGCGTCGAACAGCGCGGCCTGCGTCAGAGCCCTGGTGTCCGTGTCGTGGGGGTGCTCCCCCGCGGCCTGGTCGGTCGGCTTGTCGACTGACGTCACCGGCTACTCCCGTCCGAGCGGTCTGAGTTCGTACTTGGGATTGAAGAGCACTCTGCGGCCCCGGTCTATGGAGATCCGGCCCGACGCGATCAGGCGGCGCCCCGGCTCGATGCCCACGATGGAGCGCCTGCCGAGCCACACGACGTCGAGCGCGGCGGAGCCGTCGAACAGCTCCGCCTCCAGGGCCGGGACACCGGCACGCGGCCGCAGGGTGACCGTGCGCAACGTACCAGTAACCGTGACTATCTGGCGGTCGTGGCAGTCGCCGATGCGTGTGCACCCGGCCGTCTCCGCGTCCTCGCGCAGCTCCTGCGACTCCAGGTCCTGCTGGGAGGACGAAAGCCGGTCGAGCATGCGCCGGAAGCGACCGGTCGGCTTGCCGGATCCAGGAACAGCACTCATACCGGAAGCGTACCGGTGGCCACCGACACCCCCACAATGGGTGCGCTCACCTGTGCATATGCCCGCTCGCTACCGCTCGAACCGGTATCCCATCCCAGGCTCCGTAATGAAGTGCCGCGGGTGCGCGGGGTCCGCCTCCAGTTTGCGGCGCAGTTGTGCCATGTAGACGCGCAGGTAGTTCGTCTCGGTGCCGTACGAGGGCCCCCACACCTCCTGGAGGAGCTGCTTCTGGCTGACGAGACGGCCCGCGTTGCGCACCAGGACCTCCAGGAGGTGCCACTCCGTGGGGGTCAGGCGTACGTCGCGGCCGTCGCGGTTGACCTTCTTCGCGGCCAGGTCGACCGTGAAGTCCTCGGTGTCCACCATCACGTCGTCCTCGCCGGCCCCGGTGGGCTCGGCGCGGCGCACGGCGGCCCGCAGCCGGGCGAGGAGTTCGTCCATGCCGAAGGGCTTGGTCACGTAGTCGTCGGCGCCGGCGTCCAGGGCCTCGACCTTCTCGTCCGAGCTGTGCCGGGCCGAAAGGACCAGGATGGGCACGCGCGTCCAGCCGCGCAGCCCCTTGATCACCTCCACGCCGTCCATGTCGGGCAGACCGAGGTCGAGCACGATCACGTCGGGGTGGCGGGCGGCGGCGAGCTGGAGGGCGGTGGCGCCGTCCGGTGCCGCGTCCACGTCGTACTTGCGCGCCTTCAGATTGATCACGAGGGCGCGTACGATCTGCGGCTCGTCGTCGACCACGAGCACCCGGGTCATTCCTACCTGCCTTTCGGGCTTGTCAGCGCCGCGTGCGCGGCATTCGGCGCCGCTCAGGCGGCTTTCGGCGCCGCGTGCGCGGCTGGCGGTGGCGGTCACGAGGTCATCTGGGCGGAGAGGTCGGGTACGACGGGCGGTCGCCCGGCCGCCGCCTGGAGGGTGAGCACCATCGTGAGGCCGCCACCTGGAGTGTCCTCCGCGGCGAGGGTTCCTCCCATGGATTCCACGAAACCGCGGGCGACCGCCAGGCCGAGGCCGACGCCGCTGCCTCGTGGAGCGTCACCGTAGCGCTGGAACGGCTCGAAAATGCGGTCCTTGGCGTCATCCGGGACACCGGGCCCCCGGTCGACCACCCTCAGCTCAACGCGGTCGCCGAGCGCGCTGGCCGAAACGAAGACGGGTTCATCCTCGGGCGCGTACTTGACGGCGTTCTCCACGATGTTGGCGACGGCGCGCTCCAGGAGGCCCTTGTCGACGGCGACCATCGGCAGCGCCTCCGGGATGTCGAGGTCCACGCTGCCGTCGGGGACGCCGCCGAGCGCCATCGGCACCACCTCGTCGAGGTCGATCTCGCGGATCAGCGGGGTGACCGTGCCGGTCTGCAGGCGTGACATGTCCAGGAGGTTGCCCACGAGGTGGTCGAGGCGGTCGGCGCCCGCCTCGATGCCTTCGAGGAGCTCCGCCTGGTCCTCGTCGGACCACTCCACGTCCTCCGAGCGGAGGCTGGAGACGGACGCCTTGATGCCGGCGAGCGG
>NZ_AOPZ01000560.1 GCF_000414115.1 Streptomyces aurantiacus JA 4570
CTCGGCGCGCGGGCGGCCCGGCGGCGGGAGCTGCGACCTGGTCGGCACCAGGCCGCGTACGGCGAGCGCGGCACCGGCGCCGAGGGCGGCGCCGGCGAGGACGTCGCTCGGGAAGTGCACACCCGTGTAGACGCGGGACAGCGCGACGGCGCCCGCGAGCGGCGCGACGGCCGCGCCGAGGCGGGGCGACTCCAGCGCCACACCGGCCGCGAAGGCCGCCGCGGACGCGGAGTGTCCCGACGGGAAGGACGTGGTGACGGGCTGCCGCTTCAGCCTGCGCACGAGCGGCACGGTCTCCAGGCCGGGCCGGG
>NZ_AOPZ01000561.1 GCF_000414115.1 Streptomyces aurantiacus JA 4570
GGGCCGCCCGATCGGGCGGAGCTGCTGGGTGGAGGGGCCGTCCTTCGGCGCCGGAGGGCCGCTCTGCCCGGGCTCGGGGGCCACTGGGCGACCGCTCTGCCCGGGCTCGGGGGCCGCCGGGCCGTCCTGCCCGGCCGCAGCACTGTCCTTGCCGGACGCACCGGACGCACCGGACGCACCGGGACGCACCGGACGCACCGGACGCACCGGACGCACCGGACGTGCGGGATGCCCCGGATGCCCCGGACGCCCCGGCCGTACGGGCGTCGCCGCCGGAAGCAGGATCACTCGGCCCGGGCCGGGAGGTCCGCTCGTCCGGCTCGCCGGCGGGCCCGTCCTGCCGCGCGGCGGAATCCCCGCGCCGGGCGGCGGGCTCCTCCTGCCCGTCGCCCGGCTGCCGCTGTGGCTCGTCGCTGCTCATGTCTCGCGGAACTCCCGGTTCGCGTCGTACATCTCGTACGCCTCGTACATCCAGTAGGCCTCGTACGACCCATTGCACACTGTCACCGCGTGCCTCACTGACCAGGCACGCACCGTGCGGCGAAATTGCCTGGCACGGGCGGCCCCGCCCGCACTAGGCTCCTGCGCTTCGGTCCGAACTCGGACCGGGCGCGGTGGCCTGGCACGGGACGAGGCTCTCTGAAGGGGATGTTCGTGGGAACAGGACGGTTCCGCCTGTACGCGGCCGTCGCCGCAGGCAGCTTCCGGCGATTCGCTACGTACCGGATCGCGACCGTGGCGGGTGTGTTCACCAACACCGTCTTCGGAGTGATCCTGACCTACACCTATATTGCCCTGTGGGACGAGAAGCCTGGACTTGGAGGATACGACCAGGCGCAGGCTCTCACGTACGTGTGGCTCGGGCAGGCCCTCCTGACGACCGTCGCGGTGATGGGCGGCGGCTTCGAGGACGAGCTGATGGCACGCATCCGCACCGGCGACGTCGCCATCGATCTGTACCGCCCCGCCGATCTTCAGGCGTGGTGGCTGGCGGGCGACCTGGGCCGGGCGGTGTTCCAGCTCCTCGCGCGCGGCGTGGCCCCGATGGCGTTCGGCGGCCTCTGCTTCCAACTGGCTCTTCCGGGTGACGTGTTGACGTGGCTGGCCGCGACGGTCGCCGTGCTGCTCGGGGTGGTGGTCAGCTTCGCGCTGCGCTTCCTGGTGGCGCTCAGCGCCTTCTGGCTGCTCGACGGCGCGGGTGTGGCGCAGATCGCCTGGCTGGCGAGCCTGTTCTTCTCCGGGATGCTGCTGCCCCTGAACGTCTTCCCCGGCGCCCTCGGCGAGATCGCCCGGGCGCTGCCCTGGTCCGCGCTGATCCAGGTGCCGGCCGACGTGTTCCTCGGCAAGCACCGGGGCGCGGACCTGCTCGCGACGTACGCGTTCCAGGCAGGCTGGGCCGTCGTGCTGCTCACGGCCGGGCGGCTGCTGCAGGCCGTGGCGACCCGCAGGGTGGTGGTGCAGGGTGGCTGAGCTGCTGCGGCACGACCAGGAGGGGCCCGCGCCGACCGGGCGGACCGGGGGCCGCGCGGGGCCGCGCGGCCTGGCCGACGGCGCTCCCGACCGGCCGCTCGCCCGGGCGCGGGACGGCCTGCGCGCCTACCGCATGATCAGCGCGATGTGGATCCGCTCGACCATGGCCTACCGCGCGTCCTTCGCCATGACGGCCCTCGGCAACTTCGCGGCGACCGCCCTCGACTTCGCCGCGATCCTGCTGATGTTCTCCCAGGTCGACGCGCTCGGCGGCTACCGCCTTCCCGAGGTCGCCTTCCTGTACGGCGCCGCGGCCACCGCCTTCGGGCTCGCCGACCTCGCCATCGGCTCGATGGACCGGCTCGGCAGACGGGTGCGCGACGGCACCCTGGACACCCTCCTGGTGCGGCCCGCGCCGGTGCTCGCGCAGGTCGCGGCCGACCGGTTCGCGCTGCGCAGGCTGGGGCGGGTGACGCAGGGCGCGCTGATCCTCGGCTACGCCCTCGTCGCGCTCGACCTGACCTGGACGCCGCTGAAGGTCCTGCTGATCCCGCTGATGCTGGTCAGCGGCGCGGCCATCTTCATGGCCGTCTTCGTCGCGGGCGGGGCCTTCCAGTTCCTCGCGCAGGACGCCTCCGAGGTGCAGAACGCCTTCACCTACGGCGGCAACACGCTCCTGCAGTACCCGCCGTCCGTCTTCGGCAAGGACCTGGTGCGCGGCGCCACGTTCCTGGTGCCCATCGCCTTCGTGAACTGGCTGCCCGGCCTGTACGTGCTGGGCCGCCCCTACCCGCTCGGCCTGCCCTCGTGGGCCGCCTTCACGCCGCCGCTGGTGGCCGTCGCGTGCTGCGCGCTCGCGGGCCTCGCGTGGCGCGCGGGACTCCGCTCGTACCGCAGCACAGGGAGCTGATGCGCCATGGACACCGCCCTGGACCCCGACCCCGCCCGGGTCCCCGCCCCGGACCCCGACTTCATCGCCCTCGACGGCATCGAGAAGGTCTTCGACGTACGCAAGAAGACCGGCTTCCTGCGCTGCGAGCGGCACCAGGTGCGGGCCGTCGACGGGATCACCTTCCGGGTGCCGCGCGGCGAGATGGTCGGCTACATCGGCCCGAACGGCGCCGGCAAGTCGACCACGATCAAGATGCTCACCGGCATCCTCACGCCCAGCGGCGGCCGCCTCAGGGTCGCGGGCATCGACCCGGCGCGCGAGCGCACCCGGCTGGCCCGCCGCATCGGCGTCGTCTTCGGCCAGCGCACCACCCTGTGGTGGGACCTGCCGCTCATCGACTCGTACCGCCTGATGCACCGCATGTACCGCATCCCCGACCGGCGGTACGCCGAGAACCTCGACCGCTGTGTCCAACTCCTCGACCTGGGCGAGCTGTTGGACGTCCCCGTCCGCCAGCTCTCGCTCGGCCAGCGGATGCGCGGTGACATCGCGGCGGCGCTCCTGCACGACCCGGAGGTGCTGTACCTGGACGAGCCGACGATCGGCCTCGACGTGGTCAGCAAGGCGAAGGTACGCGGCTTCCTGCGCGACCTGAACGCCGAGTCGGGCACGACAGTCCTCCTCACCACGCACGACCTCACCGACATCGAGCAGCTGTGCAAGCGCGTGATGGTCATCGACCACGGGCGCCTGATGTACGACGGCCCGCTGGCCGGGCTGCACGAGGTGGGCGAGAGCGAGCGCACCCTCGTCGTCGACCTGGAACGCGAACTGCCGCCCCTGGAGGTCGAGTCGGCGCGCGTCGTGAAGGTCGAGGGGCCCCGGCAGTGGCTGGCGTTCCCGGCCGCCGCGTCGGCCGCGCCGCTGGTGGCCGCGATCGCGGCCCGCTATCCGCTCGTCGACCTGTCCGTGCGCGAGCCCGACATCGAGGCCGTGATCGCCAAGATGTACGCCGACCGGGCGACCTCGTAGGCTGCGGCCATGACGGACGCCGAGCCCACGCCACCGCCGGACAAGCTGCCCGCCGTCCGGCCGGATTCCGCCGAGCTGAGCCACGCCGAGCTGCGGGCCTCCGACGCCGACCGCGAACGGGTCGCCGAGGTGCTGCGCGAGGCGCTGGCCGAGGGGCGGCTCGACATGGAGGAGTTCGGCGAGCGCCTCGACGCGGCGTACCGGGCCCGTACGTACGGCGAGCTGGCGCCCCTCACCCGGGACCTGCCCTCCGCCGTGCCGCCCGGGCCCAAGGTGTCCATGGTCAAGCGCGCCGGGGACGAGGACCTCGGTGAGATCGACTGGCACGAGCGGATCGTCGGCGGCGAGCCCTCGTCCAGCGGCGCCGTCGCGATCTGGGGCGGGTTCGCCCGCAAGGGCGGGTGGACGATCGGGCGGCTGTTCACGTCGTTCGCGATGTGGGGCGGCGGGGAGATCGATCTGCGCGAGGCGCGGTTCGCGGACCGGGACGTCGTCATCCGGTGCTTCGCGCTCATGGGCGGCATCCAGGTCACCGTGCCGCCCGAACTGAACGTCACCGTCAAGGGGTTCGGGCTCATGGGCGGCTTCGGGGACGACGCCACGGGGGCGGGCACGCCCGGCTCGCCCCGGGTCACCGTCACCGGGTTCGCCCTCATGGGCGGGGTGGGCGTGGAGCGGAAGCGGCGGCGGGCGGGGCGGCGACGACTGGGGTAGGCCCGGCTGGGAGCTCCCCAATCCCGCCGGGGTCCGGGGGCGAAGCCCCCGGTTTCGGGAAGGGGCGGGGCTGGGGAAGCCCCCGGCAGGGACAGAACCTCACAGCTCCGCCGCCGACGTGCCCTTCAGGTCGGACAAGTTGAACGTCTCCGCCATCCGGCGGAACCCGGCGTCGCTGGGGTGCAGGTGGTCCCCGGAGTCGTACCGGTCGAGCAGGGCGCGGGGATCGTACGGATCGCGCAGCGCCTTGTCGAAGTCGACGACCTCGTCGAAGACCTTCCCGGAGCGGATCTCCGCGTTGACGTCCTGCCGCACGCGCTCCAGGGCGGGCGTGTACCCCCGGTGCCCGCCGAAGGGCATGAGCGTCGCCCCGACCACCCGCAGCCCGCGGGCATGCGCCTGCCGGGTCAGCTCCCGCAGCCCGTCGGCGATGCGCCGCGCGTCGGTCTCCTGGTTGCGCAGGATGTCGTTGATGCCGAGGGCGATGACGACGGCCTTGACGCCGGTGCGGCCGAGCACGTCACGGTCGAAGCGGGAGAGCCCGCTCGGGTTGGCGCCGGGCCCGCCCCGCAGGCCGGGCCTCCCGTCCGACAGGACACGGTTGCCGCTGATGCCCTGGTTCACGACGCTGTAGCGCGGCGCGCCGGAGTCCTCGCGCAGCCGGTCGGCGAGGACGTCGGTCCAGCGGCGGTTGGCGCCCATGGTGGAGGAGATGCCGTCGGTGATGGAGTCACCGATGACGACGACGGTGCCGTCGCTCTCGCTGCTGAGCACGTCGACGGCGGACAGATAGCGCCAGTAGGGGCTCTGCTCGTGGTACGCGGAGCCGCTCGGGTCCTCGGTGTGGTCGCCGTCGGCGACGTACGAGATCTGCCGGGCGTGCGGGTGGTACGTCACCGGACCGGACGCGGCCGGGGTGAACGTCGTGACCAGCAGGTCCGCGTCGTGCGGCACGCGCAGCCGGGCGGCGTCGCTGACGATCTGCTGACCCGGCGGGATCACGACCGACGTGTCGCCGCGGAAGGTGAGGCGGCGCAGCGTGTCGACGGCCGCGGCCGGGTTGTTCGAGGCGGCGGCCACGGCGACGGAGGCGTGCGTGACGGTGAGCGGCTGCGTGCCGTACAGGTTCGACAGGGTGATGCGGACGCTCTCGCCGCCGACGCTGGTGTGCACCACGTTGCGTACCGAACGGCCCGCCATGCCGTGCGCCCCGGTGCCGGGCTCCGCCCCCGCCGGGGAGGCGGACCAGGTGCCGACCCAGGTGCCCGCCGAGGCCGGGGCCGCGGAGTTGCGGGGACCGCGCGGACTGGCGCTGAGCTGGTCCTTCGAGTCGTCGTCGGCGCCCGTGACGCCGATGTATATGGCGGCCGAAACGACCACTATGACCGCGAGTACGGCGGCCAGCAGTGCATAACCGTGACGCTTGGTCATGCGGGCTGTGTCTCCTCGGGCAGGGGGAGCCCGAGGCTCCGGTGTGAATACCCCATGATGCGTCATGGGCCGCGAGAGAGCCGACAGTGCCCCCCTCCGCTCACTCAGACGCCGGGAACTTGTGGTTCGTTCCGGGAGTCGGACTAAAGGACGGCTGGAAGGACAATGCGTACGGGGGATACGTAGGCGTACGAGGGATGCGTACGAACGGCACGGACAGCGACGCGAAGACAGGGCGCCAGGGATGGAACGTACGAACACGGAGGAATCGGCCGGGACGGGCAGGGAACAGCATGCCCGCGCCGGCCGTCCCCCAAGCGCGGGCGGCGGTCCGGTCGGGCCCGGCGGCTTCAGCGAGGCCGACGCGGAGAAGCAGCGCGGCGTCCGCCGGATGAAGCTGACCGCGACGGGCCTGCTGCTCTTCGTCGCGGTCGTGTACGTGCTCGCGAAGTGGGCGCAGAACTCGGGCGCCGGCGCCTGGGCCGGCTATGTCGCGGCGGCGGCCGAGGCGGGCATGGTCGGCGCGCTCGCCGACTGGTTCGCGGTGACGGCGCTGTTCCGCCACCCGCTGGGCATCCCCATCCCGCACACGGCGATCATCCCGAAGAAGAAGGACCAGCTCGGCGCGTCCTTGGGCGACTTCGTAGGGGAGAACTTCCTCTCTCAAACCGTCGTACGCCAGCGGCTGCGCGCCGTCGGCATCGGCAGCCGCCTCGGCACCTGGCTGGCCGAACCGGAGCACGCCGACCGCGTGACCGCCGAGCTGGCCACCGCGCTGCGCGGCGCCCTCACCGTGCTGCGCGACTCGGACGTGCAGGCGGTCGTCGGCGAGGCGATCACGCGCCGCGCCGACGCCCAGGAGATCGCGCCCGGCATCGGCAAGATGCTGGAGAAGGTCGTCGCGGACGGCGGCCACAGGCGCGTCGTGGACCTGGTGTGCGTGCGCGCCCACGACTGGCTGGTGACGCACGGGGACTCGGTGATGGTCGCTGTGCAGGGCGGCGCCCCCGGCTGGACGCCACGCTTCGTGGACAAAAAAGTCGGCGAGCGCGTCTACAAAGAACTCCTCCGCTTCGTCACCGAGATGCGGGACATGCCGCAGCACCCCGCCCGCGGCGCCCTCGACCGCTTCCTCACCGACTTCGCCTCCGACCTCCAGTCCGACACGGACACCCGCGCCCGCGTCGAGCACCTCAAGCGCGAGGTGCTCGCCCGCGGCGAGGTCCAGGACCTGATCGCCTCCGCCTGGTCCGCGGTCCGCCAGATGATCGTGGCCGCCGCCGAGGACGAACGCAGCGAACTCCGCCTCCGCGTCCGCGCCGCCCTCCTCTCCCTCGGCACCCGCATGTCCACCGACGCCCGCCTCCAGAACAAGGTCGACGGCTGGGTCGAGGGCGCCGCGGTGTACGTCGTGACGACGTACCGCAACGAGATCACGTCCCTCATCACGGACACCGTCGCCGGCTGGGACGCCGAACACACCTCGAAGAAAATCGAGGCCCACATCGGCCGCGACCTGCAGTTCATCCGCATCAACGGCACGGTGGTGGGGTCGTTGGCGGGGGTGGTGATCTATACGGTGTCGCGGGCGCTCGGGGGTTAGCCAACCCCTGCGGGTCGATGGCCGGGCGTTGCCAGCGACAGCAGCGCCGCCGTCGCGCACAGCGCCGCCGTCCCCACCCACACCAGGTCGTACGACCCGAACGCGTCCCGGGCCGCGCCGCCGAGGAACGCGACGGCGCCCGCGCCGACCTGGTGCGCGGAGTTGACCCAGCCGAACACGATGGCGGCGTCGTGGCCGAAGTGGGCGCGGCACAGCGCGATCGTCGGCGGCACCGTGGCCACGTCCAGGAGCCCGAAGACGATCACGAAGGCGACCAGCGGCGGCTGCACGGTCGCGGTGAGCAGCAGCGGCAGCGCGAGCAGCGCGAGGCCGCGCACGGCGAAGTACGCGGCCAGGAGCCGCCGCGCGTCCCGGCGGTCGGTGAGCCAGCCGGAGGCCACCGTGCCCGCCACGTTGAAGATCCCGATCAGCGCGAGCAGCGAGGCGGCGGCCGTCATCGGCATGCCGTGGTCGTGCGCGGCGGGCGCGAAGTGCGTCCACATCACGCCGTTCGTCGAGGCCCCGCAGATCGCGAACGTCGCGGCGAGCAGCCAGAAGGGGCCGGTGCGGGCGGCGCGGAACAGGACGCGTACGGCGCGGCGGCCCGCCCCCGCGACGGGGGTGGGTCGGGGCACGAACTCCGTTGCTCCGTACGGGCGTTGCCCCACCTCGGCCGGGTGGTCGCGCAGTGTCAGCCACATCAGCGGTGCGGTGAGCACGGCCGCGCCCGCGAGCGTGAGCGCGGCCGCCCGCCACCCGTACCGCCCCACGACCTCCGAGAGCACCGGCAGGAACACGAACTGCCCCACCACGCTCGCCGCCGTGAGCAGCCCCGTGACCAGGCCCCGCCGCGCCACGAACCACCGCTCGGTGACGGTGGCCGCGAAGGCCATCGCCGAGGCGCCGGTGCCCAGTCCCACCAACACGCCCCAGTAGAGCGCGAATTGCCAGGCCGCCGTCATCGCGGTGGCGGTGAGCACGGCCCCCGCGCCGACGAGGCCGAGGGCGCCCGTCGTCACGTACCGCATGCCGAACCGGTCCATGAGCGCGGCGGCGAACGGCGCGGTGGCCCCGTACACGACCATGTTCACCGCGCTGCCCACCCCGATCGCGCCGCGCGACCAGCCCAGTTCGGCGTGCAGCGGCCCGACGAGGAGCCCCGCGAGGGTGGTGAAGGTCCCGGCGGTGACGATGGCGAGGGCGGCGGCTGCGGCGACGGTCCAGGGGGTGAGGGGGAGGCGTGGCCTTCTCGGGGTCGAGGACTTGCCCGCGGGTGGCTTGCTCAGCGACGTACTGGACGTACTGCTCGGCGACGTACTCATGAACCGAGCGTCCGCCGAGTGGGCTGATCGCGGCGAGTGGCCAGATGGCCATGATGTGCAAGTATCTGGCCATGGCCACACGGAAGCCCGGGCAACCGGAGACGGGGCGGCGCACCGTCGCCGTCCTCGTGCGGGACGGGGTCCTGCCGATGGAACTCGGCCTGGTCCACCAGCTGTTCGGCAGCGCGCGCGACGCCGCGGGCGCCCCGCTCTACACGCCCCTGACCTGCGCGTTGCGCCCCGGCATGGTCGACACGGACGCCGACTTCCCGATCCGCGCGCCGCACGGCATCGAGATCCTGGCCGCCGCGGACACCGTGATCGTGCCCGCCTCGCACCGCGAGGACGAGTCGCTGCGCCCCGGGGAGCTGCCGCCCCGGCTGGCCGAGGCCGTGGCCCTGGCCTCGTCGGCGCGCCGGGTCGCGTCGATCTGCACGGGCGCGTTCGTCCTGGCCGCGGCGGGCCTGCTGGACGGGCGGCGGGCGACGACGCACTGGCTGTCGGCGGACCTCTTCGCGCGCGCGTTCCCCGCCGTCACGGTCGATCCGGATGTGCTGTACGTCGACGAGGGCGCCGTCCTGACCTCGGCGGGCGAGGCGGCCGGGGTGGACCTGTGTCTGCACCTGATCCGCCGGGACCACGGGGCGGCGGTCGCGGCGGCCGTGGCGCGCCGCACGGTGGTGCCGCCGCATCGGGAGGGCGGCCAGGCCCAGTACATCCAACGCCCGGTCGCCGAGCCCGAGTCGACGTCGACGGGCGCGGCCCGGGCGTGGGCCCTGACCCGCCTCGGCGAGCCCCTGACGCTGGCCGAGCTCGCCGCGCGCGCGTCGATGAGCGTACGCACCTTCAGCCGCCGCTTCCGCGACGAGACGGGCCTGACCCCGGTCCAGTGGCTCACCCAGCGCCGCGTGGACCGCGCCCGCCAGCTCCTGGAGGAGACCGACCACACGGTCGACCGCGTCGCGGCGGAGTGCGGCTTCGGCACGGGGGCGTCGCTGCGGGCGCACTTCCAGGCGGGGGTGGGGGTGTCGCCGGGGGCCTATCGGGCGACGTTCAGGGGGCGGGGGTGAGGGGCCGCCGCCCCTCGCCCTTCCGGGAGCGACGGCCGCGGCGATTGAGTACGCGTACTCATGCCTGACCGCACCCGGGAAGGCGATCGTCGTACACATGAACGCACTGAGCCCACGGCTGAACGCATCGAACCCGCTGCGGAGCGCGCTGAGCCCGCTGCGCGGCCGACCGCCCGCCGAGCGCTGGGCGACGCGGCTGCTCGGCGCGGGCCTGGCTGCCGCCGCGTACCTGCTCTTCCTGCCCTGGGACCTGCGCAACCGTCCCGAGACGCCGGGCGCGATCAACGAGACCTCGCCGGCGTCGGACACGGGCATCGCGCTCGTGGTGATCACCGTGCTGGCGCTCGCCGCCTACTTCGGTTTCCGCGACCGCCTGCGCTGGACGCTCCCGGTGGTGGCCGTCCCGCCCGCCGCGCTCCTCTTCGCCTCCTTCGCCACGCACGCGGAACAGGACGCTTCGCTGTGGCCGGTGGCGTGGGCGGTCTTCGTGCTGGCGGGGGGTGGCGTGGTGCTGGCTGTGGCCGGGTTCGCGCGGCAGTTCAGGGGGGACGGGGCGGGGGCCTAGGGTCGGCCGCCGGGTGGGGCGGAGGCGTGGCCGCCGGGGTACGTACGGGGCGTACGGATCGGGGCAGTTGACGGCGCCGGGCCCGGCGCCCCTGCCGTCCCCGCGGCGCCCCTCCACCCGCATGGCCCTCCCGTACCAGGAAAAGTCCCGGCCCCGGCGAGGTGGGACGGCCCGCCGCCCCCGCACACCTCCGTGCGCACCTCTGGCCGAACAACTGGCCATGCACCACCGCGACCAGGCCGTCCCAAACGCCCGCTCTACGACCGGAAGAGCCCGTTACGTGACGCGCGGACGCCGCCTACGTTGAGGTCCGCCCGCTTGGGCACCGCCCCTCTCTCGTACGGAGGTTGACGCATGGCTCCGATCATTCCGGACGGCGAATACTGGATCAAGAACGCGGCGTTCGAGGACCTGTACGTGGACCTCAGCGGCGGCTCCACCTCTCCGAACACGCCGATCATCGGCTGGGACCTGCACAAGGGCACCAACCAGAAGTGGCGCATCACGACCACCAACGGCGTGAACCAGTACGTCATCAAGAGCGCCGCGGGTGATTCGTACATCTCGCAGGCCGACGTCCGCATCTACCCGCCCCTGATCGCGGGGCAGGCCGTCCCGCTCCAGTGGTCGATCGAGCCGGTCGGCGACAACCTGTTCCGCATCGCCTTCGTCTACGCCAACGGGGTCATCACCCTCCCGTCGGACAGGAGGGGCTCGCAGCTCAACCTGGAGGAGTGGATCGGGGAGCGGAACCAGAAGTGGATGTTCGAGTCGGCGTGACGGTCTGCCGACCAGGCGTCTTGGCGCCCGGCTTCCCGGCGCCGCCCGATACCCCGGGGAAGCCGACGACTGGCTGAGGTCCTGGGGAAGCTGACCGGCTGAGGCCCCGGGGCCGGGGAAGCTGACCGGCTGAGGCCCTGGGGGAAGCGCGGCCCCGTGCACCCGATCGGTGCGCGGGGCCGTCGACGGTCAGCGGTGCCGGTCGACAACCACCCAGGAGGCGAGCGCGACGCTCCCCGCGACGCCCAGCACGGCGGGCCAGGCGCCGACCTTCTTGGCCAGCGGGTGCGATCCGGCGAACCCGGCGACGTACGCGGCGCTGAGCGCGGCGGCGGTCTTCGCCCCGGCCTGCTGCCGCCACTGCCGCGCGGCGGCGACCCCGACTGCGGCGAGCACGGCTCCGCCTAGGGGGCGCTTCTTGGTGAGGCGGGCGGTGGCGTACCCGCCGACAAGCCCGGCGGCTGCGAGAGGGGCGCTGGGGATGCGGGGTGTACGGGCCATGGCGTCAACAACCTCCGTCGTGAGTGCGATCGCATCTGAGGCTACGCCGCGACCGATCGAGGGCTCTCCGCAGGGGCGCCTCGATCATTTTCCCCGGAAAAGCGAATTCTGGCGATATCGCTCCAGAGGGAAGAATTCGGAACTGCTGAGCTAGATCGAACGCGTTGGGCAGTTGGCGCAAGGAAAAGCGCTCGGGACTCCGTCCGCCGGAGGGTTCTGTCCGTCGCTAGGCAGCTCGCTGAAGTCACCGTTGGCGTTACGGTAGACAATGCCTACGCCGTACTCCGTCAGTAGTTGGCGCGTATCCTCGCTGGGTACCCCAGGCGCCAGCACCATGCAGCGGATCGGCATGCCGTTCTCGATCCTACTCAAGTGCATTCTGAGATCCATGAGTTGCATCAGGGCATCCCTCAGCGCTTGCCGCGAGTTGCTGTCTGCTGGCTCATAGATGGTGCGTTCGCTCTCGTCGAAGAGAGTGGCTTCCATCGCCTCCTCCACGCCCCTGACCTGTACTTCCAGCCGACCGACGCGGTGTTGGCGGTTGGTGAGTATGTCGCCAAACTCGGCTGCTATTTGCTCGCGCCGGTAGATTGCAGGTGCTGCCGAGCGGTCATGTGCCCATGCTTGCTGGACGCGGGCTGGAGCCTCTGGGCGACGTCTGGTTCCAGACTGAACAAAGTTGACCCTGGTCTGGGTCACCGGCGGGATCACGTCGCTCTCGGTTCGCTGGTACGTGCCGAGTGGACGCAGTCGAAAGACGATGACGTCGCGGTCCTGCTGGGACTTGTCGCGGGCCCGCCTTATGACATAGGGGCGTTCGCGGTCCACCTCGAACGCCCCAATGTAGCGATGTGTCCTGATGCCTGTGCCAGGGACTTTCCCATGCCCGATAAACACGTGGAGGGTGCGGTCGTCAAGGACATGCTGGAGTATCGCCGCGTTGCCCGTACCGGTGGCCCCAGCGAACGTCTGATCGCCCTCAGTTCCAGCTCCGGTGTACTCGAATATGGGACCCAGTCGATCCTCTTCTCGACGCCATCCGTCGTGGTAGCCGTACTGCTCCCCCGACTTGATGTCGGAGTAGAGGACCACCGTCTTCTTCTCCACGGATGGGCAGATGCCGCCCTGCGGGCTTCCTCCCAACTCCTTTCGGATGTCTGCTCGCGTGAGGATGTCGCCAGGTTGGAAGGAGGGAGCAACGGTTGACATGTGCACAGGCTAGTTGGCGGCGTTGACACGTAGCACCTCAACTCGCCCGACGTACCGAGGACTCTTTGACGGTCGAACGTGGAGCGGGAGAACGTTGCGGGATGATGGCCGCATGGATGGAGGCATGGCGGCGATAGTTGCCGCAATCGTCGGGGTGGCCGGTGCGGTGGGCGGAGCAGCCGTAGGTGCGTTCGCTAGCGTGCGCGGTGCACGCATTGGTGGTGAAAAGGGCGTGGAAGCAGCGCTGGCCCAAGTGGATCGGCAAGCAGCGACTGGGCATCAGCAGTGGGTTAAGGAGCAGCGACAGCAGGCATGCGCCAAGCTGCTCGACGCTCACTCAGCAGCCGAGGACACGCTGAAGCGGGCGGCCGTTGCCATACGCCGAGGTGAGGTGTTCCCCGCCGCTGAACGCGACGCATTTCGAGGCCAGGTCTCCACCATGCAGTCGTGTACGAGCCAACTCGCCCTCTGGGGGCCGGAAGCCGTAGTGGTCTTGGCTCAGGTGCTTAGGGCGGCGACGGCTGATGCGGCGCAAGCGCTGAAGTTGGCAGAGCAAGGTACGGGCCAGGGGGCGGCGGAATCTGAGGCCCGATGGCGGGACTGGGTGGAGAGGAGCGAGCACGTGACTGACATGCGTACACAGTTCCTTGACCGAGCGGGTGAGGTACTTCGCGACCCCAATCAACCCGTCGTTTAGGAACCGTGACTCTCGCTAGTTTGTCCCGCCTCTGGCGGGGCTTCCCTCTCGGACGGCACCCACGAAGCATTCCCAGGCGCTGGCGCCAACAGTGATCCAGGGCCCCGGTAGGGCCTTGGAGTCCCGCACGGCTATGTCGCCAAGGGCCAAGGCAACCTCAACACACTCCCCGCCCATGCCGTTGCTGTAACTACTCTTGCGCCACCGCGTAGTCGAGGGCAGCGTCATCGGGAGTGATCCTCCAGAGTTCTCTTGATCAGCAGGGCTGATCGTTGCGGACTCAGGGCCAGCGCCCTGAGGTGGTCAAACGCCTTCGCGTAAAGGTCTACGTCCTGAGGGTGTTCGAGATAGACGGAGTCTGTCAGCCCTTCCCGATACACCACGTCTGGGTCCTCTTGCTGGGGGAAGCCAAGGACCGTGAACGATCCCGTGGTGGGGTAGGCGCCCGCATCGAACGGCAGGACCTGAACCGTCACGTTCCTCAACTCGGCAATTTCCAGCATACGTTCGAGTTGGCCGGCCATGACCTGACGGTCTCCGATGACGTGCATGAGCGCGCTCTGGTGCACGACGACCCACAGATCCGGTGCACTCTCGCCCAGCAGCAGTTCCTGTCGTCGCATCCGGACGTCGACCATGCGCTGTACGTCTTCGGGTGTGTGATCGACCCAGGCGCGACTCAGTTCCGATGCGTACGCGGGTGTCTGGAGCAGACCTGGGACGAACTCGCTCTGATAGCTCCGCAGGCTCGATGCCGCCTGCTCTAGGCCTACGTAGACGGAGAACCAGGAGGGGACGGCGTCCCCGTGGGCGTGCCACCACCCCTTCGTCTTTGACTCCTTGGCCAGGGACTTAAGGAGATCGCGTAGGTCGTCGGAGGTGTCGTAGAAGCGGCACAGAGCTTCGACGTCTGAGGGCTGGACGCGGCCTTGTCCCGTCTCCATGCGGTTGACCTTGGAGCTGCTCCAGTCCAGCTCCTTGCCCACCTGGCTACAGGTGAGGCCGTTCTCCTCGCGGAGCTTCTTGAGCTCGATTGCCAAGCGGCGACGTCGTGCGGTGGGGGAGCCTGCCATGTCAACTCCTGCTCGTGTAGCGGAAGTTACATCCCATCGGAAGTGGCGAGGATCGCCAATCACCTGATCGGGGGAATCCCTTCGTGCACATTGCATGACGGGATATCCGCTGCGATTCTTTCACTAAGAGTGATGGATGGTCACGCAGTGCACGACGTGGTGCGCGCAGGAGGTAGGCGACGATGATCGACGCGGGTGATTGTGCGGAGCGAAAGCCCTGGGAGCTGTCCGCCTCCGCGGAGCCACACGAAGCAGTGCTGCTGAGAAAGGCATTGAGGCTTCACTTGGCCCTGTGGGGCTTGCCGGAAGTCATCGAGGCTGCCCAAATGTGCGTCTCGGAACTGATGTCGAACGTCATCAACCACGTCGGCATCGGCACGCCTGTCACACTCGCGGTTTCGATGAGCGGGACGTACGTACGTATCGAGATGCGCGACCCCGACACTCGCGCCCTTCCCATCCTGCTGGATGCGCAATGCGGGATGGAATCAGGGCGTGGAATGGCACTCATTGACGCCTTCACCGACCATCGGTGGGGCGTCATTCTTTGCGGGGACTCCAAGGTGGTGTGGTGCGAGTTGGCGACGGACCTCGTCGTTCCGGACGGCCACAGTGATAGCCCGCAGATGGAGCGCGCTGAGCAGTGCATCTCTCTGTATGGCAGCGTCCCCCCTGCGCGGATGAGTGGTCAGGGGCGCCTGCCCGTAGCCCAGGCAGAGGAGGCGGCGATCGACCTGATTGCCGACCTCCTCCATTGGCTCCGTGTGCATGGCTGCGACCCTGACGATGCGCTGGATCGGGCGCAAATGCACTTCGAGGCGGAGGCTGGGGCCGTGAGGCTGGAGTGAGGGGGAGACGTCATCGTTGAGTGTGACTGGTCAGCTCGATGGGATCGACGAGTACGTCCACACGTCCGCTGGCATCTCGTGCTCAAGCTCCCAAGTAATCGCCATGGGCTTGCTGCCCTCATGGGCAACGTAGCGCGCGGGCCCCAAGAGCATCCATGGCTCGGCGCCGCCGATGTCAGTGTTCTTGTAGCGGCGGACGAAGAGCAAGATGTGACTTCCGCGCTGAGCGTGCTCGCGGTAGCGAAGCCCCGTGGTGGAGTTTTCGTCGGTCGCGTTCTGGGAGTCCCAGCGGAACTGGGTCGGGCTCATGGCGTAGTCCCGATACCGGGTGGTGGGCGAGAATTCTTTCTCGTCCTTCTCCAAGGTGATGAGCAGGGCATCCGTGTTGATGTCCTTCACCTCAACTACCCCTTGGGCGAAGGAGCCTGGCATCTGGCCGCCGAGGCGTGCTACGCCGAGGGCAGCGAGAATTTCGGATCGGTTGTACGAGCTGTGCACCTTCAAGGGGACGTCACGGTGCGGACCCTTCAATGAGAGCGGGAAATGATCCGCAAGGGCGAGGCAGTGGTCAAGGACCTGGCGGAGTTCTTCGCGGACGGGCTTGTGCTTGAGGAGTGAGGATAGCCCCTCCTGGTAGCTTGAGTACCCGCCAGCCTTGTCCCAGAAGTTGAAGAAGAGCATTCGGGCGTATGCCTGCTCTCGCGGGGGCAAGGCGTCGTACATGGGGGCGTCGTCAGCCAGGAGTCGCTGGTATGCCTCGATGCGTTCCTTGTCATCGACATGAAGGAACGAAGCGATGCGCTTCAGTAGGTCCAACTCGCCGTGAGGCGCGGCATCGGTGAGGAGGTTGGCGCGACGCAGGAGCCTGGTCCACGAGTTACCGTTGCCGCCGCGATAGACCTCCTTGATTTCCCGACCGCTCTCTTCCAAGTAAGTGGAGAGTCGCATCTCGGCGTATGTGGAAACCTCGCGGGCGAGAGCAGTGGCGTTGACGTTGAGCTGTTCCTTGATGTTCCCGATGATGGTCTGCTTGGCCTTGGGCTCCAGAATGATCTCGCAGCGAGACGGCAGCATGGGAAACCCCTGCTCAAGGCTGTTCAGCAGACGCTTCCTCGTGAGGTTCGTCAGCGCTCGGAACTGATTCTCGAAGCGAAATTCCTTACGGTGCTGGCCGATGAAGTCGAGGACGGTGAGTACGTCCTTGTCCGGCGTTCGACGCAGACCTCGGCCAAGCTGTTGCAGGAAGAGCGTGGCGCTCTCGGTGGGGCGGAGGAGGAGCAGCGTATCAATGTCAGGGATGTCGAGTCCCTCGTTGAACAGGTCGACGGAGAAGATTATTTGGAGGTTTCCGTGTTCTAGATCCTTGAGGGCCTGCTTGCGCTCATCGCGGTGATTTTCGCCGGAGAGGGCGACGGCGGCAATTCCCTCTTTGGTGAACTGCTCGGCCATGAAGTGGGCGTGCGAGATGGACACGCAGAACCCGAGCGCGCGCATGGATCTCGGGTCCTTGACCTTCTCGCGCACGGCCTTCATGACGAGTCGGGCGCGCGCATGGTTTCCGGTGAAAACATTGCTGAGCGCTGCTGAATCGTACGCTCCCCGTTTCCACGCCACTGCTTTCAAGTCGGTGGTGTCGCTTATCCCGAAGTACCTGAAGGGGCTGAGTAGTTCGTTCTCCAGGGCCTCCCATAGGCGCATCTCCGCCGTGATGTGTCCGTCGAAGAACTCATCTTGGATGTTCTTCCCGTCCATGCGCTCAGGTGTCGCGGTGAGCGCGAGGAGCTCCGTGGGTGCGAAGTGGTCAAGTATTTTCCGGTACGTAGGGGACGTACCGTGATGGAACTCGTCGATGACGATGACGTCGAAGTGGTCAGGCGAGTACCGCTCCAGCGCACGAGAGTTGAGCGACTGCACGCTTGCGAAGACGTGTTGCCGCTCCTGGGGAAGTTCGCCGCTGTGGAACGACTCGCCGAAGGTCGCGTCACCCAAGACGCGTCGGTAGGTATCCCGCGACTGCTCCAGGATCTCCTTGCGATGCGCGACGAAGAGAAGCCGTAGCCTGCGGCGGGCCTTGCGCGACAACTGCTGGTAGTCGAGCGCAGCCATCACCGTCTTGCCCGTCCCTGTCGCGGCAACGAGAAGGTTGTGGCGGCGGCCACGGACTGCGCGCTCGACTTCCAATCGCTCCAGCATGTCCTTCTGGTGGGGGAACGGGGTGAAGCCTGAGCCGGTGAGTGTGCTGCTGCGCATGAACATCCTCGGTCATATACGGGACATGGCCGTGGTGGGTATCGCAGCCATGGAGGTCAACGAAGCGATTTTGACCGTAGTGCAAAGGCCGGACAACGGGGCACAAGTCCCGTGAATCGAGATGGCGTCGATGCCGCTGCTTATGGCTGAGAGACGCTGTCGTGTCGTGCGCGGCCGACTGCCTCAGCGACGTCATCCAGCTGCTCGTGCTCCCATAGACCCGCCTCGGATACGCCGGGGCCGTCGCAAGCCAAGCGACCAGGTCGACGTCCACCGGGACGTCCGCTGAGAACGCCTGACCGTCATCAGGCGGTGCTGTCGCCGCCGTGGCACTCGGCGTACGCCAGCCCCGACCCGCACCAACACCCGTCCCCCGGTCCAGGCGGCCACCCCTCCGCCCGCCCCCGCGCAGCCAGCGTCGTCGCGTACTGCGGGAGCAAGGACGGGTCGCCCGGCGAGGCACCCTCCGAGGCGGCGAAAGCCTCGTAGGACGGGACCGTTCCCGTCACGATGCCCAAGTTGGGGGTGCCGGAGGCGGCGAGTTCCCTCAGGGAGGACTCTATGGTCGCCAAGTGGGCCTCGTGGGACGGGTATTCGGCCGAGAGGGACGGGTACGCCGTGAGGAGTTCGGTGAGTTCTGTGGACGGCCAGTGGAGGACCGCCACCGGGAAGGGGCGGGACAGGGCCTCCCGGTACGAGCCCAACTCCGCCTGGATGCGGGCGATTTCGGCTCGGAGTTCGTCCGGGTTCTCCGAACCGAGGGCCCAGATCCGCTTCGGGTCGTGAAGTTCGTCCAGGGGGACCGGCGTGCGGCCCGCCGCCGCCGCGCGCGAGCGGTGGACCCGGTCCGCGAGTGCGTCCCACGCGTCGTGGGCCTCGCCGAGGAGGCGGCGTACGCGGTGGCGGCCGAAGAGGAGGGGGTGGGTGGGGTACGGGGGTTCGCCGTCCGGGGCCCCGGGAGCGGTGGCCTCGCCCGCCGGCAGCAGCCTCCCCAACCCCTCCGTGAACGTCTCGTGCGCCTGGTCCAGCTCGTCGTGGGCCTCCAGGGACTCCGCCACGATCACCCACGGTGCCGCGTCCGTCGGTGCCGTGCCGCGGACGCCCTCGATGATCGCCCTTGCCTCCGCCTCGTGGCCGTACTCCCAGAGGTTCGCCGCCTTCAGGGCGCGGATCAGGGTCGGGTTCTCCGGCGGGTGCGCGGCGGAGGGTGAGATCAGGCGGTCGTAGAGCGTCGTCGCGCGGTCGCGGGCGTCGGCCAGCTCCAGGTGGGCCGCGGCCTGCAGCAGCAGGTGTTCCGCGTCCTCCGGGTAGAGGCCCGCGGTGCGCTCCAGGCGCTCCGCTTCGGCGATGTGGTCGACGTGGTCGGCAGGCGTGTCGGGGCGCATGGATGACACCGTACTGCCGTTCCCCGGGTGGGGAGTATGGGGTGCGGCTCGCGTGTGCGGCGTGATCACCGGTGTCGTCACCGGCGTCGTCACCGGCGTCATCACGGGCGTAGTCACCGCCGTCATCACGGCTCTGGATCACCGGCGTCATCACGGGTCTGGTCAGTTGAGGGCTCTGGCCCTATCTTGCGGCTCCCGGCCAGTACCTTGCGGCTCCCGGCCAGGAGGTGAGGTGGTCCCGTGGTGCGTCCCGTCCGGACGCGGGTCCCCGTTGTCGTGCACCGGCGGCCACCCGCCCGGCGGCGCCCCCTCGCCCGCGCCCTCTGGTACGCCGCCGAAGCCGTCCTCACCCTCGGCCTCGTCCTGCTCCTCCTCGTCGTCCACCAGCTCTGGTGGACCAACCGCCAGGCCCGCGCCGCGGCGGAGGAGAAGGTCGACAGTCTGGAGCGGGAGTGGGCGGGCGATCGTGGTGCTTCCGGTGGCGGAGGGGACGGTGCCGTCGGCGACAGCGGCGTGGGCCGCGGTGACACCGGCGCACCGCGGCCCCGACGCGCCCCGAACCCGGGCGATGGCCCCGCCCCAGCCGACCCCGGCCGCCAACCCCGCCCCACCCCCGACCACGCCTACGCAGTCCTCCGCATCCCCCGCCTCGGCCTCCGCGCCCCCATCGCCGAAGGCGTCGGCAAGGGCGGGGTGCTCGACAAGGGGTACGTCGGCCACTACCCCCGCACCGCCCAGCCGGGCCGTTCCGGCAACTTCGCGCTGGCCGGGCACCGGAACACGCACGGCGAGCCGTTCCGGTACATCAACCGGCTGCGCCCCGGCGACCGGCTCACCGTCGGGACCCGCGGCGCCGTCTACACGTACACCGTCGACAAGACCCTCGCCCGGACCTCCCCGCGCGACGGCGGCGTCATCGCGCCCGTGCCGCGCAGCGCGGTCCGGCCGGGCCACGGGTACGACGAACCCGGGTACTACATCACCCTCACCACCTGCACCCCCGAGTACACCTCCAAGTACCGCCTCGTGGTGTGGGGGAAGCTGACGTCCATGCGGCCCCGCTGACCGCCCCGGCTAGGCTGCTGCTCCGTGATCAAGCTGATCAAGCGCCGCCCCCACCTCCTGTGGCTCCTCGTGCCCTTCGTGCTGTACGTGGGGGCGTTGCCCTTCGTCAATCGCGTACGGCCCCTCGTCCTCGGGCTGCCCTTCCTGTTCGCGTGGCTGCTCGCGGCCACGCTCCTCACACCCGTCGCCGTGTGGCTCGCCCACCGAGGGGACAAGAACATGAAGCGGCGGGCCTCATGAACGCCGACGCCGCCGTCGCGACCACCATCTTCGCCGTCTTCATGGTCGCCACCGTCGGCCTCGGCCTGCTCGCCGTACGAGGGCGGAGAACCGGCGACGGCGAGCGCTCCCCGAAGGGCGCGCTCGCCGAGTGGTCCGTCGGCGGGCGCTCCCTCGGCACCGTGCTCATCTGGGTGCTGATGGCGGGCGAGGGCTACACCAGCTTCAGCTATCTGGGCGCCGCGGGCTGGGGGTACAACTACGGCGCGCCCGTCCTGTACGTCGTCGCCTACATGTCGTGCGGATACGCCGTCGGCTACGTCGTCGGGCCCATGCTCTGGGCGTACGCCCGCCGCCACGGCCTGGTCGGCATCACCGACATGGTGGCCCACCGTTACGACCGGCCCTGGCTCGGTGCCGCGGTGGCGGTCATGGTGACCGTCTTCCTGCTGCCGTACATCCAGTTGCAGATCACGGGGATGGGCGTCGTCGTCTCGACGATCTCGTACGGCGCCATCAGCCTCAACTGGGCCTATTTCATCGGCTTCGCCGTCACCACGGGGTTCGTGGTGGTCAGCGGGCTGCGCGGCAGCGCCTGGGTGTCGGTGCTGAAGGACGTACTCGTCATCGGCACGCTCGCGTTCCTCGTGATCTATGTGCCGCTGCACTACTTCGACGGGTACGGGGACTTCCTCGACCGAGTCGTGCGGGAGAAGGGGGAGTGGCTGACGCTGCCGGGGCACGGCGACAGCCCGTACGGCGGGGCCTGGTTCGCGACGACCACGTTCCTCAACGCGCTCACCGTCTGCATCTTCCCGACGACCGTCGCCGGGTACCTCGGCGCCCGCAGCGCCGACGGCCTGCGTCGCAACGCCGTCCTGCTGCCCGCGTACAACATCCTGCTGTTCGTCCCGATGCTGCTCGGCATGGCCGCCCTGTTCGTGGTGCCGGGGCTGACCGGCGCCGGGTCGAACCTGGCACTGTTCAAGCTGGTCGTGGACTCGCTGCCCGCGTGGGTGGTGGGGGTCGTCGGGGTCGCCGCCGCGCTGTCGTCCATCGTGCCGATGGCCGTGTTCATGCTGGTCATCGGCACGATGTGGGGCAGCAGTGTGGTGTCGCTGCTGCCCCGGTGGCAGGCGCCCGCCCGGCAGAAGCGCGCTTCGCAGGGCGTGGTCGTCATCGCCGGTGCCCTCGCGCTCGTCATGACGTACGCCGCGCCCAACACCCTCGTACGGCTCTCCCTCATCTCGTACGAGGGGATGGCGCAGCTCGTGCCGATGCTGCTGCTCGGCCTGGTCTGGCGGAAGCTGAGCCTGGCGGGGGCCGTGAGCGGTCTTGTGGTGGGCGTGGCGATCGTGTGCGGGCTGGTCTTCACCGGGCACGACCCGGTGTTCGGGGTGAACGCGGGAATCCTCGCGCTCGCCGCCAATCTGGCGGTGGCGCTCGCCGTTTCGTACGGGGGGCCGGCCGACCGGGACGGCCGGCCGGACGCGGACGTGCTCGCGCGGGACCCCATCGAGTCCATCGGGGACAGCGGGGCCGGCGGGGCCGTCGAGGACGGCGGCGTCAGCGCGGGGTCGGGCGCCGCTCCCTCAGCAGGACGACGCTGACCGCCGCGAGCACGGCGAGGCCCGCCGCCACCAGCAGCGTCGCGTCGGCGCCGGCCACGAGGTCGTCCCGCGCCGAGCCCGAGGCCGTGGACACCGCGATCATCAGGGCCACGCCCGCCGCCGAACCGATGTAGCGCGCCGTGTTGTTGGCGCCGGAGCCCATCGCGGCCCGGTCGGCCGGCACGGACTCGACCGCGAGCAGCGGCAGGGCCGCGTTCAGCAGGCCGCTGCCCACGCCCGAGATGAGCAGGCCGGGCAGGAGGCGCGGCAGGGAGTCCGCCGCCACCGCGCCGAGCATCGTCAGGAGCGCGACGGCGTGCAGGGCGAATCCGACGGCCAGTTGGTGGCGCGCGGAGATCCGGCCCGCGAGGCGCCTGGCCTGCAGCGCGACCACCAGGGATATCCCGGACCAGAACGCGAACAGCCAGGCCGCGTCCATCGCGGACACGCCGTTGGCCCGCTGCAGGATCGTCGGCAGGTAGCTGAAGAGCCCGATGACGGAGAAGCCGGTGAACAGGCCGCCCGCGGTCGCCGCGAGGAAGGGCGGGCGGCGCAGCAGGCCGAGGTCGAGCATGGGCGTGGCCGTGCGGTGCTCCACGTACGCGAAGGCGGCGGTCAGGGCCACGGCGAGCAGGAGCAGCGCGCCCAGGGCCACGGCGAGCAGGAGCAGCGCGCCGACGGGCGCGCGCAGCCAGCCGTCGCGGCCCAGCGTGAGCGCGGCGAGCAGCGCCACCAGGGCCAGGCCGAGCGTCAGCGCGCCCGCCAGGTCCGGGCGGCCCT
>NZ_AOPZ01000562.1 GCF_000414115.1 Streptomyces aurantiacus JA 4570
CGACGCTGCGCGCGGCGCACGACACGTACAACGCGGCCCGCGCGGCCGTCCTGCTCGGCCGCGCCCACCTCGCCCGCGGCGAACCCGACCTGGCCGAGGCCGAGTTGACCCCGGCGCTCGCCGCCCTGCGCGCGATGTCGGCCGCGTACGAGACGGCCCGCGCCCTGCACGCCCTGGCGGAACTGTCCGAACACCGCGACGCCCCGGCCCGGGCCCGCGAGCAGTACACCGAGGCCCTCGCCCTGTACGACGCGGCGGGCCGCACCACGTCCCCGGACGCGCGCGCGGCACGGGCCCGGGGGGAGGCGTTGGCTGCCGTGGACGCGCAGGCGGCACCACACGGGCCGGACGCACCGGCGGCACCGCACGAGCCGGACGCACCCGCGCACCGCACGAGCCGGCCGGACGCACCCGCCGCACCACCCGAGCCAGCCGCACCCGCCGCACCACCCGGGCCGGACACCGAGGACGCCTCGGACTCACCGCCGGGCCAGTGAGCTACCGCCCGGCCACGCAGCCGGGACGCGGCCCCGCGGCGGCCACCGCCCCCGCCCCGGTCCCCACCCGCACCTCGGCCAGCCCCCGTAGCGGCAGCCCGCCGCGAGGAACGTGTGCGCCAGGGACGCCCACACGGGCCACGGCACCTCCGGCCGCGCGCCCCGCAGGAGCCGGGCCGTCCGCAGGACCAGGGGCGTGCCGCTCGGGCCCACCCGGAGGCGGCACACGTGGCCGTGGTGGGCGGCCACCACCAGGGCGCCCGGGTGCCGCGCGCCGAGCCGTGCCGCGTGCCACGGCGCGGCGGACTCCGCGTGGAGCACGTCACCGAGCCGCGCCCAGGCACTGGCGACGGGCACCGCCACCCGCACGTGCTCGTCCACGAACTCCGTGGCGCCGGGGCCGCGCACCGCCACCCGCACCCGCACGACACCCCGCGCCTCGGGCGTCGCCGTCACGACGGCCGTCACCGGCGGCCCCACCGCCGACGCCACCGTCATGACACGACGCTGCCCGGCTCGTCGTACTCCACGAGGCACGGAAGCCGCGCCGGTTCCGTGGCGGGGAGCGCGCCGGGCGCCCGCAGCCGCAGCTTGCGGTAGAGCAGCGCGCGCATCTTCCGCGCGAACCGCCCGGGTTCGGAGGTGATGCGGGCGGCGACCCGCTCGTGCAGGTCGGCCCGGTACGTCGCGGCGGCACGCGCGAGCTGCCGCCGCACCGGCCTGCCGTCCCGCAACCTCGGCGCGAACGACCCGAGTTCGGCCATCGGGGAACCGGGATCGACATCGGCGTCCGGCAGGCAGGCCAGCAGCACCGGCCTGCCCGTCATGGCGCCGTACAGCGAGACGGACCCGTGGTCGCCCACGACGAAGTCGGCGGCGACGAGCGCCCCGACCCAGTCGGCGCGGTGGCTGACGACGGCGAGCCCGCCGCGCCCGAGGCCCGCGAACCAGCCGCGCACCTGCCACTCGCTGTGGGTGTGCCACACGTGCGGATGCAGCAGGACGGCCACCCGGTAGTCCTCGGGCGGCAGTTCGGCCACGATCCGGTCGATCAGCTCCTGCCCGCCGCTGCCGAGCAGCGAGCCGGGGCCCCAGGTCGAGCAGACGAGGACGAGCCGCTGCCCGGCCCGGGTCCGCAGGGCCTGCCGGTACAGGGCCCGCGCGGGCCGGCTCGCGGTCACCCGGTCGTAGCAGGGGTCGCCGACGACCTCGGCGACCGGCAGCGCCTCCGGGCACTCGCGGCCGAGCCGCGCCAGCTCCTCGCGGTGCGCGAGGACGATCGCCTCGGGGACCACCGTCCCGTCGCGTACGAGCCGCTGCCTGCTCAGCCCGTACACGCCCCGCGCGGCGACGGCACCGCCCCGCCGGGCCCGCACGATCTTGTTGTGCCCGGCGCCGTGCGGCAGCACGACCACCGGCGCGTGCAGTTCGTGCAGCCCGCCGTGGCCCGCCGCGAGGGCGAGGTCGAAGACGGTCTGCACCGCCTGGCTCCAGGGCAGCACCAGGACCTTGAGCTCGTCGAGGAAGTCGGCCACTCCGCCGCTGAACACGTCGGGCGCGGCGGTGAAGAACACCTGGACCCGCCAGTCGCCCTCCAGGAGCCGCACCGCGTCGAGGAGCCGCCGCCCCGACGTCACCGTGTGCACCACGGCGAGCACCCGCCTGCGTACCGGACGGGTGGCCCAGCGCTCGACGTCCGGCCGCACCGGCACCGGATGCCCGTGCGCCTCCAGCATGGTCACGCTCATCGTTCTGTCCCCCGGTTCTCCGCGTCGTGTGAATGCAACGGGGGCAGCGTGCCCCGGCCACCTGGATGGCCGGGTTGCAGGAATCCTGCACTCCGAGTGCCGACTGACGAGGGCATACGCCGTCACTCCGGCTCACACCGGCGCGTACGCCGTTGCCTCCAACTAGCTTTCGGAGGGCGGTAGTTGGGCTTCCGTGCGGCCTACGGGGAAAGTTTTGGCCATGGATCCACCCCATGCGCCCGGCACGCACCCGTGCGCCCCTGTCCGCTCCCCCTGGCACCACGACAACAGTGAGCAGAGTTCCGCACAGATGTGCGGGGCTGCCGACGGCGGCGGCGCGGTGCACCCGCCGGGCGCGCACCCATCGGGGGTGAGGGTGGACTTACTGGCTCTGGGGCCTCTGGAGCTCTGGGAGGACGGCCGGCAGTACGAGCTCGGGTCACCGAAGGAGCGCTGCGTGCTGGCCGTCCTGGTGCACGCCCGCGGCGAGCCGGTCTCCCTCGACACCCTCATGGACCGCGTCTGGGACGACGAGCCGCCGCGTACGGCCCAGGACACCCTGCAGAGCTATCTGTCGCGGCTGCGCACCCGGCTGAGCCGGGCGGCCGGCGACCAGGCCCGCCTGGAGCGGTACGCCCCGCGCCTGTACCGCCTGCGCGTCGCCCCCGACGCCGTCGACCTGCTGCGCTACCGGGGGCTGTGCGCCGACGCCGCCGTCACCGCCCGGCAGGGCGGCCGGCGGCGGGCCGTCGAGCTGCTCCGCGCCGCCGAATCCCTGTGGCGCGGCGAGCCGTTGACGGAGTTCACCGGCGCCTGGGCGCGGTCGGCCCGCGCCCGGCTCCTGGAGGACCACCGGCACGTACGCGAGGAGCGGATCCGCCTGGAGCTGGAGCTCGGCCGGCACGCCGACCTGATCGGCGAACTGCACGAACTGGCCGCCCAGAACCCCCTGGCCCAGCGCGTGATCGCCGCCCTGATGCTGGCCCTGTACCGCTCGGGCCGCGACGACGAGGCCCTCGGCCTCTATCGCACCACCCGCTCCCGCCTCCACGAGGGCCAGGGCATCGAGCCCGGCACGGAGCTCCAGGAACTCCATGTACGCATCCTCGAACAGGACCGGGCGCTGATGCGGACGGCCGCGTGGGAGAGCGAGGGGACGGCCGCGGCGGCTCCGGGGGCCCCGCCGGCCCCCGCGGGCCCACCCGACGACGATCCCGCGACGGCGGGGCCACTGACCAACTTGCCCCGCGACACAGGGGACTTCACCGGCCGGGCGAGCGAACTGCGCATCCTCCTGGCCGAGTCGGGAAAGGGCGAGACCGGAAAGAGCGAGTCAGGAAAGGCGGGGGCACCCCCGTCGAGCGCGCTCCCCCTCACCCTCGTCCACGGCATGCCCGGCGTCGGCAAGACCGCGCTCGCGCTGCACGCCGCGCACCGCCTGGGCGACGCCTGCCCGGACGGCCAGTTCTACGTCGATCTGCGCGGGTACGGTCCCCTGCCGCCGTACGATCCCGCCGAGGCGCTCGCCGTGCTGCTGCACGCCGCCGGGGTGACCGGTGAGCTGCCCGGTTCGCTGGACGCGCGCGTGACGCGCTGGCGGGAGTGGACGGCGCGGCGCCGCGTGCTCGTGGTCCTCGACAACGCCCGCGACGCCGAACAGGTCCGCCCGCTGCTGCCCGGCGCCGCGTCCTGCCGGGCCATCGTGACCAGCCGGAACCGGCTCACCGGCCTGGCCGGTGCGACCCCGCTGTACCTGGAGGCGCTGTCCACCGCGGAGGCCGCCGCGCTGTTCACCCGGGTCGCCGGGGCCGGCCGGCTGCCCGCCGACCCCTCGGCGCTCACCCGCACCGTGGCCGCCTGCGGCCGCCACCCGCTCGCGCTCCAGCTCCTGGCGAGCCAGTTCCGGCACCGCGACTCCTGGAGCCTGGACCACCTCACGGACCGCCTCGTCCAGGCGGCCGACCCGCTCGACGAGTTCGACAGCGACGCGGTGGCCTCGGCCTTCTCCCTCTCGTACACCGAACTGACCCCGCGTGCGGCCCGGTTGCTGCGCCGCCTGGCCCTGCACCCCGGCCCGGACATCACGCTGCGCGCGGCGACCGCCCTGGCGGCGGACGAGCCGGACCGGCGGGGCGGAACGGACGAGACCGCCCGGGCACCCGACGCCTCCGCCGACCGCACCCACACCCGCAAGACCCTCGACCAGCTCCTCGACCGCAACCTCGTCGAGGAACCCGTGACCGACCGCTACCGCCTGCACGACCTCACCCGCGCCTTCGGGATGCGCATGTGCACCCGCGACGAGCCGCACTCGGCCCGGCGCGCGGCGCTCACGCGGCTGCTCAACTGCTACCTCACCGCGGCCCACCGCGCCGCCGTCCGCACCGAACCGCACCGCCGCGTGCTGCCGCCCGGCCCCCGCCTGACGTGCCCGTACGCCCCGGACTTCGGCGACGCGGACGAGGCCGCTGCGTGGCTGAGCGTGGAGCGCGGCAACCTGCTGGCCCTGGCGCGCACGGCCGCGGCGGAGTCGCCGGAGCACGCGGTGCTGTTCCCGCACGTCCTGGCCAAGCCCCTGCGCCTTTGGGGCACTTGGGACCTGGCCGCGGAGCTCTTCGAGGCGGCGGTGTCCGCGGCCCGGACGCGCGACGACCGGGTGGCCCTGGCCCGCACCCTGGTCGAGCACGCCGACGTCCTCACGCAGAAGGACCACGGCAAGGCCCTGCACCGGGCCACGGAGGCACTCTTCCTCTTTCAGGAGCTGAACGACGTACGCGGCCGGGCCGACGCCCTGCTGCAGTCCGGCCGCGCCCACTTCGCGGGCGGCCAGGGCAGCACGTGCCTGCGGGTGCTGCGGGCGGCGCGGGCGCTGTACCGCCAGGTCGGGGATCGCCACGGCCAGGCCGACGTGGCCAACATGATGGGAGTGGCGCTGCACGCGGCGGGCCGCCACCGCGAGGCCCTGGAACACTTCCGCACGATGCTGCGCATCCACGAGGAAACGGGCTTCCTGTACGGCCAGTTGCGCGCCCTCAACAACGTCGGCGAGGTGCACCGCCTCGACGGCCGCCCCGAGGAGGCCCGCGCCCACTTCGAGCGTTCGCTGCGGCTGGCGCAGCGCGTGGGCGGCCGCCAGGAGCGCGCGAACCTGCTCGCGAACCTGGGCAGCGTCTGCCAGGACACCGGCCAGGTGGAGCAGGCCCTCACGTACTTCCGCCGGGCCCTCACCAGCTACCGCGCCGCGTCCGACGCACGCGGCGAGTCGGACACCCTCATCAGCCTGGGCTCGGCGTACGCCGCGGGCAGCCGCCCCGGCGAGGCGCTGTGGCACTTCGCCGAGGCCGAACGCATCGCCCGGGGCATCGGCAGCCCCTTCGACCTCCAGGCCGCGCTCCTCGGCACCGGTACGGCGCTGCGCCTGCTCGGCCGGTACGAGGCGGCGCTCGACGCCCACCGCGAGGCGTTGCGCATCGCCCGCGAGGTGGGCAGTCCGCTCGGCGCGGCCCAGGCCCTCGACGGCCTGGCCCGCACCGCCCCGCATACACAAGACGCGCCCTCCGCACGGGGTTTCGCGGAGGACGCGCTGGAACTGTACGAACGGCTCGGCTGCGAGGGGCGGGCCCGGGATCTCCGGCTGGCCCTGGCGGAGCCCGGGGCGGCTAGAGACCCCGCCACCACCACATGAAGATGCCCTCTTCGCCGGGCCGGGGAGCGGGAGCGGTGGGACCGGTCGTGCGTCGTGCCATGTTCACGCGTCTCTCCGTCTTTCTGTTTCTTGAACGAACAGGTGACCCCCGATTCGCGCACACATTAGCCATGTGAACACGGAAGCGGAAGACGATATTCGTCGTTCATCACAGGGCGCGCAGAAGCGTACGACCGGCGCTCGAACACACACCCATAACGCGCCCCCCACCGGGCACCCGGCGCACCTACCGCCCCGGCACCGCCCCCGGCGGAACCTCCGCGTCCCTCGCCTTGTCCACGGGCGCGAGCTGA
Organism: Streptomyces aurantiacus JA 4570; assembly: GCF_000414115.1. Classification (GTDB taxonomy): domain Bacteria; phylum Actinomycetota; class Actinomycetes; order Streptomycetales; family Streptomycetaceae; genus Streptomyces; species Streptomyces aurantiacus_A. The sequence goes on from NZ_AOPZ01000562.1 coordinate 6,245, forward strand.
TCGGCGTATCCCGCCTCGCTCCACACCAGCTTCTTGAACTGCTCCGGCGTCAGCAGGCCCTGCCACGGCGCCCCTTGGGGGCAGAACACGGACACGCATCCGCGGCAGTAGTGGGCGGGCAGCCAGAAGGCGTCGGCACGCTCCGCGCCGCCGCGCTCCGCGGCCCTCTCCCGGCCGTCGCCGCGCACCACGACGAGCGTCCCGACGAACAACAGCACGGCGAGCCCGACCCCGCCCCCGACGTACAGCGGCTTCCCCTGGTCCACGCCCATATAGGCCCAGGCGAGCGCGAGCCCGACGAGCACCATCCCCTCGGCGAAGTGCATGCACCCGTCGCCGCTCTTCTCCGGTCCCTTGGCGAGCCGCGAGGGCAACCCCGTGCGAAAGGCCCCCTTACCGCCGATCGCCTCCCGCACGGTGGCCACATCCGCACCACCACACCCAGGACATATCACTCGGCGGCCAGCCGCAGCGAGATCGAGTTGATGCAGTACCGCTGGTCCGTCGGCGTGGGGTAGCCCTCGCCCTCGAAGACGTGACCGAGGTGGGAGCCGCAGCGGGCGCAGCGGACCTCGGTGCGGACCATGCCGTGGGAGCGGTCCTCGATCAGTTCGACGGCGTCGGAGTCCTTCGGGTCGTAGAAGCTCGGCCAGCCGCAGTGGGACTCGAACTTCTCGTGGGACGTGAAGAGCTCGGCGCCGCAGGCGCGGCAGGAGTAGACGCCCTTGGTCGTGGTGTCGGTGTACTCACCGCGGAACGCGGGCTCCGTGCCGGCCTGGCGCAGGACCTGGTACTCGGCGGGGGTCAGCTCCGCGCGCCACTGCTCGTCGGGCTTCTCGACGTCGTACGACATGGATCGCATCCCCTTCCAGGGCGGTCCGGACGCGCTGGGCGGTCCGGCTCACTTCGACAGTTCGGCCAGGATCCGCGGGCCGAGGTCGGTGACGTCGCCCGCTCCCATGGTGAGAACGAGATCGCCGGGGCGCGCCATTCCCGCGATCACCGCGGGTGCGGCGTCCTTGTCGGAGACGGCCCGCACGTCGGCGCCCGCCGCGCGGGCGGAGTCGATGATGAGGGCGCTGGTCACGCCGGGGATCGGGTCCTCGCGGGCGGGGTAGATGTCGAGGACCACGGAGGCGTCGGCGAGCGCCAGGGCCTGGCCCATCTCCGTGCCCAGCTCCTGGGTGCGGGAGAACAGGTGCGGCTGGAAGAGCACGAGCAGCCGCGCGTCGGCCGCGGCGCCGCGCATGGCCTCCAGGTCGGCGGTCATCTCCGTCGGGTGGTGCGCGTAGGAGTCGACGACCTGTACGCCGGCGGCTTCGCCCTTGAGCTGGAGGCGGCGCTTCACTCCGGTGTACGAGGCGAGGGCGGGGGCCAGCTCGGCGGCCGGGATGCCGAGGGCCACGCCGGCGGCCAGCGCGGCGACCGCGTTGTGCGCGTAGTGGCGGCCGGGCACGGAGACGGCGAAGCGCAGCTCGGTGCCGTCGAGGACGGCGGTGACGTCGCTCTTGAGGCCCTGCGGGGTCACCCCGGTGATCCGCACATCGGCGTCGGCGGACTCGCCGTACGTGACCACGCGCAGCTCGGGCCTGCGCTTCGCGATCCGCCGCGTGAGTTCCCGGGCGCCCCCGTGGTCCGCGGCGATGACCAGCGTCCCGCCGGGGACGATCTTGTCGGCGAAGGTCTCGAAGGACTCGTAGATCTCGTCCATCGAGGCGTAGTTGGCGTGGTGGTCCAGCTCCACGTTGAGGACGATGGCGACCTCGGGCGCGTACTTGTGGAAGCTGCGGTCGCTTTCGTCGGCCTCCGCCACGAAGATCTCGCCGCTGCCGTGGTCGGCGTTGGAGCCCGGCGCGTCCAGGTCGCCGCCGATCGCGTACGAGGGGTGCAGGCCGAGCGAGGCCAGGCTGACCGCGAGCATCGACGTGGTGGTCGTCTTGCCGTGGGTGCCGGCGACGGCGATCGGGCGCAGCCCGTCCATGAGGGAGGCGAGCGCGTCCGAGCGGTGCACCACCGGGATGCCGAGCTCCGTGGCGCGGGCCAGCTCCGGGTTGTCGGCGCGGATCGCGGAGGAGACGACGACGCAGGTCGCGTCGTCGGCCAGGTGGGCGGCGGCGTGCCCGATGTGGACCTGGACGCCGAGCGCGCGCAGGGCGTCCGTGGTGGCGGAGTCCTTGGCGTCGCTGCCCGCGACCTTCGCACCACGCTGGGCGAGGATCTTCGCGATGCCCGACATTCCGGCGCCGCCGATGCCGATGAAGTGCGGTCGGTCCATGGCGGTGGGCATACGAGTTCTCTCCGATTGTGTGGCGGTGACGTGCGCGGGGGCCAGCCTACTGGGCCCCCGCCGCCCCCCGTTTTTCGGCCTTCGGCCTCGTCCTCAAACGCCGGACAGGCTAAGAATGGCCCCTTGTCTACGACTCACTGTGGGCGAACAGCTTCAGGACCGGTACGCCCACCTTGTGCCGGGCCCGGGAGGCCCAGTCGCGGTGGAAGAACTCCTCCACCAGGTGCGGCTCGGTCAGCACGATGACCTCGTCCGCGCCCATCTCGTCGACCACCTCCTGGAGCACGTCCAGCGGGTGCGCCTCGACCAGGCGGCCCTCGGCCGCGCTGCCCGTGGCCCGCAGTGCCAGGAGGGACACCTGAAGGGCCCGCTCGGCGGGCTCCACCGCCTCCTCGCCCTCGGGCACCTCGCCCTCGCGCACGGCGTCGTCCAACTCACCGAGCGCGACGTCGTCGATCGCCCGCAGCAGCCGGTCCGCCTGGTCGCCGCGGGGCTGCAGAAGCACATGGAAGGTGACCGGCTCGTCGCCGTGCAAGGTGGTGACGAACTCCACGTCGGCGGACGTCAGGGCCTTCTCGATCATCAATACGCTTGTGAACACGACAGGCGTCCTCTTCCTCCGTGGGCCTCCGTGGGCCTCCGCGGACCGTGCGCCCGGCCCCCTGCGGAAACCATCCTGCCCCCCGCCGGAGCGGGGGTCGCGAGAGTTAGTGTGCCCCGCGAAAGCGAAACGGAACGGAATATTCCGCCGATTGTCAGAAGTTCCGTCCGGTCAGAAGTCCCGCCGGTACCGGGTGAACAGGAACCCGGACTCCTCCAGCACGGACGCCAGTACGAATCGCTCGGGCACCGCGAGACCGGGCCCGCCCGCGATGCGCTGCGCCCCGCCCGCCGTCAGCAACGGCGACACCGTCAGACACAGCTCGTCCAGCGCGCCCGCCGCCACGAACTGGCCGAGCATCCGCGGCCCGCCCTCGGTGAGCAACCGGGTCAGGCCGCGCTCGGCCAGCGCCCGCACCACCCGCGCGGGGTCGGCGCCCGCGCCCTCGCCCGCGGTCAGGACCTCCGCGCCCGCCTCGCGGGCTGCGGCCATCCGGTCGGACGGCGCGGCGGCGCCGGTCACCACGTACGTGGGCGTGAGCGGGGCGGTGAACAGGGGCAGCGAGAAGTCGAGGTCGAGGCTCGCGCTGACCACCACGATCGCGGGCGCCGGGGGCTGGCCCGCCGCCGCCCTGCGGGCCGCGAAGGCGTCCCGGGCGCGGGCCGGGCGGTAGCCCTCCTGGCGTACCGTTTCGGCGCCCACCACGACGGCGTCCGCGAGCCCCCGCAACGTACCGAAGATCCGCATGTCGGTGGCGTTGGAGATGGGCTGGGAGCGGCCGTCGTGCTGGGCGGCGCCGTCGAGCGTCGAGACCATGTTGGCGCGCAGCCAGGCTCCGGTCCCGCCCGGATCGGCGGGCCCGGGGGGCCCGGCGGGATAGGCGTACGCGTCGGCGAGCTCGTCCAGGGACCACTCACGGTCCCCGGCCACCCCCTCGGGGGCACTCTCCGGGGCGCCCTCGGGAGCGCTCTTCGCCGAGGCCGGCGCGGCTGTGTGGTCGGTCACAGGGAACAGGCGTCGCATGCCGCGCAGTCTTACACGGCGCCGGGACGGCTCTAGAGTGGAGAACCGTGTCAGCCACCACCTCCGCCGCCGGGCGCAGCCCCATACCCGAAGCGGCCCCCGTATCCCTGAGCGCCCGCGAGCCGCAGGTGCCCGCGGACCGTCTCGTCGCCGAGATGGTGCCGCCGCCGCGGTTCAGCACGGCCCGCTTCGACACGTACATCCCGGATCCGGGACAGCCCAGCCAGAGCGAGGCGGTGCGCGTCCTCAGCACGTTCGCGGCCGGGCTCGGCGGGGCGCACGCGACGGGCTCCGGCAAGCGCCGGTGGTTCGCACGCGCGAAGCAGACGGTTCCGGCCGGGCCCCGCGGCGTCTACCTGGACGGTGGCTACGGCGTCGGCAAGACCCACCTCCTGGCCTCCCTGTGGCACGCCACCCCCGCCGAGCCCGCGCTCAAGGCGTTCGGCACGTTCGTGGAGCTGACCAACCTCGTCGGGGCCCTCGGCTTCCAGCAGACGGTCCGTACGCTCAGCGGCCACCGCCTGCTCTGCATCGACGAGTTCGAGCTGGACGACCCGGGCGACACCGTCCTCGTGTCGACGCTGCTCGGCAAGCTGGTCGACGCGGGCGTCGCGCTCGCGGCGACCTCCAACACGCTGCCCGGCAAGCTCGGCGAGGGCCGGTTCGCCGCCGCCGACTTCCTGCGCGAGATCCAGGGCCTGTCGGCCCACTTCAAGGCGTTGCGCATCGACGGCGAGGACTACCGCCACCGCGGCCTGCCCGAGGCGCCCGCCCCGTACTCGGACGAGCAGGTCACCCAGGCTGCGTACGCCACCGAGGGCGCGAGCCTCGACGACTTCCCGCACCTGCTCGACCACCTCGCCCGGGTGCACCCGAGCCGCTACGGCGCCCTGACCGACGACCTCAGGGCGGTCTGCCTCACGGACGTCGCCCCGGTGCCCGACCAGTCGACGGCGCTGCGCCTGGTCGTCCTCGCCGACCGCCTCTACGACCGCGAGGTCCCCGTCCTCGCCTCCGGCGTCCCGTTCGACCGGCTCTTCAGCGAGGAGATGCTGAACGGCGGTTACCGGAAGAAGTACTTCCGGGCGATCTCGCGGCTGACGGCACTGGCCCGGGACGCGAAGGGGCTCGTCGAAGGCTGAGCGGGCCCGAGCCGTCCGGGGCCGCCGTCCGCAGCGGCGGTCGAGGCCCCGCCAGGTGTGCGGTTCCGGTGCCGACTGATCACGTGCGCGTCCAAACCCTCGTGCGCACGGGATGTGCGTGGTACACACGTGCGGGTCATGTTTCCTGTCCGCCAGCAGGAGGTTGCCCCATGTCAGACACCGAGCTGTCCGCGACCAGACGCCAAGTCCTCGCCCGCACCGGAGCGTTGGGGGCGTCCATCGCCTTCACCGGCGCCCTGTCGGAACTCTTCGCGGGCACCGCGACCGCGGCCACCCAGGGCAGGACGGGCCACGGCCCGCTCGTGCCCGACCCCGACGGCCTGCTCGACCTGCCGAAAGGTTTCCGCTATCAGGTCCTCTCCCGTGAGGGCGACGATCTGCGCTCGGGCGAGGGCAAGGTCCCGGGCAACCACGACGGGATGGCCGCGTTCCGGGGCCGGCGCGGCGGGGTCCACCTCGTGCGCAACCACGAGAACCGCGCCTCCGCGAAACTCGGCGTGCCCACCGTCAAGGGCCTGACGTACGACCCGGCGGCGAAGGGCGGCTGTACGGCGCTCGCGCTCGACCGGCGCGGCCGGGTGGTGGACGAGCGCGTCGCGATCGCCGGTACGGCCGTCAACTGCGCGGGCGGCCCGACCCCTTGGGGCACCTGGCTGACCTGCGAGGAGAACGAGGACAAGGCCGGTACAGGCGGCTATACGAAGGACCACGGCTTCGTCTTCGAGGTCGACCCGGTGGATCCGCGGCGCTCGGGAGCCGTGCCGCTGACCGCCATGGGCCGCTTCCAGCACGAGGCGGTCGCGGTCGACCCGTGGCGCGGGGTGGTCTACGAGACCGAGGACGCCTTCCAGAAACCCTTCGGCCTGTTCTACCGCTTCCTGCCGAACAAGCCCGAGGGCGGCCGGAGTTCACTGCGCGCGGGCGGCCGGCTCCAGGCGATGCGGGTGCCCGGTGTGCCGGACCTGTCCGCCGCCAAGGAGCCCGGTATCACCCTCGACGGCGTCGAGTGGGTCGACGTACCCGACCCGCTGGCCGCCCACACCCCCATCCGCCACCAGGACTTCGGCCCGAAGGGCATCACCCACGCCCAGAAGCTGGAGGGCTGCTACTGGGGCGGCCGCTGCGTCTACTTCGTCTCCAGCTACGCGCGCAGCGCGGAGGGTTCGGCCGCCGACCACTACGGCCAGGTCTGGCGCTACGACCCCGCGCGGCGCCGCCTCACCCTCGTGATCGTCTTCGGCCCCGACACGGACATCCAGCTCCCCGGCGAGTCCCCGGACAACATCTGCCTCGCGCCCAGCGGCGGCCTGATGGTGTGCGAGGACGGCGGCGGCGCGCAGCACGTGTACGGCGTGACGCGCGGCGGCGAGGTGTACGCGATGGCGCGCAACGCGCAAAATACGGGCACCCCGACCGAGCCCGAATGGGGCGAGTTCGCGGGCGTCGCCTTCTCCCCCGATCACGACACGATGTACGTCAACTGCTACACGCCGGGGACGACGTTCGCCGTGACGGGGCCCTGGCACCGGTAGCGGTCCTGCCCTGTGGGCTCAGGTCGCCGGGGCGAGCCGCCACAGGGAGGTGACCTCGGCGGCGCGGGCCGCGTGCAGCGGGTCGGTGGCGTCGCTCGCGCGGGGGTGGACGGGCTTGGCGTCGAGGCGGTCGAGCACGCGCAGCCCGGCCGCGTCGAAGGCGCCGACGAGTTCGTCCCGGGTCCGCAGGCCGAGGTGTTCGGCGAGGTCGGAGAGGATCAGCCAGCCCTCGCCGCCGGGCTCCAGGTGGTCGGCGAGCCCGTCGAGGAAGGCGCGCAGCATCGCGCTGCCGGGGTCGTACACGCCCTGTTCGACGGCGGAGGTGGGCTTGGCCGGGAGCCACGGCGGGTTGCACACGATCAGTGCGGCCCGCCCCTCCGGATAAAGATCACCGCTGTCGACGACCTCGACCCGGTCCCCGATCCCCAGCCGCTCGACGTTGTCCCGCGCGCACGCGAGCGCGCGGGGGCTGCTGTCGGTGGCGACGATCCGGTCGATGCCCCGGTGGGCGAGGACGGCGGCGAGCACGCCGGTGCCGGTGCCGAGGTCGAAGGCGGTGGCCGCGTCGCGCTGAGCGGCGGCGGGCAGCGGGGCGGCGGCGACGAGGTCGACGTACTCGCCCCTGACCGGGGAGAACACGCCGTAGTGCGGGTGGATGTGCCCGCCGATCGCGGGGATCGGCACGCCCTTCCTGCGCCACTCGTGGGCGCCGATCACGCCGAGGAGTTCGCGCAGCGACACGACGGTACGTCGCCGGGGCGGGCCGTACGCCTCCGCGCAGGCCGCCCGGACGTCGGGGGCGCGGCGCAGCGCGAGGCCGTGGTCGTCCTCCAGGACGACGAGCAGCATCCCGAGCACGCGGGCGCGGTGGCCGCGGGCCTGGCGGTGCCGGTGGAAGGTTTCGGCGGGGGTGGCCCCCGGCTTCGGCGCGAGCCGGTCGAGGCGACGGCCCAGGGCGCGCAGCAGCTGCCGGGCGCCCTGGTAGTCCCCGCGCCACAGCAGCGCGGTGCCCTCGCAGATCAGGCGGTAGGCGACGTCGGCCTTCAGCCGGTCGTCGGCGACGGTGACGCGGCGGGGGGCGGGGAGTCCGCTCTCGGAGTGCCAGTGGGCGGTGAAGGTGAGGGCGGTGTCGCCGCTGTCGCCGTCCGGCCGGGGCTTCGTCCGGACGGCCTCGGTCCAGGTGATGTCAGGGGCGTCGGACGCGAGCGGGCCGGACTCAGGGGTGTCGGACATCGACGGCTCGTCAACTCCTCGTGATCGCGGGTACGTGGGGCCCGGGGCCACGGAGCGACCGGGAAGCGCCTCAGGACGATTCCACAGCCGCTGCCCCCTGGCAAACCAGGACAGGACCTAGGGAGTGTCCGGCACCACCGTCCCCTGCCCGCACGTCATGGCCTCGCCCCGCTCTCGTTCCGCCGCGCTCCGCAGCACACAGAATTCGTTGCCCTCGGGGTCGGTGAAGACCACCCATCCCGTGCCGTCGGGCTTGCGCCGGTCGGCGAGGACGACGGCGCCCGCCGCCCGGAGCCGCTCGACCTCCGCGTCGCGCGGGCCGTCCGGCTGGAGGCACACGTGCACGCGGTTCTTCACCGTCTTGGGTTCGGAGACGTTCTCGAAGTACAGATGCAGGCCGGTGGGCAGCGGTATCACGGCGACTGAAGGCGACGTTGAAGAGGGAGGAGGGCATGGCGCGACCTTTCCGGTCAGGCGATCATCCGGCAGACGGAGCAGCTTTCCCTACCCGCACGGGAGGCGCACCCCGATTTCAGCCCGTCCGGCGTTTGAGGACGAGCCGGGAAGGGGCGGGACTGGGGAGCCTCCCGGCAGGGCCCCCGCCCCGCCTACCCCATTAACCCAATTTGTACGGTTATCGTCACGGAGTGATCCCTCGCACCCGCACGCGGGCCGCCCTCGCCGCCCTCGCCACCCTGGCAACCGCCACCCTCCCCCTCACGGCGTGCTCCGCACCCCCCGCGCCCCGCCCCCCGGCGGCCCCGGCCACACCCCCGGAAGCCAAGAAGCAGACCCCACCCACCCTGGCCCCCGGCCCCCAGGGCCGGACCCCGGTCTTCAAGAACGCCCCCCGCACCAGGGGAACCGCCGAAGCCCCACGCACCGTGGCCCTCACCTTCGACGCCGACATGACGGCCGACCAGGGCCCCCGCGCCGCCGCGGGCGAGCACTTCGACAACCCCGCCCTGGTCGACACCCTGCGCCGCCTCAAGGTCCCGTCGACGTTCTTCATGACGGGCCGCTGGGCGGAGGAGTACCCGGCCCAGGCCAGGGCCATCGGCGGCGACCCGCTGTTCGAGGTGGCCAACCACTCGTACAGCCACTACGCCTTCACCCGGGACTGCTACGGCCTGCCCACCGTGCCCGCGCACGCGATGCGCACGGACGTGGAACGCGCCTTCGCGGCGTTCCGCAAGGCGGGCGTCGAGCATCCGCTGCCGTACTTCCGTTTCCCGGGCGGCTGTTACGACGACCGGGCGCTGCGCGCGCTGGCCCCGGCCGGGGTGACGGCCGTGCAGTGGGACGTGGTGGGCGGCGACGCGTTCGCGACGGACCCCGAGGCGGTGGCGCGGCAGGTCCTTGAGGGGGTGCGGCCGGGTTCGGTGGTCGTGCTGCACTGCACCCGCAGCGCGGCCCCGGCGACGGAGCGGGCCGTACGGACGATCGTCCCGAAGCTGCGCGAACGCGGGTTCCGCTTCGTACGGGTCTCGGAACAGATCGCCGCCGCGCGCACGCCCGGGGCCGCGCGCCCGGCGGAACCCGGCGGCGCCCACCACCGGCCCGGGCAGCACGCGGCCGCCCGGAACTAGGCCGCCCGGAACTAGGCTGGCGCGCATGGCCGACGACGACTGCTGCGCCCCGAGCCCGCCCATCGGCCGACGGAGGGTCCGCCGTTCGCGGAGTGCGTGCTGTGCCGGGAGCCGACGGAGTACCCGGAGTCGCACCGGGGCGTCACGCTGTGCCCTGTCTGCGAGTGGCAGGAGGCCCAGCGCACGGCCTGCTCGGGCTGACCGGCGGCGTGCCGCCCGGGCGGCCCGGGCCCGCCCGGCG
>NZ_AOPZ01000563.1 GCF_000414115.1 Streptomyces aurantiacus JA 4570
CGACCGTCAGCAGGCCCGCGGCCGTGTGGGCGGCGCGCAGCCGGGCGACGAGCCGGCGCCCGTACCAGAAGCCGGGCTTGCCGAGCGCGTTGCGGGCGGCCTCCTCCGGGTCCGGCTGGTGCGGCAGCGGCTGCTGGGACCAGCGGCTGCTGGGACTCGTACGCGCTCCAGGTGCGGTGGGACAGGAACCAGAGCAGGCCGGTGAGGGCGGCGGGCAGCAGCGCGGCGAGGGCGAGACGGCGGCCGGGCCCCGACCACCACCCGCCGCCCCCGGCGGACTCCGGCGCGAGGAAGCCGAGCCAGGAGTGGTCGTTGACGCAGGCGGCGGTGCCCGCGCACTGCCAGGCCGTCAGGTCGATGGCGATCTCGCAGGCGGCGGCGACGAGGAGCACGGTGAGGGTGAGGGCGACCAGGCGCACGAGCAGGCCGTACGTGCGCACGGCGCGCTTCGCGCGGCGGGCCGTGGGCCGCATCCAGTGGGCGAGGTTGACCACCATGAACGGCAGGAGCAGCAGCCACAGGGCGCGGGAGCCGTTGCCGGACGTCAGATTGCACCAGACGTACGCCTCGGGGACCGGCCGGTCGCGGTAGTTCTCCGGGTGTGCCTCGGCTTCCACGTCGTCGGCGCGGCGGTAGACGGCCGCGGTCCGGTCGCCGGAGACGGAGACGGTGCGGGGGTCGTCCAGCATCTCCTCCGGCGTGGTGCCGCCCACTCCGTGGACGAGCAGCTCCAGGGCGATCGGCTCGACCTGACCGCTCTTTCCCGGCTGTTCGGGATGTTCCGGGCGTTCTGAGTGCTCCGGGTGTTCCGACTGTTTCGAGTGTTCCGGTCCGTGCTTCTGGGCGGTCCGGGCCGCCGTGGCGCGCTCCACTGTTCCGCTTCCCCCGAGTCGTGCGCTGTCATGAGCCGTGTACGGGCCACGCAAGGACACAAGGATCGCCGCTTCCCGCCCCGCGCGCACCCGCCGTCACGTAATCTCCCCCTTCCGTACGCCCCGCGGCAGCCCGGTCGGTGGCACCCGCAACGACGGCCCGTGCGAGGATGAGGCGACCCGATGAAGGGCTTGACCACGCGAAAGGGCCGGACCTGACGTGAGTGAGAATCAGAACCTCCTCGCGGAGCAGCGCCGCGCCCTGATCCTCGACGAGGTGCGCCGCCGCGGCGGGGTCCGGGTCAACGAACTCACCCGGAAACTGGGTGTGTCGGACATGACCGTCCGCCGCGACCTGGACGCGCTCGCCCGCCAGGGCGTCCTGGAGAAGGTGCACGGCGGCGCGGTCCCGGTGGCCGAGGCGAGCACCCATGAGCCGGGGTTCGAGGCCAAGTCGGGCCTGGAGCTCAGCGCCAAGGAGGACATCGCGCGGACCGCGGCGACCCTGGTGGCGCCGGGCACGGCCATCGCTCTCTCCGGCGGCACCACGACGTACGCGCTCGCGCACCATCTGCTCGACGTCCCGGACCTGACCGTGGTGACGAACTCGGTGCGGGTCGCGGACGTCTTCCACTCCGCGCAGCGCAGCTCCGGCCAGCGGCAGGGCGCGGCCACGGTGGTGCTCACCGGCGGAGTGCGCACGCCGTCGGACTCACTGGTCGGCCCGGTCGCCGACCAGGCCATCGGGGCGCTGCACTTCGACGTGCTGTTCCTCGGTGTGCACGGCATATCGGCCGAGGCCGGACTGTCCACGCCCAATCTCGCGGAGGCGGAGACGAATCGGCGTCTGGTGCAGTCGGCGCGCCGCGTCGTGGTGGTCGCGGACCACACCAAGTGGGGCACGGTGGGCCTGAGTTCGTTCGCCACGCTCGGGCAGGTGGACACGCTCGTGACGGACGCGGGGCTGCCCGCGCAGGCGCGCGCGGAGATCTCGGAGCATCTGCACCGGCTCCTTGTCGCGGGCGCGCCCGAGACCAACGACGCCGAGGACGGCGGCGACCCCGACGGTTCCGGGAACGCCGGGAACCCGGCAGACTTCTGACGGGCCGCCAGCTATGGTGGCCGTGCCGGTCAACCGCCCTACGCCGCCCGGGGGTCGCATGGCACGCCGTCTGAGGCCCGAGGGCCTCGAGTTCGTCGAGACCGCTCCCGTACGTCTGGTCTTCACGCACGATGTCGCGGCGCCGCCCGAGGCGGTGTACGAGGTCCTGGAGGACGTCCGGCGCCTGCCCGCGTGGCACAGCTCGGTGGTGTACGCCAGGCCCTTCGACGACGGCCTGGGCCGTCTGGTGCGCATCCAGGGCCGCTTCTGGTTCCGCGAGACCTTCCTCGCCACGGACGCGCCCACGCGGTACGCCTACCGCGTGGACCGGACCAACTTCCCCGGCCTGCGCGCCCTGGTGGAGGAGTGGCGGCTCATCCCGCTGGAGCCGGCCGACGGACGGGGCGCGGGCACACGCGTGCAGTGGACGTACGCGGCGGACGCCGTGGCGCTTACGCGCTTCCTCCTGAAGCGCGGGGGCCGCCGGGGCATAGGCAAGTCCTTCCACGCCGCCGTCGCGAACCTGGACCGGCAACTCACCGGCACGAGCGGCATCTGAGCCCCCCCCCGGCGGGATCAGCGCTCCTGCGCCGGCCACTCCCCCGTGGCGAGCAGGCCCTCGATGGTCTGCTCGTACGGCGTGATGTCCAGGCCCTGCTCGGCCAGCCACGCGTCCGAGTAGTACTTGTCCAGATAGCGGTCGCCCGGGTCGCAGATGAGGGTGACGACGCTGCCGGTGCGGCCCGCGGCCACCATCTCCGCGACGATCCGCAGGGCGCTCCACAGGCCGGTGCCGGTCGAGCCGCCCGCCTTGCGGCCGATGGCCCGGTCCAGGGCGCGCACGGCGGCCACGCTCGCCGCGTCCGGGACCTTCATCATGCGGTCGATGGCGCCGGGCACGAAGCTCGGCTCCATGCGCGGCCTGCCGATGCCCTCGATGCGTGAGCCGCAGTCGCTGGTGGCGTCCGGGTCGTGCTTCGTCCAGCCGTCGAAGAAGCAGGAGTTCTCCGGGTCGGCCACGCAGATGCGGGTGTCGTGCTGCATGTAGTGGACGTAGCGCGCGATGGTGGCCGAGGTGCCGCCGGTGCCGGCCGTGGCGACGATCCACGCGGGCTCCGGGTAACGCTCCAGGCGCAGTTGCTGGAACATCGACTCGGCGATGTTGTTGTTGCCGCGCCAGTCCGTGGCCCGCTCGGCGTAGGTGAACTGGTCCATGTAGTGGCCGCCGGTCTCGACGGCGAGCCGGGCGGACTCCGCGTACATCGTGCGCGAGTCGTCCACGAAGTGGCACCGCCCGCCGTGGAATTCGATGAGGCGGCCCTTCTCGGCACTCGTCGTGCGCGGCATCACCGCGATGAAGGGGACGCCGATGAGCTTCGCGAAGTACGCCTCGGAGACGGCCGTCGAGCCGCTGGAAGCCTCGATCACGGGGCGGTCGGGACGGATCCAGCCATTGCACAGTCCGTACAGGAACAGCGAGCGGGCGAGCCGGTGCTTGAGGCTTCCGGTCGGGTGCGTCGACTCGTCCTTGAGGTAAAGGTCGATGCCCCAGTGCTCGGGCAGCGGGAAGCGCAGAAGGTGGGTGTCCGCGGAGCGGTTGGCGTCGGCCTGGACCTTGCGTACGGCTTCTTTCAGCCAGGAGCGGTACTCCTCGTCGCTGCGGTCCACGTCGAGCGTGGCCATCGGCTCGTCGGCCGGGTCGTGCTGGATGGTGCTCACCGCGGGCTCCTCGTCCTTGTGCCGGAACCGTTCGATCCGGTCGCACACCTCGATGATAAACACCCTCAACACGGCCCTCACCTGCATAAACACACCTTTTGGTGCCTCAAAGCAGCTGCTTGCCCACCGGCGGGGCGCCTCGAGCGCCCCGCCGGAGCCCCCACCCGGCCGCGCCCCGAAAGTGGTATGTGCGACGTGGCCGGGCACACTGGTCCTCGACGCCGCGCGCGTGCACACTGCACCGCACGGAACAGGGGTAGGTTCCCAGCAGGAGTACGTTCCAAGGGGGCGTCGCGCCACGGCGCCCGACGTGGGACGCGACAACGACGCGCACCACCACAAGGCGCACAAGGGGGCGGAGCCTCATGGCAGAGCCGGAGTTCAGGGCCACGGGCGTACGGATCGGGCGGCGGCTGCGCTCGCTCACCCGCGCCGGCCAGGTCCGGATCAGCGACGGCAGGCTGGAACTGCTCACCAGTTACGGCACGGAGATCGACAGCGCGCCGCTGCGGGCGGTGCGCACGGGCAAACCCTGGTTCGCCCCGCAGGACCGGGCACTCGCCGAGGTGAACGGCACCCGGTATCTCCTCACCCTCGGCGAACACGATCCGGTGCCCGGAGAGGCCGGTCCGCCCACCGTCCGGACCTTCCTGGAAGCCGTGCGCAGCGCGGCCGGAGGGCGCCGGGACTGACGAGGCAGGTGCCGGCGCGAGTTGCACGCCTGCACCCCCTGGGTCACGCTGGTCTCACATCACTCTGGGTTTACCGGCGATAACGCTGCGAACCAGCCCGCCGGCCACCACAGCAGGCGGCAGACACCGGGGCCCCTGCTGGATCCGCCGTCTTCTTCCGGACCTCAATTCGGGGAGTCGCACCGTGATCAGCCAGCCAAGCAGGCATTGCACGGTAGAGCTCCAAGCCCTGCCGTCGCGGATCGGCCAAGTCCGCAGAATCGTATCGGCGCAATTGCGCTACTGGCATCTCGATCCCTTGATAGACCAGGCCGCGCTCGGCGTGACCGAGCTGCTGACCAACGTCCACCGGCACGCGGAGCCGGACAAGACGTGCACCGTGGAGATCGAGCTGCTGCTCGAACGCCTCATGGTCTCCGTCCACGACCACGATCCGCGGCTTCCCGTGGTGCACGACGCCGAACCGTTCGAGACCTGCGGGCGCGGGCTCGCGATGGTCGCGGCGGTCAGCGAGAGCTGGGGGGTGCAGCCGCAGGGCGACGACGGCAAGGTCGTCTGGTTCACGCTCAGCGCGCCGTCGCCCGCCGCGCCGCTGCCGACGTATCCCGGGTACGGCTCGACCGGCGCCGACCCGTTCGCCGACGCTCCGTCCGCCGTCGGCGCCCATGCTCCCGCCCGGTCCGCCGTTGCCGGCTGACCGGGCGGTGACTGTCTTTCCGTACGTCCGCTCGTACATCTCCTCACCGGCGACCGTGTCCTCGGTGGACCCGGTCGCGTACGCGGCCACGTACGCCCCCTACGTCACTCCGCGGCGATGGCCCGCAGGACGTCGAGCCGGGCGGCGCGCCGGGCCGGACGGAGTCCCGCGAGGGCTCCCGCCGCCAGGCCCACCAGGGCGACCACGGCGAGCTGCGCCGGCGGCAGCGCGAACGCGAAGGCGCTGTCGGACGCGCCGTCGGACGCCTTGACCAACACCCAGCCGAGGAAGCCGCCGAGCGCCAGGCCGCCCGTCGTACCGAACGCCGCGACCAGCACGGACTCCCAGCGGACCATGGCCCGCAGCTGTCCGCGGGTCTGGCCGACGGCACGCAACAGGCCCAGTTCACGGGTGCGTTCGTGCACGGCGAGGGTGAGGGTGTTGGCGATGCCGAGCAGCGCGATGAGGACGGCGAGCGCGAGCAGGGCGTAGACGAGGGTCAGCATCATGTCGATGCCGCCGGCCGCGGACTGGGCGTACTCGTCGCGGGTCTGGACCTCCGGATCGCCGTACGCCTTCGCCACCTCGGACACCGCGGCCTTGCCGTCGGCGGCGCCCACCCCGTCCTTGAAGGTGACCGACACCAGCGTGTCGGAGTCCTGGCCGCGGTGCGGGGCCCAGGCGTCGCGGGTGATGACGTAGTCGCCCGCCAGCTCGGACCGGCCGTACAGGGCGCGGACCGTGAAGGTGTCCTTCTTGCCGTCGGTGAAGGCGAGTTCGGCCTGGTCGCCGACCTTCAGGTGCTGTTTGTCGGCCTCCTTGCGGGTGATGGCGATGCCGTCGTCACCCAGGCCGTTCAGGGAGCCCTCGACCTTGCCGAGGTCGAAGGACTTGGCGAGGGCGATCGGGTCGGTGACGGTCAACGCCCGCCCCTCGCCTTCGACTTCGGCCACTCCACTGCCCAGGCCGACGGCCGTGGCGACCTCCGGGCGCTCCGCGACGGCGGGGGCGAGCCGGGGGCTGAGTCCGCTGCCGCCCGCGCCGAACGACGGGGTGCTGACCGCGACGTCGCCCGCGAAGGACCGGGACACCGTCTGGTCCATGGTCGCCTTCAGCGAGGCGCCGAAGACCGTGAACAGGGAGACGACGGCGACGCCGATCATCAGGGCGCTCGCGGTGGCGGCGGTCCGCTTCGGGCTGCGCAGGGCGTTGCGGGGCGTTGCGCCGGGCCAGCGAGCCGGTGACACCGCGCAGCCGGTCGAGCGGCCCGCCGAGGATCCGCACCGCACGCGAGGACGCGACGGGCCCGAGCACCACGAACGCCACGAGCGCCAGGACCGCCCCGCCGCCCGCCGTCCAGATGGACGGCGAGGCGAGGACGCCGACGAGGGTCAGGGCCACGGCGACCAGCGCGAGCGCGATCCCGACGACCGCGCGGGTGCGGGAGGCGCCGGACTGGTCGACCGCGGTCTCGCGCAGCGCCGCCAGCGGAGCGGTGCGCCCGGCGCGGACGGCGGGCAGCAGCGCGGAGGCGACGCACACGGCGACGCCGACCGCGAGGGGCAGCAGCATCGACGTACCGCTGATGACCAAGTCGCCCTCGGGGAAGGGGAATCCGATGGCCGGGAACAGCGCCTGCAAGCCGGCCGCGATGCCGATGCCGCCCGCGAGGCCCGCCGCGGACGCCACGACGGCCACGACGGACGCCTCGGTCAGCGTCGACGCGGTGACCTGGCGGCGCGAGGCGCCGAGGGCGCGCAGGAGCGCGTTCTCACGGGTGCGCTGGGCGACGACGATCGCGAAGGTGTTGTGGATGGAGAACGTCGCCACCAGCAGCGCGATGCCGGAGAAGACCAGCAGGAACGTGGTGAACAGGGTCAGGAACTGACCGGAGATCATGTCGGAGTTCTCCGCCGCCGACTCCTCGCCCGTGATGGCTTCAACCCCCTTGGGAAGTACGGGAGTCAGCGCGTCGACGAGTTCCTGCTGTCCGGTGCCGGGTCCGGCGCGCACCTGCACGGTGGCGGCCTCACCGGGCTTCGGCATCAGGTACTTCTCGGCGTCGGCCTGCGTCATGCCGGTGAAGGTCGTCTGCGCCATGCCGTCCTCGCCGCCGAACGTGGCCAGGCCGACGATCGTGACCTTGACGGGGTCGGGGGTGCGCAGCGTCGTGGTGTCGCCGATCTTCAGGTCGCCGCTGTCGGCGGCGCCTCGGTTGACGACGACTTCGCCGCTCCTGGCGGGGGCGCGGCCCTCGGCCAGGCGGTAGGCGTTCAGCTCGGGGTCGGTGATCCAGTTGCCCGCGAGAGTGGGCGGGCCCTGGCCGCCGATCGGGTCGCCGTCCTTGCCGATGAGCTGGCCGGCGCCCTGGACGCTGGGCACGGCGGCCGCGACGCCGGGGACCTTCTCGATCCGGTCGACCAGGGCCGTGTCGACGTTGCGGCGCACCCCCTGGCTCTCGCCGGGCGTGGTGATGGTGTTCGCGCTGCGGACCACCGCGTCGGTGCCACGCGTGGCGTTGCCGAACATCGTGTCGAAGCTGGCGCGCAGGGTGTCGCCCATGACGAGCGTGCCCGCCAGGAAGGCGACGCCGAGCAGCACCGCGAAGAACGTACCGGCGAAGCGGCGCTTGTGGCCGCGCAGGGAGGTGAGGCTGATGCGCAGGGCGGCGCCCAGGGAGCCGGTGGCGGCACCGGGCCCGGCGGGGCCCTGCGGGCCGGTGGCACTCATGAGGGTGCTCCTTCGGACGTCGTGGCCGACCTCGCGTCGAACGCCTTGAGGCGGTCCAGGACCTTGTCGGCCGTGGGTGCCGCCATGCGGTCCACGAGACGGCCGTCGGCAAGGAAGACGACCTCGTCGGCGTGGGCGGCGGCCACCGGGTCGTGGGTGACCATGACGACGGTGCGGTCCATCTCGCGCACCGCGCGGCCGAGCAGGCCGAGGACCTCCTCGCCGGAGCGCGAGTCCAGGTTGCCGGTGGGTTCGTCGGCGAAGACGACGTCCGGGCGTCCTGCGAACGCCCGTGCCACGGCGACGCGTTGCTGCTGGCCGCCGGAGAGTTCGGCGGGCCGGTGGTGCAGGCGGTCGCGAAGGCCGACGATGTCGATGAGCGCGTCCGTCCACTCCAGGGCGTCCTGGTCGAAGCGCCGGCCCGCGAGGTCCATGGGCAGGGTGATGTTCTCCGCCACGGTCAGCGTCGGCACCAGGTTGAACGCCTGGAAGACGAAGCCGACGCGGTCGCGGCGCAGCAGGGTCAGGCGCCGGTCGTCGAGCGAGCCGAGTTCGGTGTCGCCGATGTACGCGGAGCCGGACGTCAGGGTGTCGAGCCCGGCGGCGCAGTGCATCAGCGTGGACTTGCCCGAGCCCGAAGGCCCCATGATCGCGGTGAAGCGCCCGGCGGGGAAGCCGACGCTCACCCCGTCCAGGGCCGTCACCGCGGTGTCGGAGGAGCCGTAGACCTTCACGGCTCCCTCGACCCGGGCGGCGTCCGGGCCGCCGGACCGGTGCCGGGGGGTCGTCGCGGTGTTCATGCCCGGCCGCCCTTCCGGTCCTTCGGCAGGTGGCCGAACTCCTCGCTGAGGACGCTCAGCCGGCGCCAGTACTCCTCCTCGTCGATCTCGCCGGTGGCGAAGCGGTGGCCGAGCACGGCGATCGGCGACTTGTCGTCACCGCCACCGGCCGGCCGCCAGGGCCCGCGCCGGCCGCGCCACACGGTGCGGCGCAGGAAGGTCACGACGCCGACGACGACGGCCGCCCAGATCAGCGGGAAGAACAGGATCCACGGGCCGGGTCCGCCGTCGAATGCCAGGGTCTGCATGGTGTCCATCTCCTCGGAGAGCGGGGTGAAAGCGGGGGTGGCCAGGTCGGTGACCAGGGCTTCTCGCCCTCGGTGACCGCTGGTTCCCGTCGCTTTCGAGTCGCTTTCGAGGCTCCTCGCCGCGGCGCGCGAAGTCGTCGTACGGCCAGCGGCAGTGCGCGTACCTCCCGGGGAGTACGTCGGGTGCGAGCGGCTGCTCCTTCGCCCCTGGCTCGACGTCTGTACCTATTAGTATGTACAGTCGACGCATGAGCACTCCGGAGCGTCTGATCGAGTCCACGCGCGAGCTGTTGTGGGAGCGCGGTTACGTCGGCACCAGCCCCAAGGCCATCCAGCAGCACGCGGGCGCCGGGCAGGGCAGCATGTACCACCACTTCACGGGCAAGCCCGACCTCGCGCTCGCCGCGATCCGGCGTACGGCGCAGGAGATGCGCGCCACGGCGGAGACCACGCTCGCGGGGGACGGTCCGGCGTACGACCGCGTCGCGTCGTACCTGCTGCGCGAGCGCGACGTGCTGCGCGGCTGCCCGGTCGGGCGGCTGACGATGGACCCGGACGTCATCGCCAGCGACGAGCTGCGGGCGCCGGTCACCGAGACGCTCCAGTGGCTGCGCGAGCGGCTCGCCGGGATCGTCCAGGAGGGCGTGGACCGGGGCGAGTTCAGCGCCTCGCTCGACGCGGGCGAGGTCGCGTCGGCGATCGTCGCGACCGTGCAGGGCGGCTATGTGCTGGCCCGCGCGACGGGCTCACCGGAGGCGTTCGACGCGGGGGTGCGGGGGCTGCTGGCGCTCCTGGAGCCGCGCGGCTGACCACCTGACTCCTCGCCCTCCCCTCGCCCGCCCTCGAATCAAGGAACGTACATGCACATCACCCGCACCCGCCCCGCCAGCGCGCAGGGCCCCGCCGAGCACTTCACCGGCACCGTCTGGCTCGACGAGATCGCGAGCCCCGCGGCACCCTCCCGGCTGCGGATGTTCAGCGTCCACTTCGCCCCGGGCGCCCACACCGCCTGGCACCGCCACCCGCACGGCCAAGTCCTGCACGTCACCGAGGGCAAGGGGCTCGTGCAGCGCGACGGCGGACCGGTCGAGCCGATCAGGGCGGGCGACACCGTGTGGATCGAGCCGGGCGAACGGCACTGGCACGGTGCCGCGCCGCGCACGTTCATGACGCATCTCGCCGTCGTCGAGGCCGGGGACGACGGCACGACGGCCGTGTGGGAGGAACGCGTCGCCGACACGGCGTACCCGAGCGCCTGACCTCCCGGAACCCGACCGTCCCCGCACCGATACCGGAGCACCGCATGCATGCCAAGCAGTACGAGATCACCCTGCCCGCCGACTACGACATGGACGTCATCCGCGAACGCGTCGCCACGAAGGGCCATCTCCTCGACGACTACCCGGGGTTGGGCTTCAAGGCGTATCTGATGCGCGAGCGCGGGATCGGCGGTTCGCCGGTGAACCAGTACGCCCCGTTCTACCTGTGGAACACCGCGGAGGGCCTCAACTCCTTCCTCTGGGGGCCCGGGTTCCAGGGGCTGTGCGAGGACTTCGGGCGGCCGGTGGTGCAGCACTGGATGGTGCTGGGGTACGAGGACGGGGCCGCTGCCGGCGCCGGGCCCGTGGTCGCCGTGCGGCACCGCAGGCCCGTGCCCGAGGGCACGCGGAACGCCGATCTGGCGGAGGAACTGCTCGCCGAGGCACGGTCGTTGGCACAGGTGGAGGGGTCCGTCGGCGTCGTGGTCGCGGTCGACCCGCGGGGCTGGGAGGCGGTGACGTTCTCGCTGTGGGCCGAAGGCGCGGCGCCGAAGGCGAGCGGTGAGGCGTTCCAGGTGCTGCACTTCTCCGCGCCCGAGGTGGGGCGGCTGGGGCGCGGGAGGGCATGGTGAGCGCGGGCGGGCAGACGGTCCGGACGGTCCTCGGTGACGTGGCTCCCGGCGATCTCGGGGTCTGCGACGCGCACGACCACCTCTTCCTGACGAGCCCTCAACTACCCGGACAGGAACTGGACTCCGTGGATTCCGCCGCGGCCGAGCTGGCCGCGTTCCGGGCCGCGGGCGGCCGGAGTGTCGTGCAGTGGACGCCGCACGGCATGGGGCGGCGCGCCGCCGAGCTGCCCGGCCTTGCGCGCACGTCGGGCATCCGGATCGTGGCGGCGACGGGGCTGCACCAAGCCGTCCACTACGCCCCGGAGGCGCTGACCGGGTTGCGCGCCGAGGGCTTGGAGGCGGTGTTCGTCCGCGAGCTCACTCGGGGCATCGGCGACAGCGGGGTGCGGGCCGGACTCATCAAGGTCGCGGGCGGATTCCACGGCTTGGACGCGCACGCCCGCTGGACGATGACGGCGGCCGCCGGGGCCCACCGGGCGACGGGGGCGCCCATCGCCGTGCACCTGGAGCTCGGCACGGGCGCGCTGGACGTACTCGACCTGCTCTGCGGCGAGTTGGAGGTGCCGCCCGGCAAGGTGATCCTCGGGCACCTGAACCGCGACCCCGACTTCGAGGTGCACCGGGAGGCGGCGTCGGCGGGCGCCTGGCTGGCCTTTGACGGGCCGTCACGCGCCCACCACACCACGGACTGGCGGATGCCGGACGCGGTGCGCGCCCTGGCCGAGGCCGGCCACGGCGACCGGCTCCTCCTGGGCGGCGACACGACGACGGCCGCGGCACGTTCCGTGAACGGCGGCCCGGGCATGCCCCACCTGCTGCGCCGGGTGCGGCCCCGGCTGGTACGCGCGGTGGGCGAGGAACTGGTGGACCGCATGGTCACGGCGAACGCGGGACGGGCGTTCGCGGTCGCGTGGGCGGGGTGAGGACGCTCCCACCGGTTCGGCAACGCCTACGCGCGGTCGGTGGAGTTCCTCAGCGCCTGCCTTTGAACCCCCGCCCGCGCGGCGCCACTTGTCAGGCGCCGCGGCGCGCGGCCACCGCCAGGCGGGTGTCCTCGGCCACCAGGTCGGCGTTGATGTGGGCCGCCGCGAGGGCGCCTGCCGCCGCCGCGCTGCCGACCTGCGCGGACAGGTCGGTCGCGTTGCCCGCGATCCACACGCCGGGCACATCCGTGCGACCCGTCGCGTCGCACGGAACGTACTCGCCCGCCGGATGGGGCACCGCCTCCAGGCCGAGGGCCTTGAGGAAGCCGACGCGCGCCACCATCCGCGGCGCGACGGCCACCGCCTCGCGGCCCACCACGCCGCCGTCGGCCAGCCGCACGCCCACCAGGCGGTCGTCGGTGATCTCCAGGGACGCGACCTCGCCGTGCACCACGCGGATGCCGCGGGCCGCCATCTGTTCCGCCTCCGCGGCGGTCGGCGGCTCCATGGTGTGCGCGAAGTACGTGATGTCGTCGCTCCACTGACGCAGGAGCAGCGTCTGGTGCACGGACATGGGTCCGGACGCCAGGACGCCGATGGCCTGGTCCCGCACCTCCCAGCCGTGGCAGTACGGGCAGTGCAGTACGTCCCGTCCCCACCGCTCGCGCACACCGGGCACGTCGGGCAGCTCGTCGACGAGCCCGGTGGCGACCAGCACCCGGCGCGCACGCGCCGTCCGGCCGTCGGCCAGCTCCACCACGAACCCGGCCTCGGGTCCGGTGCCGTCCGCGGAGTCGCCCCCGCCCCGCTCACCCCGGGTCACCGAGCCGACCTCCCCGGACACCACCTGGCCGCCGTACCCTCGCACCTCCGCGCGGCCGCGCTCCAGCAGCTCGGCGGGCGGCATCCCCTCGCGCCCGAGCAGCCCGTGCACTCCGTCCGCCGGGGCGTTGCGCGGCGCGCCCGCGTCGATCACCACCACGGACCGGCGCGACCGGGCCAGCATCAACGCGCCGTTCAGCCCCGCGGCACCACCACCGATGATCACGACGTCATAGCTGTCTGCCAACTGATCGTTCATGTCGAAACACCTCCACGACGACCATGCGTCACCGGCGCGGATCACGCAAACCTAGTTGCCGGAACAGCAAAGTAGTGGTCCGTGTCGGCGTCCACGCAGGCCAGGGCGCCCGCCCTCGTATTGCATTGCCCGTTCCAAAACCGCTACGGTACGGACATGGCCCGACCGCGCACATTCGACGAGGAGCGGGCCCTGGACGCGGCGATGCGCGCCTTCTGGGCGAATGGCTACGAGGCCACCTCGACCCAGGATCTGTGCGAAGCCACCGGACTGGGCCGCAGCAGCATCTACAACACCTTCACCAGCAAGCACGACCTGTTCCGGCGGGCGCTGTCCCGCTACATCGAGCTGATGAGCGTGCCCCAGGCGGAGATCCTGGAGGACGCCGAACGCCCCGGCCTGGAGCGGATCCGCGCCCTGTTCGCACGCACCGTCGACACGGAGTTCGACCACCGCGGGGACGACGAGAGCAGCATCGGCTGCCTCACCGTCAACACCGTCGTGGAACTGGCCCGGCGCGACCCGGAGGCGGCCGCGCTGGTCGAGCGCGACCTCGACTTCCGGCTCGGCCTGTTGCGCGTCGCCCTCGAAGCCGGGCGGCGCGACGGAACGATCACCACCAGGCGGGACGCCGACGCCCTCGCCCGGTTCGTCAACGCCACCATCGGCGGCATGCGCGTCTCCGCGCAGGCGGGCGCCGACCGCGCCGCCCTGGAGTCCATCGCCGACACCGCCCTGGACGCCCTGCGCCCCTGACCCCCAGCGCTCCCCCGTAACCCCGCGGCAGCCCCGCGGGGCGGTCCGGCCACCGGCCACCCATGCCCACGTTCTGTACTGATCTATCCAATACTCGGAGCGCGGCTTTCACGCCGCCCGCGTCTCCCCAAGGAGCAGCCCCATGCCCCGCGCCGTATACGTCCTGGCCCTAGGCATCTTCGCCATGGTGACCAGCGAGTTCGTCGTCGCCGGACTCATGCCGCAGATGGCCGACGGCCTCGACGCCACGATTCCGGAGATCGGCTATCTGATCACCGCCTTCGCCGTGGCGATGGCCTTCGGCGGGCCGTTCCTGACGGTCGCCCTGCTGAAACTCCCGCAGAAGCGGGCCCTGATGGTGCTGTTCGCCGTCTTCCTCGCCGGCAACGTGCTCGCCGCCCTCGCGCCGGACTACTGGACGATGCTCGTGGCGCGCGTCGTCACCGGCGTCGCCTCGCAGGCGTTCTTCGGCGTGGGCATCTCCCTGGCCAGCCGCCTCACCCGCCCGGAGATAAGGGGCCGCGCCGTCGCCGTGGCGCTCAACGGCCTCATGCTCGGTACCCTCCTCGGGCTGCCGCTGGCCACCGTCGTCGGTGAACACCTGGGCTGGCGCGCGGCGTTCTGGGCCATCACCGTCCTGACGGTGCTCGCCGCCGCGGGCACCTTCGTGGGCGTACCGCGCATCGAGCGCGCCGACGACGCGGGGTCGGTCCGCGAGGAGCTGGGCGCCTTCAGGAGCCCGCGGCTGTGGCTCACGCTGACCACCAGCACCTTCGTGATCGGTGCGACGTTCGCGGCGTTCAGCTATCTCAACCCGATCCTCACGGAGGTCACCGGCTTCGCCACCGGTACGGTGCCGCTGCTGCTCGTCGCGTACGGCGCGGCCACGCTCATCGGCAACACCGTCGTCGGGCGCCTCGCCGACCGGTACACGCTCCCGGTCCTGGTCACCGGCCTGCTCCTGAACTTCGCGTTCCTGGTCGGCTTCGCGCTCCTCGCCGACCTGCCCGCCGGCGCCGTCGCGATGATGCTGGGCATCGGCTTCGTCGGCGTCACCATGAACCCGGCGATGGTCACCCGCGTGCAGCGGGTCGGCAACACCCGCCCGCTGGTCAACAGCGTCCACTCCTCGTTCATCACCGGCGGCATCATCATCGCCACCTCCGTCGGCGGACCGGCCATCGACGCCTACGGGCTGCGCGCGCCACTGTGGATCGGCGCCGGGCTCGCGGTGCTCGGACTGCTGTCCCTCGTACCGGACTTGAGGCGGCGGGCGGCGAACACCGCGACTCCCGCCGACACCACCGCCGCCGCCGTACGGGAACCCGTCGAGGTGGGCTGAGCCCCGACTGCTAAACCAGCGCCCCCAGGGGGTCGTCGAGCACCGGCTGCCAGGCCAGCTCGGCGGCCCCCACCAGGCTGTTGTGGTCGAGCGTGCAGGCCAGGATGGGGACGCCGCCGCTGCGGCCCCACAGGCTGCGGTCGGCGACGACGGCGCGCAGCCGCTCGGGGTCGGCCTCCAGGAGGGCCCGGTGCAGTCCGCCGAGGATGATCCGGTCCGGGTTGAGGATGTTCACCAGGCCCGCGAGCCCGAGGCCGAGCCGGTCGATCAGCGCCTCGGCCGCCGTGCGCACCGCCGGGTCGGCGTAGTGCTCGGCCAGCAGCGTGCGGGCCTGCTGGAGGAGGCCCTCGGGTCCGGGCTCGGCGCCCACCGCCGTCAGGAACGCCAGCGGGTCCGTCTCCACGTCCAGGCAGCCGCGGCTGCCGCAGTGGCAGGGGCGGCCCTCCGGGTGCACGGTGAGGTGGCCGACCTCCAGGGCGAGGCCCGAACTGCCCGTGTGCAGCCGCCCGTCGAGGACGAGGGCGCCGCCGACGCCCCGGTGCCCGGTCGCCACGCACAGCAGGTCCCGCGCGCCGCGCCCGGCGCCGTGCCGGTGCTCGGCCAGCGCCGCGAGATTCACGTCGTTGCCGGTGAACGCCGGGCCTTCGATGCCCGCGTCCCGTACGCAGTTCGCGAAGATCTCCCGGACCTGCGCGCCCGCGGGCCAGGCCAGGTGCAGCGGGTTCAGGGCGGTGCCCTCCGGTTCCGCGACGGCCGAGGGCACCGCGAGGCCCGCGCCCACGCACCGCCTGCCGGTCTCGCGCAGCAGCTGCGCGCCCGCCTCGATGACCGAGCCGAGCACCTGCGCCGGGTCGGCGTCGATGGTCTCGCAGCCGGGCGCGGTGGCGACGATCCGGCCGCCGAGCCCGACGAGGGCAGCCCGGAAACCGTCGGCGTGCACCTGCGCCGCCAGCGCGACAGGACCGGACTCCGCGACGGAAAGCCGGTGCGAGGGCCGGCCCTGCGAGCCCGCGGCCGCGCTCGGCTTGGCGTCGATGCGGATCAGGCCGAGCGCCTCCAGCTCCGCGGCGACGGCGCCGGCCGTGGCGCGCGTGACACCCAGCTCGGCGGTGAGGACGGCTCGGGTGGGGGCGCGCCCGGTGTGGACGAGTTCGAGGGCGGGGCCGAGCGCGGTCCGCCCCCGCTCCAGGCGCGTACGCGCGGACAGATGTGCCTCACCCCGGGTGGCAGCCTTCCCGTTCATGAGGGCGAGTCTCCCATGATCCGTACGCCGTCTCGCCGTTCAGCCGTCATCCCGTCTTCCCCTCCGCCCCGTCCCGGCTTCGGCTTTCCCACGGGCCGCCTTGGCTCCTCCGGGGAAACCCCTTGACCCCTCCCGAGGAAACCGCCTCGGCTCCTCCCGAGGAAACCGTCTTGTCCACGACCGGGGTCCCCCTCTACGCTGACTTTGTGCCGCTACTAAACAAAACCACGTCCGGGGCGCCCGGAGCCACCTCGCCCGTCCTGACCCGGCTCCGTGTCGCCCTCACCGTCTTCTTCGCGCTCGACGGCTTCATCTTCGCCGGGTGGGTGGTGCGGATCCCGGCCATCAAGGACCAGACCGGGGCGTCGGCGAGCGAGCTCGGGCTCGCGCTGCTCGGGGTCTCGGCGGGCGCCGTCGTCACGATGACGCTGACCGGGCGGCTCTGCACGCGCTTCGGCAGCCATCCGGTGACGGTGGCGTGCGGTGTGCTGATGCCGCTGAGTGTGGCCCTGCCGCCGCTGACGCACTCCGCGCTGTCGCTCGGTCTGGTGCTGCTGGTCTTCGGGGCCGCGTACGGCGGCATCAATGTGGCGATGAACAGCGCCGCCGTCGATCTCGTGCGCGCGCTGCGGCGGCCCGTCATGCCCAGCTTCCACGCCGCGTTCAGCCTGGGCGGCATGATCGGCGCGGGTCTCGGCGGCCTGGTCGCCGGGCATCTGTCGCCGACCCGGCACCTGCTCGCGCTCACCGTCATCGGCCTGCTCGTCACGGCGTTCGCG
>NZ_AOPZ01000564.1 GCF_000414115.1 Streptomyces aurantiacus JA 4570
CCCGCGCGGGCCGCCGCGTCGGCGAGGCGCCGCGCGTACCGGGGCCCGCTCGTGCCGGGGCCGGTCAGGCCCGCGAAGGTGCGCGCGCCGAAGCCGCCGTGCCGGCAGTGTCGCGGCACGCCGCCCGCCTGTTCCTCCCGCTCCAGGACCTCGACGCGGCCCGCGCCCGCCGCGGCGAGCCCGGCCGCCACCGCGAGCCCCGGCCGCCACCGCGAGCCCGGCAGGACCGGCCCCGACGACGAGCACGTCGAGGGTGCGCTCACGCCTCATCGCGCCGCCCTCCGCGCCGCCGACCGGTCGCGCCGGTCGAAGAGTTCACGCACGGCCGCACCGCAGTAGAAGCCCTGGCACCGCCCGCCCCGGGCGCGCGTGCGCCGCCGCAGGCCGTCGAGGGAGCCGGGTGGGACAGTGCTCAGGAGCGCGTCGCGGATCTCGCCGCGCGTGACGCGCTCGCAGTGGCAGACGACCGCGCCGTACGCGGGGTCCGCCGCGATCAGGTCGGCCCGCTGGTAGGGGCGCGGAAACGCCTCGCCCAGGTTGGGCATCGTGACGGGCGCCAACTCCCCTGGTGCGCCGCCCAGGTCGAGGCCGACGTCGGCGAGCAGTTCGGTGACGTACGCGGCGATGGCCATGGACGCCGTCAGGCCGGTGGAGCGGATGCCGCCGACGGTGACGTACCGCTGGCCGGGCCAGGCGCGGATCCGGTAGTCGTCGTCCTCCGTCGCCGCGCGCAGGCCCGCGTAGACGGCGGTGACCTCCTCGTCGAGGAGTTCGGGCAGGATGCGGGCGCCCTTCTCGCGCAGGTCCGCGAGGCCCTCGGCCGTGGAGTGGGTGGCTTGCTTGTCGTCGAGGTCCTCCGCCGTGGGGCCGAGCAGCACGTTCCCGTACACGGTCGGCGCGACCAGGACGCCCTTGCCGAGCGCCGTCGGCACCGGCAGCAGGATGTGCCGTACGAGGTCGCGGGCGAGCTTGTCGAAGACGATGAGCTGGCCGCGGCGCGGGGTGACGGTGAACGTGTCGTGGCCGAGCATGCGGTCGACGGTGTCGGCGTGCAGGCCCGCCGCGTTGACGAGGTAGTGGGTGCGGACGTCGCCTCGGCTCGTGTGCAGGGTGTGCGGGGTGTGCGGGACGCCGTCGGCCGCGTGGCCCAGGTCGACGGCCGTCACACGGCAGTCGAGGTGCAGGTCCACGCCTGAGCGCACCGCCTGGGTCGCGAACGCCAGCGGTGTCGTCCAGGGGCAGATGACGCTCTCGCCGGGCACCGCGAGGGCGCCGAGCGCGCCGGGGCCGAGGTGCGGTTCGCGGGCGCGGACCTCGGCGGCGTCCAGCAGGGCGGCCTCGTCGTAGCCGTTGCGCTCGGCCTTCTCCAGCAGGCCGGGCAGCGCGGCGAGTTGGTCCTCGTCCCAGGCGACCAGGAGCGCGCCGACCCGCTCCACGGGGATGCCGCACTCGGCGGCGTACGCGGAGAGACGGCGCTGTCCTTCGCGCACCAGGCGGGCCTCCAGGGAGCCCGGCACGGCGTCGAACCCGGTGTGCAGGATGGCCGTGTTGGCCTTGGACGTGCCCTCGCCCACGTCGTCGGACGCCTCCACGACGGCGACGCGCAGGCGGTACCGGGCCAGTTCGCGGGCGAGGGCGGCGCCCACCACTCCGGCGCCGATCACGGTGACGTCGTAGGGCTCCTGCGGCAGGCCCCCGGACCTGGTGACGAGCCCCGTACCCGCCGCGCTCATGCGGGGTGACGTTCCATCAGCGCCGCCACCTGCGTACGGAACGCGCCCCGGCGCTCGGCCGCCTCGGCGGGGCCGATCCGCGGTTCGTAGAGGGCGGCGGGCCGCCAGTCGGGCACGACGTCGCGCAGGCCGAGCCGCGGGTCGAGGCCGAGGCGGGCGACCGCGCCCACGCCGAGGGCCGTGGCGTCGGGCAGCGCCGAGACCTCCACGGGGAGTTGGAGCAGGTCGGCCTGGGTCTGGAGGAGCAGGGACGACCGGGTCAGGCCCCCGTCGACCCGCAGGCTCCGCAGCGGTTCGCCCAGGTCGGCGGCCACCGCGTCGGCCAGCTCGGCGACCTGGGCCGCGATGCCCTCGCAGAGGGCGCGCACCAGGTGTCCAGGGGTGGTGTCCAGGCCGAGGCCGGTCAGGGAGCCGCGCAGGTCGCCGCGCCACCAGGGGGCCGCGAGCCCGGCGAGCGCGGGCACGAACGTGACGCCCCCGGCGTCGGGGACGGCCGAGCCGACCGGGTCGAGTTCGTGCGCGCCCGCGATCACGCCGAGGTCGGTCAGCCAGCGGACGGCGGAGGCGGCGGTGTAGACCTGCCCGTCCAGGCAGTAGCTGCTGCGCCCGCCGAGGCGCCAGGCGACGCAGGCGACGAGCCCGGAGTCGCCCCGGCGCGGGCGGTCGCCGGTCTGGGCGAGCAGGAACGCGCCGGTGCCGTAGGTGCACTTGGCGCTGCCCGGCTCGGTGACGTCCTGGGCGAGGAGCGCCGCCTGCTGGTCGACGAGGAGCCCGGTCAGCGGGATCTCCCGGCCGAACTCCTTGGTGGTGCCGATCTCCCCTGCCGCGTCGACCACGCGCGGCAGCCGTTCACCGGCGAGCCCGAACACGTCGAGGGCGCGCTCGGACCAGGTCGCGGAGTCCAGGTCGAGGAGCTGGGTGCGTCCCGCGGTGGCCGCGTCCGTGACGAAGGCGCCGGTGAGGCGGTGCACCAGCCAGGCGTCGCTGGTCGTGACCACGCCGCTCCGGGTGAGGTGGCGGCGTATCCATGCCATTTTGGGGGCGGCGAAGTACGGGTCGAGCGGCAGGCCGGTGAGCGCCTTCAACTCGTCCGCGTGCCCGGCGAGTTCCGCGCACAGCGGCTCGGCGCGCCGGTCCTGCCACACCAGGGCGTCGGTCAGCGGCTCGCCGGAGTCAGGATCCCAGGCGAGCACCGTTTCGCCCTGGTTGGCCAGGCCCACCGCGGCCACCGGCTCGCCCGCATCGGCGAGAGCCGCGCGTCCGGCGTCGAGCACGGACGAGAGCAGGTCGTCCGGCGTGACCTCGACGAGGCCGCCGGGCAGATGGCGGGGGCGCACCGGCGCGCTGCCGGAGCCGATCACGCCCCGCTCGGGGCACACGACGAGCGCCTTCGTGCCGGAGGTGCCCTGGTCGACGGCGAGCACCGGGCCGGTCATCGGGGCGCTCCGTGACGTCGCGCGCGGCAAGTCGTGATCACCGCGGAAGCCTGCTACAGCGGCCGTGACCCCGTCAAGGGCCGACGCATGCCTCAAATGCCGCAATCAGGGCCACTGTTGAGCAGGAGAGCACGCAAAGTTCACACCGGCGCGCCGCGTTGACACAACTTGGTCAAGAAACATCCGAGGACCGGCCGGTAATCGGAAGTCTCCGCTCTACACTGACCGCCGAACAACATCAGCCACGCACACACCAGTTCACGACATCCCACACATCCGAACACCACCGCGACACCGCCCGTACACCGCCTGCGGACACCCCCCAGCCGCTCCAGAGCCAGAGCACAGAGGACCCATGCCGATGCCGTTAGCCCGCCCGGTGTATCACCCGGCCGGTCACGACGCTCCCCTGCGCGCCGTGCTCCAGGACCTGAAGGCAGGCCGCTGGGTGTCGACGAGGAACCTGCTCACCGAGACCCCCGACTGGGGACTGTGGACGCAACGTACGCAGATCCTGGCCGCGGCCCTGGCCGGTTCCGACGTGGTGCGCGCCTGGCTCGCCGAGGAGCCGCGCAGCGTCGCCGCGACGATCCTGCACACCCGCGTCACGGTGGAGCGCGCCCTGCGCGCGCACCGCGCGGGCCACCGCCACACCAACGAGCTGTGGCGCGAGGCGAACGACGCCTGCCGGCTCGCCTCGGCGACCTCGCCCGAGGACCCCGTCCCCTGGATCTGTCTGCTCGCCCTCGCGCAGCTCGACGAGGGCCAGCGGTGGGACGAGCACCGCGTCGCGGCGCCGGAGCCGATGCTCTTCCCCGGCCCGTGGGGGATCCTCGCCGAGGCGGACAAGCGCGATCCCGGCAACCGCGAGGCGTACCACCGCATGCTCCAGTTCGCCTACCACCGCAGGCGCGGGGCGCCGCTGACCGAGGCGGTGAACTTCGTGCACTGGGCGTCCGCCGCGGCGCCCGCGGGTTCGGCGCTGCACGTGCTGCCGCTGTACGCGCGCGTGGAGCGCTACCGCCGCGAGGGCGGCAACGAACGCGCCCTCGACCTGCACTGGGTCGCGGAGGACGCGACGCGCAGCGCGCTCAGGGCGCTGCAGCTCTGGTTCGACCACGCGCAGCCCGAGTCCACCTCACTGCTCGACCTCAACTATCTGGCGCACGCGCTGTGGGGTGCCCACCAGTTCCACGACGCGGTCCGGGTGTTCGAGGCCCTGGACCCGTTCTTCACGGTCGTGCCGTGGACGTACCGCACCCAGGCGCCCGGCGACGCCGACGCGGCCACCGAGGCATTCGTCCAGGCCCGCTCGCGCTGTTACCACGCGGCGCGCGGCCCGGGCCCGCACGGCTGATCCCGCACCCCCTAAGACCCCACACCACCGCACCCCCGCACCCCCGTTCATCCCCGGAGGTTCACCAGTGTCCCGCACCACCGTGTCGAGCTCCGTCCCGGCGCCAGCGCTCCCGGACGAGGAACAACGGCTCAGAGAGCTCGGCTACCAGCCCGTCCTGGCCCGCCGCATGGGCGGGTTCGGCAACTTCGCCATCAGCTTCTCCGTCATATCCATCCTGTCCGGCTGCATGACCATGTACGGCTTCGGCCTGGGCACGGGCGGGCCCGCGGTGATGATGTGGGGCTGGGTCGGGGTCGGCCTCATGGTCCTGTTCGTCGGCCTCGCGCTGGCCGAGGTCACCAGCGCCTACCCGACGTCGGGCGCTCTCTACTACATGGCGGACCGGCTCGGCGGGCGGCGCTGGGGCTGGTACACGGGCTGGCTGAACCTGCTCGGCCTGCTGGGCGCGATCGCGGGCATCGACTACGGCGCGGCCCTGTTCAGCGGTGCCCTGCTGAGCATGCACACGGACTTCACGCCGACGGCCGGCTCCACCTTCGTGATCTTCCTGTGCATCCTGCTGCTGCACGCGCTGCTCAACCTGTTCAACGTCCGCCTGGTCAGCCTCTTCAACTCCATCTCCGTGTGGTGGCACCTGACCGGTGTCGCCGTGATCGTCGGTGTCCTCGCGATCGTGCCCGACTCGCACCAGTCGCCGTCGTTCGTCTTCGGCGAGTTCGTCAACGACACGGGCTGGTCGAGCCCGCTGTACGTCTGCATGATCGGTCTGCTCCTCGCCCAGTACACGTTCTCCGGGTACGACGCCTCGGCGCACCTCTCCGAGGAGACCTCCAACGCCTCCGTGACCGCCGCGCGCGGCATCGTCCGGGCCATCTGGGTCTCCTGGATCGCCGGGTTCGTGCTGCTCGCCGGGCTCACCTTCGCCATCCAGGACTACGTGGGCACGCAGGGCAGCGCGACCGGCGTGCCGCCCGCGCAGATCTTCATCGACGGGCTCGGCACGTCCGGCGCCACCGCCCTGATGCTCATCGTGATCGTGGCGCAGCTCTTCGCGGGCAACGCCGAGACGGCCGCGGCCAGCCGCATGGTGTTCGCGTTCAGCCGTGACAACGCCCTGCCGGGCTCGGCGCTCTGGCGCAAGGTCAGCCCCAAGACGCAGACGCCGGTGCCCGCCGTGTGGCTCTCGGTCGGCCTCGCCGGCGTCATCGCGCTGCCGTCGCTGTACTCCGCGACGGCGTACGGAGCGGTCACGGCCATCAACGTCATCGGCATCACGCCCGCGTACGCGATCCCGGTGCTGCTGCGCCTGCGGGCGGGCGACCGCTTCCAGCCGGGTCCGTGGAACCTCGGCAAGTGGAGCAAGCCCGTCGGCTGGATCGCGGTGTGCTGGGTCGGCTTCGTCACCGTGCTGTTCTGTCTGCCGCAGAAGTCCCCGGTGAACGTCGACTCGATGAACTACGCGGCCATCGCCCTCGCCGCGGTCCTCATCCTCGCCACCGCCTGGTGGTTCGTGGCCGGGCGCTCCTACAGCACGCCGTCCGCCTACGGCACGGACAAGGAGCAGGCGGACATCGCGGAGGACATCATCTAGGGCGTGTCCGATGAGGCCCCCCTCCACCGGCCTACGCGGCCCGGTACCTGTTCCCCCCGGCAACAGGTCCCGGGCCGCGCCCATGACCCCGCCCTGATCGGCTCGGGTCCGCGGTCGCGGCGTCTTGCGTCGGCCGCTGGTACCAGTCAACTGCCTTGCCGGGACGGCTTGTCAGAGATTCGACGCGCCTCGAATGACCGGGGTACGCGGGCCTTGGGTGCGGCTACCATCCGGTGTGTGATCTCGGCGCAACTGGACGCGGTGAGCCTGAGCCGGGTCAGGCTCGCCCTCTCGCCCGCCTACGAAGCCGTGTGGTGGCTGCGGATCGCCGCGTCGGGGCGGCGGCATCCGCTGTTCGGCGACCCCGGTGCCGGGGCGCGCTGGGCGCTGCGCCACCCCGATGTCGCCCTGGTCGCCGGAGCCGTGCCCAACGCCGCCTTGCCCGGCTACATGCCGGACCTGCTCACGCCGAAGCCCGCCGCGGGCCGGTCCGCCCGCACCCTCGCCGAGCAGCTGGAGGCGGTCGGCGCGACACCGCCCGAGGTGGCCGCGGACCAGCTCGCCATGGTGCACTCCGGCCGCGGGCCCGCGTGCGCCGCCGTGCGGTCCGCCATCGAGTCCGGGTCCTTCGCACCGCGGGCCGCGAGCGGGCTCCGGCGGTTCTGGCAGGAGGCGCTGGCCGACGGGTGGCCGACGCTGCGGGCGGCCCTGGAGGCGGACGTGGCCGACCGGTCGGCGGACATGGCCGCGCACGGCGTGGGTCATCTGCTGGCGTCCCTGCACCCCGACGTCACCTGGGCCGGAACCAGCCTGCGCGTCCACAAGGACGGGTACGACGAGTCGACCCCGCTGTCCGGCGCCGAACTCGTCCTCGCCCCGTCGGCCGCGCACTGGCCGCACGTCGGCACGCAGCTGTGCGACCCCGGCAACGCGGTCCTGTGCTATCCGGCCGCGGGGCTCGGCGCGGCCCTCGACCGGCGCCGCGAGCCCGCGGTGGGGCGGCTGCTCGGCCGGAGCCGGGCCGCGCTCCTGGGCGATCTGGCCGCACCCCGGACGACCGGTGAGCTCGCCGCCCGGCACCGGCTCCCCCCCCCCCTACACGACGCGCTCGCGCCCGCCACGGTCTCGTACCACCTGGGCGTGCTGCACCGGGGCGGGCTCGTGCTGCGCAAACGGGACCGGCACGTCGTGCGGTACTGGCGCAGCGCCGAAGGGGACGCGCTGATCGGCGCCTGAGAGCCTGTCTTCAAAGACAGGCTCCCAGGCTCACATGCCGCCCGCCACGCGCAGGACCGCCCCCGTGGTGTACGACGCGTCGTCCGACAGGAGCCAGGAGACGGCGCCGGAGACCTCGTCGGGGCGGCCCGAGCGGCCCATGGGGATGGTGTGGGCGAGCTTCGCCGGGCGCTCGGGGTCCTGGTGGAACTCGGTCCAGATGACGCCCGGGGCGACGCAGTTGACGCGGATGCCGAGCGGGGCGACCTCCTTGGCCAGGCCCACGGTCATGGTGTCCGTCGCGGCCTTGGTGGCGGCGTAGTGGACGTACTGGCCGGGGCTGCCGAGGGTCGCCGCGCCGGAGGAGATGTTGACGATCGCGCCGCCGCCGGTGCGGGTCATGTCGCGCACGGCGCGGCGGGCGCAGAGCAGATAGCCGAGGACGTTCACGTCGATGGCGCGGCGCATGCCCTCGGCGTCGGCCTCCGCGAGCGGGCCGTTGGGGCCGCTGACGCCCGCGTTGTTCACCAGACCGGTGACGGGGCCGAGTTCGGCGGCGGCCGACTCGAAGAGCCGGTCCACGTCCTTCTCGTCCGTGGTGTCCAGGCGGACCGCGACGCAGCGCCGGCCGGCCGCGCGGACGGCCTCCGCCGTGCGGCCGGCGGCCTCCTCGTCGGAGCGGTAGCCGACGGCGACGTCGTGGCCGTCCTGCGCGAGGCGCAGGGCGATCGCGGCGCCGATGCCGCGGGTGCCACCGGTGATGACGGTCACGTGCTGCTGCATGGGGCCTCCGGCCGGGTCTCGGGGTTCGGGTGCGGGTCGCACTGCGTGCGGGCCGAATCGGCCTTCGGCCTCGTCCTCAAACGCCGGACGGGCTCAATCCTCGCGGCGACTACGCGGGCAGGCTGTCCATGAAGCTGCTCACCGAGAAGACCGCGTTGCCGGGGCCCGCGGGGCCGTATCCGGGCGGCGAGGAGAGGCCGAACTCCTCCATCGTCGCGCGGTACTCCTGGAGCAGCCGCACGTGGTACTCCAGGGGCGCGCCCAGCGGGTTGGCCTTGCCGAGCGGCGTCGTCGGCTCCGGGCACCAGGTGGTGAACCGGGGCGTGATCCCGTGCGCCATGAAGTAGCGCAGCCCCTCGACGGTCGAGTCGATGGCCTCGTCGACCGTCTTGAAGCCGAAGGGCTCGGCCATCTCGACGCCCGCGACGAAGTTGGGGATGACGTTGCGCGGCCCGAACACCTCGGCGGAGTCCAGGATGCGACGGTGCCACTCGTCCCGGCCGACGTAGCGCTCCTTGCCGGGGCAGTACCGCTCGAACAGGTACCGGTCCCACACCTCGTAGTTGGGGTGGTAGATGCGCACGCCGTAGTCGTGGAAGCGCTGGACGTCCTCCTTGGGCAGCGCCTGCGCGACGACCTTGCCGATCCAGCGGCCGGGGAAGCGCTCCTCGATGGCCTTCGCGTACTGGCCGTAGAAGTCGGCCTCGTCCTTGCCGCCGATCGTCGAGGTGACCGCGCCGCCGGTGAGGGTGTACGCCGTGGAGGTCTTCGCGGTGTCGTACTTGTCGATGATCTCCAGGGCCTCCAGGACCTCCTCGACGGGCTTGACGCCCGTGTAGGGGCGGCCCGCGGCCTTGTGCTGGCGCCAGTTGTGGTTGATGTCGCAGTACTGGCACTCCTCCTTGGCGCCGAAGTACTGGCAGACGCGGAAGACCGTGAGGTACACGAGGTAGCCCCACTGGATGGTCGGGGCGACCTCCATGACGGACTTGCCGTTCGCGAGCTTGTGCCGGTAGTAGTCCGGCATCGGGGGCAGGCCCACGTCGGAGATGCGCTGCCCGTCCAGGTAGAGGCCGAGCAGGCCGTCCGCGTCGGCCGCCACGCGGTACGGCGAGGACGGGTTCACCCGCACCGACACCACCGTGCGGCGCAGGTCGTAGGGGCCGCCGGTGAGCACGATCTCCTCCGGCGGGCGGCGCAGGGCGGCCTCGCCCAGCTCGGGCAGGGTGCCGTGGTCGAAGGAGAAGATGAAGTACGACTTCGGCTTGACGTCGCCGGCGGCCTCGTTGGCGCTGTCGCTGAGCGCCGACTCGTCGAAGGCGATCCCGCCGCGCAGCAGGTCCTCCTTGATGACGGCCTCGCGCGGCACCTGGGAGTGCCGCTGCATGAGTCCTTCGATCAGCTCCGTACGCCTGGGCATGGGGCGGGCACCTCGGATCCTCTTGAGCTTTGACGTTATTCGACTGTTGTATGGGCGCATTTGTACGTGTACGTCCACTTTTGCCGGAGCGCTCGGGGTCGCCGTGCGCAAGGTCCACGCTAATACCGGCTCGCGCGGCGCCGAATCCGCCTCCGGTATCGGCGGGAACCCGGGCGCCGGGCCTGCACGTTCTCCCAGTCACGCGACGACGTCACGCGACCTCGCGCGGCCGACTAGCGGACCTCGCCCGACCCGACGCACAACCCGACCCGACCCACAGGGGGCGCCGATGACCGATCTGATTCCGGGCGGCAATCTGCCGCTGCCGGACGGCGCCCTCACGCTCCGCGTGCCCGGCCCCTTCGATCTGTCCGTGCTGATCACGGGCGACAGCGGCAAGGTCGCGGGCGACGCCGACTTCGTCTTCTACAACCAGCCCGCCGCGTCCGGCGCCCGCCTCAGCGGCGACACGGTCACGGTCGACGCGCGCCGCCTGCGGACCGGCGCGAGCCGGGTCACGGTCGTCGTCAGCCCCGCCGAGCCCGGCACCCCGCTCGGCCGGCTGCCCGCGATGGTCCTCCAGGTCAGCGGCCCCCGCGGTGAGCCCGTCGCCCGTTTCACGCCGCCGCGCCCGAGCCACGAGACGGTGCTGCTGCTCGCCGAGATCTACCGCCGCGGCGCCGCCTGGAAGCTGCGCGCGCTCGGGCAGGGGTACGCGGACGGGCTCGCCGGTGTGGCACGGGACTTCGGAATCGATGTCGCCGAGGACACGGCACCCTCCGCACCGCCCGCGGCCGCACCGCCCGCTCCCGCAGCGCCCCCGGCCGCCCGCGCGGCCGC
>NZ_AOPZ01000565.1 GCF_000414115.1 Streptomyces aurantiacus JA 4570
CCGCGCGGCGGGCGGCCCGCCCGCCGTCGCCGGCTCGCCCTCGCCCTGGTCGCCGCCGACGCCCTCGCCGCCGTGACGGCCGCCCTGCTGCTCCCCGGCCCGTACCGCTCCCCGGTGCTGATGGCCCTGCTCCTCGCCGCCGTCCTCGCCCTCAACGTCCAGGGGCGGCTGTACGAGGACACGCTCGCGCCCGCCCTGCTCGACGAACTCCCCGCGCTCTGCGGCCGGATCACCCTCGCCTGGTGCGTGGCCGCCGTCCTCGTGCCCGCCGCGTCCCCTGCCCTCGCCCCGGCCGCGCCCCCGCTCACCCCCCTGCCCCCCGCCACCCTGCTCACCGCGGCCGCCCTGCACGGCGTGCTCGGCGCGGGCGGCCGCGCCCTGGTCCACTGGCACCGGCGCGCGGCGGTGCGGCGCAGACCCCGGCCGGTCCTGGTCCTCGGCCACGGCGGCCAGGCCCGCAGCGTGGCGGCGGCCCTGCTGCGCCGCCCGCGGTGCGGACTGCGCCCGGTGGGGGTGGTGGGTGAGCCCGCCGACGAGGAGCCGGAGCGGGGCGGCGGGGGTGGCG
>NZ_AOPZ01000566.1 GCF_000414115.1 Streptomyces aurantiacus JA 4570
GCGAAGCGGCGGGACAGGAATCCCCGCAAGCTAGCGCAGCGCAGCCCGCATCATCGCCGAAGCAACAGGCGCAGCCAACCCATTCCCGCTGACCTCGGAGCGCGCCGCGTCCGACGACTCCACGATCACCGCGACAGCGACCTTCTTCCCGTCGCCCCCCTTGGCGTAGGACGTGAACCAGGCGTACGGCGTCTTGGAGTTGTTCTCACCGTGCTGAGCCGTACCGGTCTTGCCACCCACCGAGGCTCCGGGGATCCGCGCGTTCGTGCCCGTCCCCTTCTCGACCACGGTCTCCATCGCGGACCGCAACCCCTCGGCGGTGGCCGAGCCCATCACCCGCTGCGCGTCGCCGTCCCCGTACTCCTGCAGCACGTTCCCGTCCGAGTCCGTGACCTTGGAGACCATGTGCGGAGCGGCCAGCTCCCCGCCGTTGGAGATCGCGGCGGACACCATGGCCATCTGCAACGGCGTCGCGGTGACGTCGAACTGCCCGATGCCGGTGAGCGCGGTCTGCGCCTTGTCCATGTCCGAGGGGTAGCCGCTCTCGGACGCCCGCACGGGCACATCCAGGTGGTCCGCGTTGAAGCCGAACTTCTCCGCCTGCGCCTTCACCTTGTCCTGACCGAGGTCGACGGCCATCTTGGCGAAGACGTTGTTGCAGGAGTACTGCAGCGCCGTACGGATCGTCGCGTTCTCGCAGGGCGCCGACGCGCTCTCGTTCTTCAGGACCGTGCGGGTCCCGGGCAGCGTGTACGGGTTCGGGCTCGCGGTCTTCTCGTCGACGGAGCCGTAGAGCCCGTCCTCGAGCGCGGCCGCCGCGACGACCAGCTTGAACGTCGAACCGGGCGGCAGCGGCTGGCGCAGCGCGCGGTTCACCATCGGCTTGTCCTCGTCGGTGGTGAGCGCCTTCCACGCGTCGCCGTCGGTGGAACCGCTGATCTTCGACGGGTCGTACGACGGCGTGGAGACCATGCCGAGGATCTTCCCGGTCTTCGGGTCGACCGCGACGGCCGCGCCCTTCTTGTCGCCGAGCGCCTTGTACGCCGCCTTCTGCACGCCCGGGTCGATGGTCGTGAGGACGTCACCGGGGTCGGCCCGCTTGTCGGTGAGCGTGTCCAGGGGGTTCTTGAGGCGGTTGTCGGTGCCGTCGAGGAGGTCCTTGTAGATGCCCTCCAGCTGTGTGGCGCCGTACACCTGCGAGCTGTAGCCGGTGACACCGGCGTACAGCGGCCCGTTCTTGTACGTGCGTTGGTACGCCAGGTCACCGCCCGCCGTCCGCTTCGAACCGGTGACGGCGTCCCCGCCCACGATGATGTCGCCCAGCGGGTACGCGTACTGCTCGATCGCGTTGCGCCGGTTCAGCTTGTCGTCCGCGAGAGCCTTCGAGTCGTGGAACTGCACCCAGGTCGCCCGCACAAGCAGGGCGAGCACCAGGAGCAGCGCGAAGACCGAGGCGTGCCTGATCGTCTTGTTCATCCCCCGGGAGGACGAACGCGCGACGCCGTTCCGTTCCCCGCTTGCACCGATGTGTCCGTTTTCTCAGACGTTCTTCATGAACCCCGCCTCGTACGCCGCGATCACCGCCTGCGTACGGTCCCGCGCCCCCGTCTTCGCGAGCACCGCCGCCACATGCGTCTTCACCGTCGCCGCGCCGACCTCCATCCGCCCGGCGATCTCCGCGTTGGTGAGCCCGGCCGCCATGAACCGCAGCACCTCGCTCTCCCGGCCGGTGAGCCGGGCGATCCAGGGCGCCTGCGCGGTCTCGGCGCGCGCGTGCTCGGCGGCAAGGGCACGCACGGCCGCCGGGAACAGCAGCGAGTCGCTGCGCGCCACCAGGCGCACCGCCTGCACCAGCGCCTCGGCCTCGGCCCGCTTGAGCAGGAAGCCGGACGCTCCGGCGCGCAGCGCCTCGTACACGTAGGAGTCGTTCTCGAAGGTCGTGACGACGACGATGCGCGGCGGCGCGTCCATGGCCCGCAGGATCTGTTCGGTGGCGCGGATGCCGTCGATCTCCGGCATGCGTACGTCCATGAGCACCACGTCGGGCTTCAGCTCGCGCACGACGGACACCGCCTCGGCGCCCGTCGCCGCCTCGCCGACGATCTCCAGGTCGGGCTCGGCGGCGAGGATGGCGCGCAGCGCCGTGCGCACCATGCGCTCGTCGTCGGCGAGCACGATGCGCAGCGGGGCGGGGGATGCGGCGTCGGTCATGGGGTCGGTCCCTTCGTACGTGGCGTGATCATGCGTGGCCCGTGAAGGGCAGGCGTACGTGCAGTCTCCAGACGCGGGTGCCCGGGGTGGCGTCGGCGGGGCCCGCCTCCGCCGTGCCGCCGAGGAGGCGGGCCCGGTCGGCGATGCCGCGCAGGCCGTGGCCGCCGCCGGTGCGGGCGGGCGCGGGCTCGGCGCGGGCGGGGTCCGGGAGCGGGTTCTCGGCGACGATCTCCAGGCCGGAGCCGTCGAGCCCGACGCGCAAGGCCACCGTGGTGTCGGGGCCCGCGTGCTTGAGGGCGTTGCTCAGGGCCTCCTGCACGATGCGGTAGCCCTCGCGGGACACCATCGGCGGCAGCGCGTCGGCGCCCTCGGGACCCAGCGCGCCGAGGTCGACGGCGGCGTCCACGCGCAGGCCGCCCGCGCGGGTGCGGCGCAGGAGTCCGTCCAGGTCGCCGCCGAGCGTGGGCGCCGGGGCCGTGTCGTGTCCGGGCCCGCGCTCGCCGCCCTCGCGCAGCACGCCGAGGACGGCGTCGAGCTCGCCGACGGTGCGGCGGGGGGGGCCTCGACGGTGCGGCGGGTGGTGTCCTCGATGGCGGCGAGCGCCTCGCGGACGAACTCGGGGTCCCGGTCGAGGAGTTTGCGGGCCGCGCTCGCCTGGAGCGTGACGGCGCTCAGGGCGTGGCCCACCGAGTCGTGCAGTTCGCGGGCGAGCCGGTTGCGCACGGCGAGGTCGGCGGCGCGCCGCTCGGCGTCGGCGAGCCGGTCGGCGG
>NZ_AOPZ01000567.1 GCF_000414115.1 Streptomyces aurantiacus JA 4570
GGCGGCCAGACGCGGGCGGCGCGGCGCACGGCGAGCAGCGCCTGGGCCTGGGCGCGCGGCCCGAAGTGCTCGGCGCCCGCCCAGAGTTGGGCGGCGTCGACGACGAGGGTGGGGTCGGCGAGGCTGTGCACCTGGAGCACGGCGGCGGCAGCGCCGGGCGCTCCGGCGCCAACGGCATCGCGAGCCGCACTGGCACTCACGGCGCCCCCAGCAGCACCGGCGCCCACCACTCCCCCGGCCGCACCGGCGCCCGCACCC
>NZ_AOPZ01000568.1 GCF_000414115.1 Streptomyces aurantiacus JA 4570
TGCCGGGGCCGGGGCCGGGGGCGCCGCGTCCGAGGGGCTCGGGGCGCCCGCGAAGGCGGGGATCGCGGCGGGTGTCGTCGTCGCGGCCGGGGTGGCCGTGGCCCTCGCCCTCACGGCAGGCGGCGACAAGAAGGACGCGCCGCCGAAGGCCCAGCCGCCGGAGCCGAGCCGAAGGCCCAGCCGCCGGCCGCCGAGTCGATCGTGCCGCGCAAGCCGCCCCCCTCCAAGCCCGAGCCGAAGCCGAAGCCACCCGCCCCCAGACCCACGCCCACGCCCACGCCCACCCCCACGCCGAAACCGACGCCGAAGCCCACCCCCAAGCCGACGCCGAAACCCACACCGAAGCCCGAGCCGCCGAAGCCCAAGCCGCCGGAGCGGCCAAAGCCCAAGCCGCCGCCCCCGCCGAAGCCGCGGCCGACCCCGCCCAAGCCCACGCCGAAACCGCCGCCCCCGCCGCCGCCCGCGCCGAAGGTCTACCAGTGGAACGAGCTGGAGTACGGCCTCACCGGCGACGGCACCAAGCCCGAGATGCGGCTCGGTGAGAGCAGCTGGGTGTGGCAGCGCTGGGGCATGTCCATCGGCGACAAGCGCTACGGCCACGGTGTGACGGTGCACGGCCGGTCCTCGGTCACCATCGACCTGAACCGCACGTGCTCCTCCTACGAAGCGCTCGTCGGCGTCGACGACATGACGCTGGGGCTCGGCAAGGTGCGGTTCTCCGTGTACGCCGACGGGGCGCGGCTGTGGCGGTCGCCGCTGATCAAGGGGGGCGACGCGGCGGTGCCCGTGCGCGTCGGGCTGACCGGGCGCAAGACGATCCGCCTGGTCGTCGAGCCGCACACGCCGTTCGACTCGACGGCCCTGGCGGACTGGGCCCAGTCGCGGCTCTCCTGCACCTGAGAGCCTGTCCGAGCCGTCCCGACCCGGGCGCCGGAACCCAGGCGGGGGTTCATGGACAGTCCCTCAGGGGGCCGCGTCCGTCAGCTCCTCCATGGCCTCGTCCATGGTCAGCCCGTCGCCCGCGGCGCGCTCCCGCTCGTACCCGTCGTCGCCGAGCACCGACCGGGCCTCCTTCGCCACGCGTTCGGCTTCGGCCCGCTCCGGCATGGGGCGTTCGTGGCCGCCGCGCCAGCGGGTGGCGAAGGCCAGCAGGCGGGTCGCGCGGGCGTGCTCGCCCGTATCGAGCAGGAGCGCGGCGGCCACGTCCACCAGGCTCGCGACGACCGCCTCCGAACAACGGGTGCGCAGCGCCTCCGGCAACACCCCGGCCAGGACGGCGAGCCCGGCCGACGGGCCGGACTCGGCGGCCGTGACGCGGGCCTCCACGCCGCCGAGGCCCGCGGCGAACTGCGGCGGCGG
Organism: Streptomyces aurantiacus JA 4570; assembly: GCF_000414115.1. Classification (GTDB taxonomy): domain Bacteria; phylum Actinomycetota; class Actinomycetes; order Streptomycetales; family Streptomycetaceae; genus Streptomyces; species Streptomyces aurantiacus_A. Next base: position 1,360 of record NZ_AOPZ01000568.1, read on the forward strand.
CGTCCCGCGCTCGGCCTCCGCGCGGGCCTCGTCGGCCAGGGCCCGGGCCCCGGCCGTGTCGCCGTCGGCCAGCGCCATGTCGGCGCTCATGAGGCGGATGAAGGCGCGGGAGTCCGTGACCCCGTAGTCGTCGGCCTTGGCGTTGGCCTCCGCCAGGCCCTTCACGGCGAGCTCGTGGTCGCCCGAGCGGTAGGCGATCTCGGCGAGGCGGGCGATCAGGAAGGGGGCCTCGGCGTGCGCGCCGACTTCGTAGGCGAGGCGCAGCGCCTCCTCGTACTCCCGCCGGGCCTCCTCGTGGCGGCCGCGTGCCATCGCCGCCTCGCCCGCCGCGCTGCACACCTGCGCGCGCAGCCAGCGGTCGCCCACCCGCCGGCTCAGCTCGCGCAGCTCCGCCAGGTCACCGTCGACACCCACGAGGTGGCCCGGCTGGTCGACGGCGGTGTGCACACGGAACATGAGCGTGATCGCGACCTCCCAGTCGCCGCCGAAACGGCGGCAGTTGTCGACCGCGAGGTCCAGGTAGGGCAGGACGTCGGCGACCCAGTCGACGAAGTACAGCGTGAACGGCCACACCAGGCCCGGGAACCGGCCGCTCGCCGGCACCGGCCGGGCGAACACGTCCCGCACCCGCAGGATGTACCGCGCGTCCAGAGCGCTGCCGAGCACCACCGCTGGCCTGGACTCCACCGTCAGGAACAGATGCAGCATCCGCAGACCCATGCGCGACCAGAACAACGGGGCGTCCTCGTCGGCGAGATCCGCTTCGAGGCCCGCGGCCGCCGTGGCGAACGGGGAGGTGCGGTCCACCAGCGCGCCCTCCGCGATCGTGGCCGGCGCGTCCGGCGCGTCCGGCGGCACCGTCAGGCCCAGCGCCCGGCCGACCCACTGCGAGCCCTCCTCGCGGTAGTTGCGCAGCCACCAGAACCAGCCGAGGGACAGGGTGAGGCCCAGCGCCTGTGCCTCGTCGCGGGACTCGACGGCGCGCTGCAGGGCCGCGCGGAGGTTGTCCAGGTCGGCCTCCAGGCGGTGGATCCACGGCAGTTGCTCGGCCGAGCGGAGCAGGGGCTCGGCCGTCTCGGCCAGCGCGCGGAAGTACGCGCTGTGCCGCCGCTCCGCCTCGGCGCGCGGGCCGGGGGTCTCGGCGGCGCGCTCCGTGGCGTACTCCTGGATGGTCTCCAGCAGGCGATAGCGCATTCCGTCGCCCGCGCCGCCGGGGGCCGTGCCGCCCTCCTCGCCCGTGTCGTACGGAGTCGCCACGACCAGGGACTTGTCGACGAGCGCGCCGATGAGGTCCGCCGCCGGGCCGGAGCAGACGGCTTCGGCGGCCTCCAGGTCCCAGCCGCCCGCGAAGACGGACACCTCGCGCAGGACCGTGCGCTCGGCCTCGTCGAGCAGGTCCCAGGACCAGTCGACGACGGCCCGCAGGGTCTGCTGGCGCGGCAGGACCGTGCGGGCGCCGCTGGTGAGCAGGCGGAAGCGGTTGTCCAGGCGGTCGGCGATCTGCCGGGGCGTGAGCAGCCGCAGGCGGGCGGCGGCCAGCTCGATGGCCAGGGGCAGGCCGTCGAGACGGCGGCAGATCTCCGCGACCGACTCCGCGTCCCGGTCCGGGTCGAAGCCGGGGCGCACGGCTTCGGCCCGCTCGGCGAACAGGCGGTGCGCCGGGGCGGGCGGGAGCGGCTCCACCGGGCGCACGGTCTCGCCCGGCACGCCCAGGGGTTCGCGGCTGGTCGCGACGACCGTGAGCCCCGGGCAGTGGGTGAGGAGGGTCTCGGCGAGCTGGGCGGCGGCGCCGATGACGTGCTCGCAGTTGTCAAGGATCAGGAGCAGGCTGCGCGGGGCGCAGTACTCGATGAGCAAGGCGAGAGGGTCGCTGTGGGTGGCCGTCAGCTCACTGGTCATCAGCACGGTCTCGCGCAGGCGGAGCGCGCTGACGACGGCGCCGGGGACCGCCTCCGGCCGGTCGAGCGGGGCGAGCTCGGCCAGCCACGCGCTCGGATGCCCGGCGGCGGCTTCCTCGGCGAGGCGGGTCTTGCCGGAGCCGCCCGGTCCGGTGAGGGTGACCAGGCGGGCTCTCTGCATGTCCGAACGGATGGCGTCGAGTTCGGGTTCCCGCCCGACGAAAGAGGTCAGGCGGGGGCGGAGGTTGCCCTGGCGGGCGGCGGGACGGGCCGCGGCGTGGCCGCCCGACGCGGGCTGTATGTCCGCGCCGGGTGGGGTGTCCGTACGGGGTTTCGGGTAGGGGGTGGGGCCCGGCCGGGCGGGGCCGGTGGGCCCGGGGTCGGCGGGGATCCCGCCCGGCGACGTGGGGCCGGGGCTGGCGGGCCCGCCGGGCGCCTCTGGCCCGCTCGGCGGCTTGGGGCCGCTTGAGTTCGTGGGCCTGTCGGGCCGCGTGGGCCTACCGGGCTCCGTGTGGCCGCTTGAGTTCGTGGGCCTGTCGGGCCGCGTGGGCCTACCGGGCTCCGTGTGGCCGCCCTGCTCCATGGGTCCGCCGAGC